>CAJJCZ010000008.1 GCA_905182795.1 uncultured bacterium | reverse complement strand
TACCACTCTCACAAGATAAAGTATGGGCATGTTCTGTTAATGATATTAATTGGACAGAGCGAGGCTTTAGTGCTCGAGGCCAAGAAATTTTATGTATTTGGCATGGATTTTATTATGATTCACATCGTGCAATGTTTGATGTAGATGCCCTTATTCATTTGATTACTCATGATATCGAGGGGTCAGATAATGCAGTACTAGAATTATTAGTCAATGCAGCTATGCCTATCTATAAAATTGCTGCACTAAAGAGTCCCTTCCATACAAAAGATCTTTTAAGGTTAAGAAAATATCGCTGGGATCCAGAAAATAAATATTGGTGGAAAAATATCTCATTAGATGAAATTGATATCGAAAAAGAATGGATGGCCGACACGATTTATAATGGACATTTTCAAGGCAAGGTAGATGAAATTTCTATTACAGATAAATACAAATCTTAACCCTTTTATTATTTTAGTATAAACTCTATTATTGCCTCATGTTAACATCTCAATTTTTAATCGATGAAAAAGTATGCTGTGGTCGTGGCTGTAGGATGTGCCCTTATGAACCCAGACATATTAAAGGCAACACAGATTTGCAAAAAAGATGGGATATGTCACAAAAATTATCGTATAATATTGCCATGAATAAGATTGGCATACCAATGATTGGGCTTGGTACTTGGCTCATTCCTAATGATAAAGTAGCACAAATTTCTACTGATGCTCTAGAATTGGGATATCAACATATTGATACTGCTCAAGTCTATCGTAATGAAGAAGGTATTGGTAGAGCGCTTGCGGCATCATCAACTCCAAGAGATAAAATTTTTATTACTACAAAGATGTGGCCAGGAATGTTTGGTCAAGAAGAGCCATTTCAAAATTTTAAAGGCGCAATTAGTGCTTGTGATCAGAGTCTTAAATTGCTCCAAGTAGATGAAATTGATTTATATTTAATTCATAATCCTTTTGCTAAAGAGAATCGATTAGAGCAATGGGAGGCAATGATTGAATTAAAAAAACAGGGTAAAGTAAAAAATATCGGAGTATCAAATTATAATGTAAAACATATTCAAGAAATTGAAATGGCTGGGGTTGAAATGCCCGTAGCAAATCAAATAGAAATTCATCCATGGCATGTTGTACGCACAGAATTAGCACAATACATGGATAAGCATGAAATATTACCGATTGCTTACTCATCATTAGCTCCAATTCCAAATTGGAGAGAAGGATCGCAGTGGAATGGAAAGCCTGAAGATATGAAAAGTGGTGCGATTCCATGTCAAAATATTGCCGATCAATATGAAGTAACTGTTCCACAATTATTTTTAAAGTGGGCGATACAGCTTGGATATCCAGTATTGCCTAAATCTGTACATTATAATCGCCTAAAAGAAAATTTAGATTTAGATCACTTTACTATATCTAGAGATGATGTGAAGGTGATATCTAAGATTGCAAAAGATAATCAAAAATGCTTGGCATGGTCTGGCGATTTTGATCCTATTGATGTAGATTAAAATATGGCTAAATATAATCCTATCGTCGGAGATAAATGGAGATATAATCCAGAGAGTCCGGCTGCTTTCAAGTTAAGTCGAACTAAGATTGAATTATTTTGTAAGTGTGAACGATGTTTCTACTTAGAAGTTCGCTTAGGATTTAGAGAGCCATCTGGTCCAGGTTGGGCTATTAATTCAGCAGTAGATACCTTACTAAAAAAAGAAATGGATTATTGTAGAAAAGAAGACAGACCTCACGGTCTTTTCAAAGAGTATAATTTGAATATTAAACCATTTCATCATCCTGATATTGAACAATGGCAGAACTCATTTAAAGGTATTCAATATGTGCATCCTGATTTTAATCTATTAATATATGGCGGCGTCGATGATATTATGATTAATGAAAAAGAGGAATTAGTTGTTATCGATTTTAAAGCAACAGCAAAGCGTGCTACCATCAATTCTCGTGACGATGTTTGGGGTCGTGGCGTATCATATAAAAGACAATTAGAAATTTATAGTTGGTTATTACAAAAGAATGGCTTTGACGTTTCAAAGATTGGCTATCTCATGTATTACAATGGAGATACGAATCAACCGCACTTAGGTAAAACAATGCAATTCAGAAGAACATTAGTAGAATTTCAATTAGATACTGACTGGATCGATAATACTGTAGAAGGTATGTTTAATTGCCTACAGAACGATACTGCTCCAACGCTTGATAAAGAAGCATGTGAGCAATGTTTATATCGTGAAACATATCAAGATCTTTAATACATCCCTGTTGGTTTCTCATAAACATGAACAATCTCAATCGCATCAGATCGTGACATACGTCCAGGATTTAATCCCAACTCTCCTTCAGGAATAGGATGTCCTAATTCTTCATAATACTCTACCCAATGAACAAAAGGACTATCAGTACCAGGCTCATTGAATGTCATAGGTTTTAAAGAGAATAATTCCTGTGTGTTATCTGCTTTTTTAAGCCCTTCATAAATAATTTCAGAGCAATAGTATGTGTCATCATTTATATCAAAGATATAATCATACGGCTTACCATTTAAATCAGTTTGAATATATGTAATCGCATCAGGAATCATATACTGATATTCATTTTTTAGACGTCCAACAAATACCTTATTACTACGATTTAAAAAATCATGCAACGTTGTTTGAATGACAGTTTCTCCAATTGCTTCAGTCAGGATTGTGTCATAATTAGATGTTCCTACAAAGGTAATGATAGCACAATGAGAAAGCTGCGCACCTTGATAGCCAGAAGTTACAGCTTCAATAGCTTGACATGGCGGTCCACAGTCTAAATCTTGAAAAAATATATCTCCAACTTGAAAAGATTGTTTTGTACAGCTAAAAAATAAAGGAATGAGAAAAAATAATATATATCGATTCATACAATACTAAGTATTATCAACAATCTTGACTTCTCTGCCTGTATACTCATATCGTTCAGGATCAGGCCACGCTTTTGCTACATCGTGCCAATTATCAGATTTACCAAATTCAGTACCTCGTCTTTCCATTGCTACGGTATACTCTTCTTGTGAATGAAACCATAATTCAGCCATTCCACAGCATCCGTTTTCAAGATCTTCTTCAAAAAATGTAAGTACATATTTTTGAGGCTTTAAAACCGTTACCATATGGGGAGCATGAATGTTTTCCCAATGATCAAAAAAATTAGAACGTTTTACATCTTTTCTATTTTGAATAAAAAGTATTTTCTTTACCATAACTATCTCCTTGTTATTATATGAAAATAACATCTTTTTTTTACTAACAACATTATTATTTAGTCATTACATTTTATAAGAATCAATAATAATACTTTAAGACGGAGATTTCTATGATCAAAAAAATTATCGCTATAGCTTTAGCAATATCAATTGTCTATCCTCAAGTCAATCTTGACAAGTTTAAACAGTTAAATGAAGATATTACTACCCCTAACACTTACAGGACTGCAGCGGGCTATCCTGGGCATGACTATTGGCAACAAGAAGCAGATTATGATATGGATCTTGTTATTGATGATGAAAATCAAATACTCTACGGAGAAGAGACAATTACATTTCATAATAATTCACCAGATCAGCTTGGTTACTTATGGGTACAATTAGATCAAAATGTGAGAGCATTAGATTCCGATAGCTATAAGATTCAATCTTCTGGTGACTTTGGAGCACAACGCGGTCGTGAAAAAATGACAGTAGGAGAATCTATTCCTTTGAGTACACTTAAAAATTTCTACAGAGATTTTGATGGTGGATTTAAAATTGAACATGTAAAAGATGGGCTGAACAGAGATTTGCCATATATCATTAATAAAACAATGATGCGTATAGATTTACCAAGACCATTGCGCGCAGGAGAAGTATATAAATTTAAAATTAAATGGTGGTATAATATTAATGACCATATTAGAGACGGTGGAAGATCTGGATATGAATATTTTGAAGAAGATGATAATTACATCTATACCATCGCACAATTCTTCCCACGTATGTGTATGTATAATGACATATACGGCTGGCAAAATAAACAGTTTTTAGGTCGAGGAGAATTCACATTAATTTTTGGAGACTATGATGTCAAAATTACGGTACCAGCTGATCACGTATTGGGTGCTACTGGTGTATTACAAAATCCGCAGCTAATACTGACTAAAGATCAGATGGCTAGATTAGAAGAGTCTAAAAGTGCTGACGAGCCTGTAAAAATTGTCACAAATTCTGAAGCATTAGAAAATGAAAAAACTCATTCCGAAGAAACAAAAACATGGCACTTCAAGGCAGAAAATGTTCGAGACTATGCTTTTGCTACATCGAGAAAATATATATGGGATGCTATTGGTGTTGAGGTTGGTGACAATACAGTTATGGCAATGTCATACTATCCAAATGAAGCAGAACCTTTATGGGGACAATATTCTACCAAATCTGTAGCACATACAGTAGAAGTCTATTCAAAGTATACTTTTGATTATCCATATCCAGTAGCAATTTCAGCTCATATTGATAGGATGGGTATGGAATACCCAATGATTTGTTTTAATGGGTATAGACCCGAAGAAGATGGAACCTACTCTGAGCGTACAAAAAAAGGCTTAATTGGAGTGATTATCCATGAGGTAGGACATTTTTGGTTTCCTATGATTGTTAATTCCGATGAAAGACAATGGACATGGATGGATGAAGGTCTTAACTCTTTTATGGATGATATAGCAGGTAGAGAATGGGATACGGAACTATTTCATCCATCAAAGAATACTGAATATATCATCAACTATATGAAAGGCGATAAATCTAATATCATGCCAATCATGACTAATTCTGAGTCAATATACCAATTTGGGGCAAACGCTTATGGAAAGCCAACTCTTGCCTTAAATATATTAAGAGATACAATCATGGGACGTGAATTGTTTGACTATGCTTTTAAAGAATATTCTAAAACGTGGATGTTCAAACATCCAACTCCAACAGACTTTTTCAGAATTATGGAAAATGCATCTGCAGTAGATTTAGATTGGTTTTGGAGAGGATGGTTCTTTAGCAATGATCATGTTGATTTATCTATTGAATCTGTTGACTGGTATCAACTTGAAATGGATCCAGAAGAACAAAAATCATATAAGAAAAAAGCTGATAACAAGAGTCAATATTATAGTGCAATGCTTGATGAGGAAGATATTGAATCAACAGTAACAGATCGTGATCCTGCAACTAGGGATTTTTACGATGATTATGATAAAAATCAGGTTACCAAAAAAGACAAAAGACAGCATCGCGACTTTATGGATGATTTATCAGATAAAGAGAGTGAGTTAATCGATGAGGATGACCATTTTTATTCTGTAAAATTTTCTGATAATGGCGGTATCATTATGCCAATTATTTTAGAATTTGAATATGAAGACGGAGAAAAAGAAGTTATTGAAATTCCTGTAGAAATATGGAGGTTCAATAGAGGCGAAGTAACAAAAGTCTTTAAGACAGAAAAGCCTATTAAAAATATGACACTTGATCCATTTTTTCAAATTGCTGATGTTGAAAGAAATAATAATCATTGGCCTGAAAAAAGACTGCCTACACGATTTGAAACATATAAATCTGAAGGTTGGGGTGGAAGTAGCAATCTAATGCAGCGTGTACGTGATGATGCTGCAACTCCTGATGCTGCAACTCCTGATGTTGATTCTACTGAATAAGAAATGAATTTTATTTCAAAGATAATTGGTTCAGTATTTTTATTGAGCATGCTCTTTGCGCATAAATTTTTTATATCTACAACAGATATACAAATTAAGCCGGAACAACAAAGCGCTGAAATCACTATTCAAGTATTTAGCCACGACGTGTATTTATTGTTAGAAAATGCTAACTATAAAACAATAAATGTGGGTACCGAAAAAGAAGGTGACGATATTGATATATTTCTAGTTAATTATCTATCTGATAATTTTATGGTTCAAGACTATAGATGGAAATATATTGGTAAAGAGATTGGTGTAGAGTATACAGTTTTCTTTTTAGAGATAGATAATTTTTCTCCATCTTCTAATGTCGCTATACTGAATTCTCTATTTATGGATTTATATAAGGAGCAACGTAATATTATAAATTTGTATAATGGAAATTCTTTACAGTCTGCCAGCATGACAAATAATGAGCCAGTTTTTTCTTTTAGTCTTCAATAGCAAGCTTATTGCCGGTAAACCAAATTAGAATACCACCTGCCATCATTGCAATACATAGTAGTTGTCCCATACTTAGAGTAAATAAGATAAATCCTAAATGAGCATCTGGTTCACGGAAAAATTCAATAAAGAATCTGAAGAATCCATATCCAAAGACATATAACCCACTATTAAAGCCAAGTTGTTTATGTCTATTAAAGTAATTAATAATAAAAAATAATACGATACCTTCAAAAAATGCTTCATAGAGTTGAGAAGGATGTCTTAGTTGATAATCTCCAGCATTTGTGAAATACATTCCCATTGCAGATTCTGTAGTGCGCCCATATAATTCACCATTAATAAAATTTCCTATTCTTCCAAAGAAGTATCCCAATGGGATAGATGCTGTTAAGAAATCAGCTAAAATAAATAAATGTAAGTTTACTTTTCGTCCATAAAGCCATATAGCATATATAACCCCAATCAATCCTCCATGATAAGACATGCCTGCAATCCCAGTAAACTTCCACACTCCATTCTGGATAGAAAATGGAAGTAAAATCTCCATAGGATTTGATAAGTAATAATCTAGATTATAGAATAGTACATAGCCTAAACGTCCACCAATTAATAGTCCAATTAATATATATGATAGCAGATCTTCTAATTGAACTAAATTAATCTTAGTAAAGGTTTTATTTTTAATCTTTTTACTGCATAACAAGTATACCACAGCAAATGCCAAAAGGTACATTGTAGAGTACCAATAAATTGATAGAGGCCCAATCGTTAGTAAAGTTGGGTCCATTTTTGAAGGTAATGTTTGCCACCATAGTATAAAATCCATACCATAAGATACAAAAATTACTTTGTAACCTAAAAAAAAATATATAACCTAGAGATAGTATTATGATTTTATCAGGAAAAGAAATTATTGCAAGAAAAGAAAAGGATATTTTAATAGATCCTTTCAATGAAAATCAAGTCAATCCAAATAGCTACAACCTAAGATTGCATAATGAATTATTGGTATATGATAACCCTGTGTTGGATATGAAAGAAGACAATCCTGCAACAAAGATTGTTATTCCAGAAGAGGGACTGTTACTAGATAGTAGAAAATTATATCTTGGAAGAACTATGGAGTATACAGAGACACATAATCTTGTCCCTATGCTTGAAGGAAGGTCTTCAGTGGGTAGATTGGGACTATTTGTACATATTACAGCAGGTTTTGGTGATGTAGGATTCAAAGGATATTGGACACTAGAAATTTTTTGTGTACAGCCAATAAGAATTTATCCCTCAATTGAAATTTGTCAGATTTTTTACCATTCAATAGAAGGTGATTATACGCCATATAAAAGTGGTAAATATCAGGGAAATAAAGATATTCAAACTAGTATGCTGTACAAAGATTTTGAAAAGAAGTAATTGTATGCAAAATATCCCCTCCTTATTTTTTGTAATACTTATTAAGGGATATCAAACTGTTTTATCACCATTGTTAGGATCAAATTGTCGGTATCAACCAACTTGCTCTCAGTATGCAATTGATGTAATCACAGAATGGGGATCTTTTAAAGGGAGTGTATTAGCATTAAAAAGAATATTAAGATGTCATCCTTGGTCAAAGAGTGGATATGATCCTGTGCCAAGGAAAAAAGGAAAAAAATAAGTATGCATGAATGGATTACATTTTTAGAAACAGCACTAAATAATAATTTTACCTTCTCTGTTATTTTTGTTTTAGGGATGTTTCATGCGCTAGAACCAGGACATGGAAAAACTTTAATTTTAGCTTATATGACAGGTGGATCAATGCGATTTTCTGGTGCATCGCAATTAATATCTGGATTGATACTTGTTCATTTTCTTTTGTTTTCTTTTTTAGCCTTCCTTCTTAAAACTGGAAATAATTCTTTTCCTATATTAGGAACTATTGGACCCTCTTTTATTATCTGTCTAGGATTATATTTATTCTATCGGGCTTCAAAAGAAGTGCGCCATCAACATGACGACGATTGTGATGAGCCAATGCATTTTCATTTCAATGAGTCTAAATTTTCAAGCCCATTTGTTACAGGGATGGTTGCTGGATTAATTCCATGTCCATCTGCGGTAGCAGTTCTCTTAATTGCTTCTACTAAATTCAGCGATGATAGTGCAACGCTCTACTCGAGTATTATGGTATATGTATTAGGAATTGCATTAACATTAGTTGGAATTATGGTATTATTTTTATTATTTAAGGAGAGATTTAGCGATCGTTTGAATTCAGTGAATAAGCGCTTTAATACAAATTTAATAGCAGCTTCATTAATTATTTTGATTGGAATACTATATCTTACGATAAGCTTATTTGGCGGAGGACATCAACACTAATTGTGTAGTATTCTTACAAACTGTTCTTTAGTATAACCAAAGCTTGTTAATTCTGTTAGAATATTTTTATATAATACTTCATCCATTTCAGCTTCTCTACACATAATCCAACCCATTTTATTATCAGGATAACCCACTGCCATATAATTGTAATCATTATCAATTAGAATAATCTTAAAAGGAAATTTTAAGAAAGGGATATATGGCTTTTTCATCTGTATAGACCACTCGGCATTACTTTCTTTATTGACGATAGTTCCTTTTTGTTGAATTTGTTTCTTTTTACCATCTTTGATTGCATCATATGTGATAGCAATTGTTCCATCGGAGTTGAGCTCATAAATATCGGATGCATTAGCCGCTCCATTTTCTATCATATTTGGTACAATAGCTGTAACAAACCATTTACCCATAAAGCGTTCTATATCTACATAATCTACAGTTTTCATTTGATTCTCCTGCGCATATAAGCTACCAGCGCATAATAGTGTTATTAGTAAAGTTTTCATTTAAACAACATACCCTATTTTTTTGTATAGCGTTGCTAATCCAAAATATAATATTACCATTATCACTACAGAAAGAGTAAGACTGATACTAAATGATATATTTTTCTTTAAAAAGTATGGCAGGGTGAGGAAAAAAGACAACGACGGAATAATCATAGAAAAAATACTATAAGAAAAAGATATAATTCTTTCTATGTCGCGCGTTTCAATATAAATCCAGATAATAGATAATAAAGAAATAAGAGGTAAGGATACAATAATGGCACCGACAAGAGTATCTCTTTTTGCAATTTCAGATGCAATGAAGATAATAAGAGCGGATACTATAATTTTTGTTGCATTAAACATATTTTTTTTAAAAGATTCTATATCTCAACTTAAAGAAAAAAAATAAGGAATACATGGACTTAACTAACGTTTATATTGGATTTGCTTTAGCAACTTTTGCTGGACTTAGTACTGGAATCGGAAGTTTGCTTGGGTTGTACTCAAAATTTGAGAATAAAAGATTATTATCATTGGCGCTGGGATTCTCAGCAGGGGTAATGATTTATGTTTCATTCATGGAATTACTCTTACTCTCTTTTGATTCATTGGGAGGACTTTATGGAGATACATATGGCAAACTAATTGGCGTTACAGCGTTTATTGCGGGGCTATTGATAATGCTATTTATTGATCAGTTATTTGATCATCATTCCATTGCTGACTTTATATCGCGATCCTCAAATAAAGAGGAATCGTTGCTAATTCGTACAGGCGTCTTTTCTGCGATTGCTTTAGCAATCCATAATTTTCCAGAAGGATTTGCAACATTTACAGCAGCTGTATATGATCCAGCGGTTGGAGCGACTCTTGCTATAGCTATTGCAATTCATAATATTCCTGAAGGATTAGCAGTATCGGTCCCTATTTATTATGCTACAAAAAGTAAATCAAAAGCATTTTGGATTTCTTTTGCATCAGGTCTTGCTGAACCATTGGGAGCTGTAATTGGATTTTTGATCTTCCGTACGGTATATAATGAAGCATTATTTGGAATATCTTTTGCGCTATGTGCAGGTATTATGATTTATGTATCTTTAAATGAATTATTACCTGTTTCAAAAGAGTATGGGAAGCCTAGTGATCCTATTATGGGAGTAACTGCTGGAATTATTGTCATGGCAATTAGCTTAATACTAATGTATGCCTAGTAGATTCAAGTTATAATAAACTGGTAATTTCTTTAGAAAGTGGTTTCACTTTAGAGTCAAAGAAAGCTACAAGCTCTCCATTTTCATCTATTAAGTATTTACAAAAATTCCATGTAGGTTTTTGATTATTCCATCCATTTAGATTAGCATCGCTAAGCCAAGTGTAAACTGGACTTTGCTTTCTTCCTTTGGTAGTAATTTTTTCAAACATTTGAAATGTTACACCAAAGACAGTCTCACAAAATTCTGCTATAGATTCATTGCTGCCTGATTCTTGAAATAAGAAGTCGTTAGCAGGAAATCCTAGGACAACTAATTTGTCTCCATATAAATCATTTAATTTTTGCATTCCTTCGTATTGGTAAGTATAGCCACATTTTGTTGCAACATTAACAATCAATACTTTCTTTCCTTTATATTGTTCAAAAGAAATTTCTTCTTGATCAATTGCAATAGCTTTTAGGTCATAAAAACTTGCTGTAGATGGAGGATTTTCAGAATTCCTCTTTGCTATTCTTTGGTAAGAAAATCCGCTCAATAGAATCATAAACGAGAATCCTATTAACGTTATTATTATATAATGGTATGGAAGAAATATTTTTATCATAATTATCCTTAAAAGTTTAGATATTCTAACATGTATTTGATAAAAAAAGAAGAACTATCTGAAACAGCAATTTGGATAGCAGACCACTTTGAAGAGATATTTATTTGGTTTTGTATATTATGTATTTTTTTATCTTTTTTATTTATAGCTAAGCTATATTTCAATCGATATCGCACATGAAATTTTTATTAACAGCCATTATTCTATTCAATCTTTTTTCTTGCCAAGAAAAAACTACTCCTGCTATAGAAAAAGAAAGTCAGGAGGAGGCTGCGCCTGAAAAAAAATCAACCACAAAACAAGATTCCTCTGTATCTAATGGCATTGTTTTTAAGGATGCTAAAGGAAATATACTATCTGAGTCACAAAAGGATAGTCTGGTTGAAAATACAAATTTGCAAGCGCTTAGACGTTTTGATGATGAATTAAATAATACAGAATATATATTATTTGAAAATTATGAGGATTTACGTGGATTTGTAGCAGATGATGTTATTGATAATCTTGTAGAAGAATCAGACTTAATGAAGGCTGGCGGTAGAGGCGCTGTTATTACTAAAAGAGTAATAGACCAGTGGAAAGATCAAAAGCTGCCAGATGGAGTTTTTACTATGCTAGATGGCTCAACAAAAACTTTTAAAGATTTTGAAGGTAAATTATTGGTATTGAATTTTTGGTATATTAATTGTGGGCCTTGCATTGCAGAAATGCCATACTTAAATGATTTAGTTGAAACCTATAAAGATAAAGATGTCGAATTTTTAGCCTTGAGTTTTGATAGCATTCCAGATATAACCAGTTTTTTAACAAGAACAGACTTTACATATATGCAAGCAGGGATAGATAGAGCATTTATGTATGATTTTACACCGGTATCTCCAGCACATTTTATTGTTGATGAAGATGGTATCATTCGCGACATATTAATTGGAGCGCCTAGAAACAC
>CAJJCZ010000007.1 GCA_905182795.1 uncultured bacterium | reverse complement strand
AGACATCATCTACCTGTGCAAAATGGTAGAGAAGTATTTAAAAATGCTGTGAAAAGAATGCCTGAGTCAATTGATTTTGCTCTCAAAGAAAATAATTTGAATATAAATGATATAAAATTAGTAATTGCCCATCAAGCAAATAGAAGAATTTTAGAGGCATGTGCGAAGAGAATGAACTTGCCTATGGAAAAAATGTTTATCAATATTCATAAATATGGAAATACAACAGCTGCTACTATTCCAATTGCAATATGTGAAGCTTTAGATCAGGGTAAATTTTCAAAAGGTGATACAATAATGCTCACAGCTTTTGGAGCCGGATATACTTGGGCTTCTGCGGTCATTCGCTGGTAATCAAATGGTTAATTTTTCTTATTTCAAAAAACTAATTCAAGACAATAAGTTTCCCTTATTAATCTTTTTTACTTTATCAGTAGCCCTATCTTTAACATTTCCAACAGGATTTTCTATTCGTTATGCATATCAATTGGATGATATTGCTACGGAACCTATTATTGCCCCTTTTGATTTTGGAATTTTAAAAACAGAGCAAAAACTTGATAAAGATTTAGATGAAGCTAAACAATCCGTTCCTTATAGCTTTGCACGAGATCAGGATTTTGTTAATAAACAGATTACACAGATTGATACCTTTTTTGTTTACTTAAATGATATCGATAATTCACACAGTCAATATATTGCATCTCAAGATTCATTATATAAATATAGGTATGAACCTGAGTTTGAAAGTTTCCAAAATAGTTTTATAGCGGATAGTACAACATATGTTACGCTATATAATGCATTTTTAAATGAATATTCTTTTCAGATAGATAGGAAGCAATGGGATCAACTATTGGGTGTCACTGGTGAATTAGCAGAACCTATTAATTTAGAAATTTTTAAAAATTTAATTAAACAAATATGCTTAAATCGTTGGGCCGAAGGGCTGTTAGATGAGCCTCTTGAAAATATTGAAAGCTTAGATATCAGTATTATCCAAGGAGGAGAGCTAGTTATTGGCCCAGTTAAAAATTATAATGATATAGAGTCTGCATGGAAAAAAAATAAAGAAGAGGTCAATATTATTTATCCAGATGAGTTGGATATTAAATCGATTCTTAGCTATGAATTAATTAATGAATTTACTAAGCCGAATATCTTATTTGATAAAGAGTTAACTCTTAAACGTCAAAAAGAAAGACTAGATAAAGTATCTAGATTCCAAGGGACTGTATTGGCGAATGAATTAATTGTGGACACAAATAATCGTATTACAGATAATGTATTATTGAAGTTAAAATCTCTTCAATTTGAATCAGGTCGTCGATTAGGTTATGAGAAAGCAACAGATAAAATTAGAGAGTATCTAGGTGCCTTTTTTGTTATTTCTATTCTTGTGTTCTTATTATTCTCTTACTTATATATTTATCGTAATAATTATTTTAAAAATTATAAGATTCTAATTTTAATTAGCTTATTAATGTACAGCATCATTTTATTTGCATGGGTTGTACAAAGCTATCAGTTGCCTGTATATATTATACCAATTGCGATGATTTCGATGTTATTAACAGTTTTACTTGATGCATCTGTTGCAATCATGGTTTCTACGATATTAATACTACTAATATCTCTATTAATTGGGAATGATTTAGATTTTGCTATCATCCAATTTTTTATTTCCTTTATGGCTATTTTTAGTGTTCGAAGATTAAGAAAACGTCGTCAAATTATCATGACCATGTTATTATTAGTATTCTGCAGTGTATTCGTTTTCTTTTCTGTAATGCTTTTTAAGGGAATTGATTTTTTAGATTATAATTATTCTAATGTAGGATATCTTGCATTGGCCAGCTTTCTTTGTCCTATACTATCTTTTGGGCTAGTGCCTTTATTTGAACCTTCTTTTGGTATTACAACAGATTTAACATTAATTGAATTGTTAGACTATGATCAGCCATTATTAAAGAAACTAATGGAAGATGCTCCAGGAACACATACACATAGTGTTAAAGTGGGAACATTAGCAGAGTCTTGTGCAAATGCTATTGGAGCAAGAGCATTGCTCTGTAGAGTAGGAGCATACTATCATGATATTGGTAAAGTAAAAAAGCCTGAATATTATGCTGAAAATCAAATGGGCGTTAATAAGCATGATTCTATCAGTCCGCACATGAGTGTTAAGATTTTAAAACAACATGTAACTGATGGCCTTGAGCTTGCAGACGAGTATGGGATACCATCTATTGTGAAAGAGTTTATTGCAACTCATCATGCTACCAATAGAATAGAGTATTTTTATCAAAAAGCACTTACTGAGTCTGATAATCCAGATTTAATAGATGAGAAAGAATTTAGATATCCCGGCCCTAAACCCTCGACAAAAGAAACAGCAATAGTAATGATTGCAGAAGCAATAGAGGCTCAAGCAAATTCGGTAAAAAATCCAACATTAGAAAAATTTGAGAAAATGATTGATGAAGCCATAAAAGCGCGCTTACAGGATGGACAGTTGGACGAATGTCCGCTTACAATGAGTGATTTACAAAAAATTAAAGGACGTCGTGATGGTAAAGAAGGATTGTTACCTGTACTTTCAGGGCTTTATCACTCTCGTCCAGAGTATCCTTCAAAAAAAGACAATGATTAATCTATCTGTTAATAGTACTAATCCTAGCTATCAATATGCTTCAGCATCAATCCATAGTTTGTGTGAATTGGTATTAAAGGACACTAACTACAAGTCTATATCATTAAATATTATTTTTTGTGACGACGAACATCTTAGCAAATTAAAAGTTGAATACTTTGATGAAGACGTGCTTACTGACGTGCTAGCATTTCCTATTCAAAACGATACAATATTAGAAGCAGAAATTTATATTAGTTATGATAGAGCATTAGCAAATGGTAAAGAGTTTGATGTTTCTCTCAATAATGAATTAGTGAGATTGATAGTACATGGCTTACTTCATTTATTGGGGTACAAAGATGATAATGAAGAATCAAAAAAAATCATGTTTGATAAGCAAGAAACTATAGTAGAAAGCTGTGAGATCAAGATAGTATGAAGAATACTGATCAGAAGTTAAAACAACTTATAGAGCTTGTTCAAAAACTAAGAGCACCAGATGGCTGTGACTGGGATCGCAAACAAACATCCGAAACATTAATTCCATATTTATTAGAAGAATCTCATGAGGTTGCAGAAGCTATATTAGAAAATAAACCTTCATTATTAAAGGAAGAGTTAGGAGATTTGTTACTCAATGTAGTATTCCAAGTTGTTCTGGCAAATGAAAAAAAAGAATTCAATATGGATGAGGTAATAGATGACATTAATAAAAAAATAGTCAATCGTCATCCTCACATATTTAGCGATGATAGTGTTGATAGATATTCTTCTAAGAAAAACTGGGAATTGAATAAAAAGAAACAGAAGAAAAGAGACTCAATTCTAGATGGAGTTCCAAATTCCTTATCACCTTTAATTGTATCTCATAGATTACAAGATAAATCTGCTGCAGTTGGTTTTGAATGGAGCACGATTAATCAAGCTATTAATAAGATAGATGAAGAGCTTGAAGAGCTAAAATTAGGAATTAAAAATAAAAATCAAGAAAATATAGAAGAAGAAATTGGAGATTTATTAACCACGATTGTAAATTTATCTCGATTTCTGAATCTTTCTTCTGAATTAGCACTAAAAAAAGCTAATAAAAAATTCTATAATAGATTTACTCAATTAGAAAAACTAATTTTATTAGATAAAAAAATCATTAATAACTTATCATTAGATGAGTTAATGAAATATTGGGAAAAAGTAAAAAATGCAGAAAAGTAAAATCGTAGGAATAACGTTTGGGTCGTTTGACCTGTGTCATTATGGCCACGTATTAATGTTTGAAGAATGTAAGCAGTATTGCGATTACTTGATTGTGGGTGTCCAATCAGATCCTTCTATAGACCGTCCAGAAAAAAATTCACCGATTCAATCACATGAAGAA
>CAJJCZ010000006.1 GCA_905182795.1 uncultured bacterium | reverse complement strand
TCAGATGTATACATCAAATTCTTTGGATGATTCAATTTTTTCCCCTTTCATTTTTTTTAGAAAATTACTTAAAAAATTTATGTCAAAATTTCCATTAATAAAGTCATTATTTAATAGAATCATTTCTAATAATGGCAATGTTGTACTTGGCCCTTCAATAAAAGTCTCTTGCAAAGCTCTTTGCATTTTAATAATAGCTTTTTCTCTTGTATTAGAATGCACAATTAACTTTCCAAGTAGAGAGTCATAAAATGGAGGTATTTCATATCCTGCATAAATATAGGAATCAATTCGTACACCAATTCCTCCTGGGAAATTAAGAGAATCGATTTTTTTAGGTGAAGGAATAAAATTGTTAAAAGGATCTTCTGCATTTAACCTACATTCAATGGAATGTCCTTTACTTTTAACCATCTCTTGATTGAAAGACATCTCTTTTCCAAAGTGCATCTTAATTTGTTCTTTTACGAGATCTATCATGTATACCATTTCTGTTACAGTATGTTCTACTTGAATTCTTGTATTCATCTCAATAAAATAAAAATTTTTGTCTTCATCTACTAAAAATTCAACTGTTCCAACTCCAACATAATTTACTTTTTTAGCTAAATTTATAGCCTTTGATGTTAAGACTTCTCTTAAGTCCTCATCTACAAAAGCAGATGGACATTCTTCAATCAATTTTTGATTATTTCTTTGAACTGAGCACTCGCGTTCACCTAAATGAACATGATTACCAAACTTATCTCCTAAGATCTGGACTTCAATATGACGCCCATTTTTGATAAATTTTTCTACATATATCTCAGCATTATTGAAGGCTTTAATTGCTTCAGATTGTATAATACCAAATCCTTTTTCTGATTCTGAGGCATTATTTAACACTCGCATCCCTTTTCCGCCACCGCCGCCAGAAGCTTTTAGCATAACTGGATATCCAATATTATTAGCAATTTCAAGTAAGTCATCTACAGAGGTAAGAGCATTACTTCCAGGAACAATAGGTACGTCTGACTCTTCTGCAACTTTTCGAGCATTCACTTTATTTCCCATTAAATCAATAGTTTCAGAATCTGGTCCAATAAAAGAAAATCCATTCTCTTCGCAAATTGCACTAAACTGAGCATTTTCTGCTAAAAATCCATATCCAGGATGAATTGCATCAGCATTAGAAATTTCAGCAGCAGCAATAATTCTAGGTATATTTAAATAACTTTCTAATGGAGGACCCGCTCCAATACATATTGCTTCGTCTGCAAATTTTATATGTAAAGAAAATTGATCTGCCTTAGAATAAACTGCAACAGTCTTAATGCCCATTTCTTTGCATGCACGAATTACTCTTATGGCAATCTCGCCTCTATTTGCAATGAGTATTTTTTTGAACATATTTTATTCGGAGTAACTTAAGATAAATAATGGTTGATCAAATTCAACTGGGTTACCATCTTCAACGAGCATCTCTTTAATGACCCCGCTTCTTTCACATTGAATTTCATTCATAATTTTCATTGCCTCTACAATACAAACAGTGTCTCCCTCATTAACTGAACCGTTTATTTCAACAAATGATTTAGAATCTGGATCTGCAGAGGAATAAAATGTTCCAGGCATAGGTGATCGTACAGTAAATGTATTTGCATCTACTATTGGAGCAACATCTTCTTTCTTTTCAACAGTTATGCTTGGTTTACCTGTAATTGAAGTAGTTACATCTGATGCTATATTACTAAAATCAGAATTAACAATTGGAGGGCTTTTAGTAACTTTTATTTTTCTAAACCAAAATCTGATTTCTATCTCATTGATGTCACTATTCTCTAATATATATATGACTTCTTTTAGTTTGTCTTTCCACATGAGACTATTGCTTTACTCTTTCGGAATAAGTACCGGACTTTGTATCAATTTTTAATAAGTCTCCTTCATTAATAAATAAAGGAACTTGAATCTCAAGTCCTGTTTCCATTTTAGCAGGTTTTGATGCGTTAGTGGCCGTATTTCCTCTATGTCCAGGATCTGTTTGTGCAACCTCAAGGATTACTTTTGCAGGAAGATTCATATTAATAATTTCATCGCCATCAAAAACAAGATCAAGATTATCTCCTTCTTTAATATAGTGATAGGTATCTTGCATCAATAATTCAGAGACTTCAACCTGATTGAAGGTTTGATTATGCATAAACACATAACTATTAGCATCTTTATATAAGTATTGAAATTGACTTGAAGTCACTTTGATAAATTCCAATTTAACGCCTGCATTAAAAGTTTGATCAATCACTTTTCCTGACTTAATATCTTTTAACTTAGTTCTGACAAATGCTGGTCCTTTTCCTGGCTTTACATGCTGAAACTCCACGACCTTCATTCTTGAATTTTTAAATCTTACTATAGCTCCGTTTTTTATATCTGCTGTTGTGCTCATGATAAGAACTTAATTTATTTAATCTCTTTATAATAGTTTTCTTACAATTTTTTTTGCTAATTCTAAATCATATTTTTTTTCAGTATTACTGTACTCTTTATTTGCAAACTTTACAGAATCAACCTTTTCCAATAAAGCTATCAAATCCTTGTCATCAAAAAACTGTCTTAACTCAGAAGAAGTCATTTCAAATGAAATAATATAATATTGATTTTCAAGATATTTTTTTAGAATTATAGATAGTTTATTATAAAATATATCTGAAGACATTTCCTCAAATTTTAATTTGTTTAATTTCTTAACTGAATCCTTCTTTGGATTTTTATTAAAAAACTGAATACTATTTAAAGGATTATTTTGATTTCTTTTTCTCCACAAATATAATATAAAAGTTAGTAAAAATAATATAAGAGATATTAGAAATACTCTATATTTATCATAAGGTAATTTAATTTTTTTTATAGGTTTATCTTTTTGAATATTAACGAAATTACTATCAATAACTGATTCTATTTCTATCTCTATAGAATCTGTAGTAAATATTGTTGAACCTGTTGAGTCTGGAAAATTAATACTAATAAAATATGGTGGTATAATAGTTTTTCCTGTATCCCAGAATGTTATTTCAAAATCAACAAATAAAGATTGATCTAAAGTATCTATTTTTGAGTTTTTAATTAACACTTTTGAAGAATCAGCTGCCCATAATAAAGAATCGGACCATGCCATTTCTTCAATAGAATAATATTCGTCAAGATTGTTTAACCTAATATCAAGATTGACAGGATAACCAATCTGTGTTTTTTGAATATCTGTATTATAAATTAAAGCTGCTTCATTTAAGTTGCTCTTACAGCCAAAGAAAAAAAAAGATAAAAATATAATAATTCTTAACATAAATTAAGTACGCTTAGCTCTTCTTTTGAAGAAATAAGTAAGCGATTTAACATAGTCTTCATGTGTACCTACCTGTATTAAATCAAAACCGATATTCTTACATTTTTGTCCAAAATTATTTAATCGCTCAGAAAAATCTTTTGAAAAATTAGATCTTATTTTTTTATTAGATGTATCGATCCATACTTTTTGATTTGACTCCGAGTTATGCACTTGTATTAGCCCTAAGTCTGGGAACTCTTTTTCAAAAATATCATATATTTGTACACCTATCACATCATGATTAAAATTTAAATACTTCATTTCTGTCCAAAAATTTTCATCCATAAAATCTGATATTACAAACATTACATTTTTTCTTTTAGAAATTTTACTTGCAAATTCAAGAGCTTTTTTAATTGATGTTTGATTTTGTTTCTTATCATAATTATGATTTACTAGATCAGTTATTAAGCGTAATACATGAGATTTTCCCTTCTTAGGAGGTATATACTTTACTATATCATCACTAAATAAAATTAATCCAACTTTATCGTTATTTTTTATAGCAGAAAATCCCAACATTGCTGCAATTTCAATTCCTAAATCAATTTTTAGCTTACTTTTAGATCCAAAGACACCGGAACTACTAACATCAATAAGAAGTAAGACCGAAAGTTCTCTTTCCTCTTCAAAGACTTTGATATGAGGCTTACCCGTTTTTGCTGTAACATTCCAATCAATAAATCTAATATCATCTCCATACTGATATTCTCTTACTTCAGAAAAAGTCATTCCACGACCTTTGAAATTAGAATGATAATCTCCACCAAAGAAATCGTTTACAATATTCTTTGTTCTGATTTCTATTTGTCGAACTTTTTTTAGTATATCTTTAGACATGAGTTACAATTATGGAACAGGGATTTCTTTAAATAACTGATCAATCAATTCTTCTGATGTGATTTCTTCTGCTTCTGCTTCATAGGATAATAACATTCTATGCCTTAAAACATCTTTTCCTATATATCTTACATCTTCTGGGATAACATATCCTCTTCCATCGATAAATGCTTTTGCCTTAGCTGCTAATACTAAATTAATAGATGCTCTAGGCGAAGCTCCAAAACTAATCATGTCTTTTAATTGACCTAATTTAAATTGTTCAGGATTTCTTGTAGCAAATACAATATTCAAGATATAGTCTAAAATCTTAGGTGCAATATAAATATCATTAATAAGAGCTTGAGCTTCTAAGATTGTTTTAGAGTTGACTACAGATTTTTGCTTTGTATCTATATTAGTTTTTGCTACTCTAGATAAAATTTCTTTCTCTTCTTCCATCGATGGGTAATCAACAATGACTTTTAACATAAAACGATCTACTTGAGCTTCAGGTAATGGATATGTTCCTTCTTGGTCAATAGGATTTTGTGTAGCTAAAACAAGGAAAGGCAAATCAAGCTTGAATGTTTCTTCACCGATTGTAATTTGTCTTTCTTGCATTGCTTCAAGCAAGGCGCTTTGAACTTTAGAGGGGGCTCTATTAATTTCGTCTGCAAGGATAATATTAGAAAAAATAGGTCCTTTTTTTGTCATAAAATTACCAGTCTTCTGATTATATATTAAAGTTCCAAGCAAGTCGGCTGGTAACATATCTGGAGTAAATTGAATTCTCTTGAATTCAGCATTAATTAAATTAGCTACGGTATTAATAGTTAAAGTTTTAGCCAAGCCAGGAACTCCTTCTAGTAAAATATGTCCATTAGATATAACAGATATTAAAATCTTATCTATAAGCTCATGTTGGCCAACAATGACATTTCCAATACCTTCTTTTAGATCTTTAATAAATATTGATTTCTTTGCAATTTTTGCATTCAGTCGATCTAGTGCATCTTTATTCATCATTTTCCTTCTTTATAGTATGTTGAGTTTCAAATGTACTATTTGTTAATGGCACTAAAAACCCATGACTTTTTTTTATATTTAGCTCTCCAGCTAAATCTAATACATTTTTTCCAGAGATTGAGATCCTTAAATCTGTTATTCCATTAAGATTAGTATTTGCTTCTTTAGCAAAAAATATATCTGTTCCATTTACTATTAAATCTAAATATGGTTCCAATATTTCTTGAAAATCAATAGATCCTGCAATCTGTAAATTAGGTTCTTTTTGTAGCTTCAATCTTACTTTTGGGTTAGTGACAGAGCCTAAAAGATTGATCTGACCTATATTATCAATAATATTAAGGTCTAAGCTTAAATTTCTAATGGATTCAGGCTTTAATTCTACTGGAAATTTTTCTAAGTCTATTTTTGTATCTCTTACTCGTAATACTCCATTTAATATCTGAGTATTTTCAAAACTTGCAGCCTCTTGATCTTTGATATTTATATCAAAAAAAACAGTTTCATTATCATCTTGAATCGAGGTTACTTCTTTAAAAAATTTACCTATATAATCAGCTGGAAAATTTTTATGAGATTCTAAATCAACAGAATAGCTCTGAATATCTGACTTATTCTCAAATTGATTCATATCTAATGTCATAGAAAACTTTCCTATTTCTAAATCTCCATCAAATAATATTCCATTATCTGCTTTGATGCTTAGCGGAAAAAACTGATCACTCTTTGACAAATTGCCGTTATCTAAACTATTAAGATTTTTTATATTTAAAACAGGTTCATTGAAATGAATGTTTATACTACCAATAGAGGAGTATAGTATTTTTTCAGTATTGAAAAAACTACTGCCTAATAGTATAATATTGGCATAAGAGAAACTAGCTCTTATTGATACATTATTTGCTTTTATGAAACTATCATTATCTTTATTAATGATAATATTTTTTAATAATAGATATACATCTACCCTATCAGTGTCAGCAATAAGGTTAATAGTTGATGATGCATCAAAATCGATATTATATTGCTCGGATAAAGAAGCGATAGAAGAATTTGACTTGTTAATTTTAAATTCTAGTCCTTTTCCTATATATATATACAAAGAAATACTGATAATAATTAAGAACAGAAAGAAAGTAACTGCTATGCTAAAAAATGTTTTAAGTATTTTTTTTACTAGGCTATTCATTTGTTCAAAAACTAACTATTAATAGCCTAATAAAAAATCTAAAATCTAATCCTCAACAACTTCAAATTCTGCGTCTTCAATCTTTTTATCATCTTTCTTTTCAGATGAAGATTCAGGATTTGGAGCTTCTTGCATAGGAGGCTCTTGTGCTTCTGTAGAATTTGCATACATTGCAGCAGATTTGGAACTCCAGATAGAATTTAAGCTTTCTATTTCTGTTTTGATGTCATCAACATTTCCCGATGTATTAGCTGCTTTCAGCTTATCTACAGCTTCATTTAGATCCTTTTTATCATCTTCGCTTAATTTATCATCCAGATCTTTCATTTGTTTTTCTGTTTGATAGACTAATTGCTCTCCTTGATTCTTTGTTTCAATCTCTTCTTTTTTAACCTTGTCTTCAGCTTCATGGCTTTTAGCATCACTGACCATTTTTTCTATATCCTCATCAGATAATCCATCTTGAGCTTTGATTGTAATACTCTGCTCTTTTGAAGTAGCTTTATCTATAGCCTTAACACTTAAAATACCATCTGCATCCATATCAAATATAACTTCGATTTGTGGCGTACCACGAGGAGCTGGAGGAATTCCATCTAAATGAAAATTTCCAAGTTTTTTATTGTCTTGCGCTAACTGTCTTTCTCCTTGTACAATAACAATCTCAACCATTGGCTGATTGTCTGCTGCAGTACTAAAGACTTGAGATTTTTGAGCTGGAATAGTTGTATTTTTTTCAATTAATGGTGTTGCAATACCGCCCATAGTTTCAATACCTAGAGTTAATGGAGTAACATCAAGTAATAATACATCATCAACGTCACCACCTAATATTCCAGCTTGAATAGCTGCGCCTTTGGCAACAACTTCATCAGGATTAACACTCTGATTTATTTTATCTTCACCAAATATTTCTTTTACCTTGTCTTGAACTGAAGGAATTCTAGTTGAACCACCAACTAAAATTACTTCTTTAATATCTTTAGCTGAAAGCTTAGCATCTTTTAAAGCCTGCTTACATGGACCGACCACTCTTTCAATAAGATCTGCAACTAGCTTTTCAAAAGTAGCTCTTGTTAAGGTAATATTTAAATGCTTTGGACCTGAAGCATCTGCAGTAATAAATGGTAAGCTAATTTCTGTTTGTTTTGATGAAGAAAGTTCTTTTTTAGCATTTTCAGCGGCTTCTTTAAGTCTTTGTAAAGCCATTGGATCTTTTCTTAAATCAACACCTTCATTTTTCTTGAAATCTTCAGCTAGCCAATCAACAACTTTTTGATCGAAATCATCTCCACCTAGCTTTCCATCACCATTACTTGCATTCACTTCTATCGTTAAACCTTCATCATCCAAAATATCTAGAATAGATATATCAAAAGTTCCTCCACCCAAGTCAAATACAGCTACTTTCTCATCTTTTTTCTTACCTTTCGCATAAGCTAATGATGCGGCTGTTGGCTCATTAATAATTCTCTTAACATTTAATCCTGCAATTTTTCCAGCATCTTTAGTTGCTTTTCTTTGTGAGTCATTAAAATATGCAGGTACAGTAATAACAGCGTCAGTAACATCCGTTCCAAGATGCTGTTCAGCCATTTGTTTCATTTTTTGTAAAACCATGGCACTTATTTCTTGTGGTTTATATTTCTTACCATTCGCCTCTACATTAACTTTGGCGCCATCTATGGCAACCTTATAAGGGACTTCTGCTATATCTTTTTTGATTTCGGCAGGAGTTCTTCCCATAAATCTTTTAATTGAATAAATAGTATTAGTTGGATTGGTCACAGCTTGACGTTTCGCAGGCTCACCTACTAAACGATCGCCTTCTTTTGTAAAAGCTACTACCGATGGCGTAGTTCTTCCGCCTTCAGGACTAGTAATAACGGTAGCTTCTCCACCTTCCATTACTGCTACACAAGAGTTTGTTGTTCCTAAATCAATTCCAATTATTTTTCCCATAAAAATCTCCTAATATTTTAGTTTTCTTGCCTTTATAGTTGCAAAGAGTGTGCCAAGATAATATATATGTCATATTTGACAAATTATATGACTATATGGCATATATAAGAATTAATCTTATAATTTTAGGAGATTTCCATCATATAGGTTCATTTTTTTACTACCTATATTAAACACTTTTTCATCATGAGTAGCGATTACAAAAGTCAAATTAAAATCACGATTTAATTTTTGAAATAAATCAATCATTTTAATGGCATTATACTCATCCAGATTACCTGTTGGCTCGTCTGCTATAACTATTGAAGGCTTATTCATAATAGCCCTCATCGCAGAGACTCTCTGTTTTTCCCCTCCAGAAAGATCCAATGGAAATGATTTTTTACGATTCGATAAATCAAAATAATCAAATAACTCATTCACATAGTCCGTATCAATTTTTTTACCTGCTATAAGTGTTGGAATGGTTACATTTTCAACAACATTTAACTCTGCTATTAGATTATGAAATTGAAATATAAATCCAATATGAGTATTTCTGATTAAATCATAATCTTTAACATCCTTAAGGCTCTTATTGTCGATTATCACCTCTCCACTATCTGGTTGATCTAAAGTCCCTAATAAGCTTAATAAGGTAGATTTTCCAGATCCAGAAGGGCCTTTAATGGTTAAGATATCTCCTTTACAAAGATCAAAACTAACACCCTTTAAGACTTCAAGAACTTTGTCCCCATCTTTAAAAGTTTTTTTAAGATTTTTAACTGATAGTATCATATATTTTTATTTATCAATTCAATTGGGCTTATTTTTTTAATAAGCATTAAAGGTAGTGTCGCAAATAATCCAATTATTAGTATAGAGTAAAGTAACAACAAAGAGATATCTTTGAAACTAATTTCCATAGGAAGCTTGCTGACTAAATAAAAGTCAGGATTTAGCATAAACACTCCAAATGTGTTTTGTATAAATATGATTAATAAAGCAAATAAGATTCCGCTTAATATGGCAGTGATTGCCAATAAATAACCATAAACTAAAAATATACTAGATATGCTATTCTTACTCATTCCAAAAGTACTCAGAATTGCCATTTCCCTTGTTTTTTTAGTTGCAATTTGCATAACAGAGGAAGATAAGTTGAATGAAGCTACAACTATGATAAGAAATAATGTAAAAAAGGTAATTTTCTTCTCAATTTCAGTGGCATCAAATAGCTGCCTATTTCTTTCTTTCCATGAAACAATATTGTCATTTGGCATTGTAACAAAACCATCTATGTTTCCAACAATTTCAATATCAGTAAACTTTTTGTTAGGAAAACTATACTCTTTAGATACTGTAAAGATTAAAAATTCATCAGATCTTAATATTCTATTTTTGAAAATATTTGTAACCACCAACTCCTTAGTAGATGGCATCGCTAAATAACTCATATTAAGCTTAGTACTATAAATTGATATAGAATCACCAATGCTAAAACCCATTTTATCAGCTAAAGATTGTCCGATAATAATTTCTCCATGACTTAGTCCTCTATTATTTTTAACTAATTCTAAATCATAAAAGTCATCAAACTTTGAACTCTCAATAGTCTTTAAATTCACTAATGATTGTTTTTTATTTTTTGATATAAAAAATTCTTCCTCATAGTATGGTGCATACTTGATATTATCTTTTTCAAAATCTTCTATCAACTCTCTATCTCTATCATAGTCAAAATTGATTATAGCATAGTCTCCATATATCTTTTTCGTTTCATCTTCGAGAATACCTTGAAATCCATTGAGAACTGCTACTGATAATATAATTGATGTTGCGCCAATGAACAGTCCTAGAAAAGATATGATATTAATAATACCTCCTTCTAACATGTTTCTTGGCATCAAAAAACGTTTTGCTATTAAGAAAATTACATTCATTAGTTTTTTAAAATTTTAGATGGATTAATAGATAAAAGATATATTAAGGAAATACTTGAAAATAATATGCTACATATAAGACTAAAGAATAATGTATAGATAGCATTTTTTATACTAAATATTATCGGTAAATAACTAACGAAATAAATATTTTCAGCTAAAGCTATAAAATGAAACTTCTCCTGCATAAAAATAATAAATAGAGATAATAAAATTCCCAGTATTGATCCAATCAATGCTAATACTATTCCTTGAATAATAAATATTACTGCCAATTTTTTATTTGACATACCATATGTCTTCATAATTGCTAGGTTAAATCTTTTCTCATAGAAAAGAATATTTATTGATCCAATCAAATTAAAATATGATACCAATGCGATTAAGCTGAAAATAAAAATAATTGGCCATTGCTGAGTATTTATCCATTCAAATAAATCGCTATGCCTGTCATTCAGACTTAGTTGATAGAATGGATAATCTATATCTTCTATATCTAAAGAAGGGTCAAAACTCATCCAACCGCTAATACTATTATCTAAATCAAAATAAGATTGGACTGTACTTATAGGAATAAATACTAATCTCGAATCATAATCATCTATACCGGAATGATATATTTCTTTTATTGTTAGCAATAAAAATTTATTTCTTTCTAATGTTCTTTTTGAAATTAATGGATTAAAAATAACAATCTCATCTCCTATAGATAAATTAAGATTATCTGCAAGAAGACTTCCCACAATAACATCATTTTGATTAATATTTTCTAGGCCCGTATCAAGATTGTTAAATAAATTAAAATCTTTAAAATCGCTGCTGTCTAAACCATGTATTAAAACGTTACTGCTGCTATATTTTGATTTAAGAATTGCTGGTTTTTCAATATAAGGAATTAATTTAGACTCATAATGATTATAAAAATCAGGCAATAATGATTGATCGGTTGAAAAATCATCTTCAAATAAGTGATTAATAGTCGTATAGCCGTTAATAGAGGATAGTTTCTCAGATACCTTAGCCTCAAATCCATTAACTGCACCTAAGACAATGTTTAACGACGCTATGCCAAGTGCTAGACTTACAATTGAAACAATATTTGTAATTTTGAAGAGAAAATTACTTTGTGGTGAAAAAAAGAGTCTTCTTAGAACAAGAAAAGCTAATTTCATTTTAGAGATTTAAGTGTGGGAAAGATAATTGCATCTCTAATCCACCTAGTATCAATAAATAGCATGACTAATCGATCAATTCCAATACCAACACCTGCCGTTGGAGGCATTCCAATCTCTATAGCTTCTAAGAAATTTTCATCTATAGGAAATGCTTCTTCATCGCCACCATCTTTTTTAGCTGATTGATCTTCAAATCTTTTTCTTTGATCTATTGGATCATTTAATTCAGAAAATCCATTTGCAAATTCCATACCTGCAATAAATAATTCAAATCTTTCAGTAAAATCTTTATCTCCATCTCTATTAACTTTAGCTAATGGTGAAATCTCTACAGGATGATTCATTACATAAGTAGGGTTGATTAGATTTGGTTCAACTTTTCTTCTCATTATTTCATCAATCATCTTTGCAAGGCTGTCAGTTTTTTTTACTTTTAAATCTAATTTTTTACATACATCGAATACTGCTTTACTATTAGTTAAATCTACAGAGTGCCCAGTATGTTCCTTAATTAATTCATCCATTGTTTTTCTTGCAAATTTCTTAGATAAATCAATATCATTTCCATCCCATGATATTTTTTTAACACCCAGATCTTTTGCTACTTTCTTCAACATCTCTTCAACAAAATCCATCATGAAATTATAATCTGAATAAGCTTGATAAAATTCAAGCATAGTAAATTCTGGATTATGACTTCGATCAATACCTTCATTTCTAAAATCTTTAGACATTTCATAAACTTTTTCAAATCCACCTACAATCAATTGCTTCAAATATAGTTCGGTTGCAATTCTTAAAAAAAATTCTTGATCTAACGCATTGTGGAATGTTTTAAAGGGCTTAGCATTGGCTCCGCCATAAACTGGTTGTAAGACTGGCGTTTCTACTTCGATATATCCATTCTTATTTAGAAATTCTCTTATAGAATTAATAATTTTGAATCTTTTGATATAGTTGTCTTTTGTTTCCGGATTAATAATCATATCGATATAGCGCTTCCTATACCTTAGCTCTTTATCTGAAACTGAATTGTATTTTTCACCATCCTTTTCTTTAACATCAGGAATAGGTCTTAAGTTCTTACTCAGCACAGTAACTTTTTGAGCTTTTACAGTAAGCGCATCTGTCTTGGTAATAAAAACTACACCATCAATTCCAATAAAATCTCCAATATCAATTAATTTGAATAAACTATAATTGTCTTCACCAACATCATCTCTTGCAATATATAATTGAACCCTACCATGAGCATCTTGAATATTAGCAAAAGCAGCTTTACCCATTTTTCTAAGAGACATTACTCTTCCAGCTACAGATACATTCTTATCAACATCATCTTTGGTAATATCTGAAGTTGAATACGTAACATTAAATTCATAAGGGTAAGGGTTGACACCTAATTGACGAATTTTATCTAATTTTTCTAGACGATTTGCAATAATTTGTTTTAAACTTTTATTTTCCATATCGAAAGAAACTTATTTATTTTTTTCCATTTTATCTAATAAATAACTATACATAAAGTCATCTATATTTCCATCCATAACAGCTTTCACATTTCCTACTTCAAATTTTGTTCTATGATCTTTAATCATACTATATGGATGAAAAACATAAGATCTTATCTGATTGCCCCAGGCAATATCTTTCTTTTCGCCTTCAAGTATTTTTTTAGACTCTGCCTGCTTTTCAATTTCTAACTGATATAGCTTTGATTTTAATACCTTTAGCGCTTGCTCTTTGTTTTTATGTTGAGATCTTTGAGTTTGACACTGCGTAACGGTTCCAGTAGGCATATGAGTAATTCTAATGGCAGAATCTGTCTTATTTACATGTTGACCTCCTGCTCCGCTAGAACGAAATGTGTCTATCCTTAATTCTTTTGGATTAATTTCTATTTCAACACTTTCATCTATTGACGGATAAATAGATACTGAAGCAAAAGATGTATGCCTGCGACTATTAGAGTCAAAAGGTGATATCCTAACTAGCCTATGTATTCCAATCTCTGATTGAAGCAACCCATATGCATAGTCTCCTACAATTTCAATTGTACAATCTTTAATACCTGCTTCATCTCCTACTTGAAAATCAATAATATTAAATTTAAAACCTTTAGACTCTGTCCACATAGAATACATTCTATATAACATTTGAGCCCAATCTTGACTTTCTGTCCCTCCTGCACCTGGATGAATTGAAATAATAGCGTCTTTAGAGTCATTTTTTGAATTAAGAATTAATTTTAATTCAAACTCTTTAATTAGTTTGGCGAAAGGCTCTAATTCTTCTGAAAATTCTTTCTCATCTATCTGACCATCATTTAAGAATTCAAACATCACTTTGATATCACTAGCTTTTTCTGATAAACTTTTTCTTAGATCAATATCTTTTTCACACATAGAAATTTCTTTCATGAGAGATGTTGTTTTTTGATTATTATCCCATAAAGATGGGTCTGATATTTGATCTTTTAAATTACTTAAGTGAGCATCTTTCGCTTCAAGGTCAAAGATGCCTCCTGATTTGATCAAATTTTTCTAAAAGAGAATTATATTTATCTTTTAAATCCATGTACTAATCAAGATTCCTAATGTGAGCAATATTCCAGTTAAGAAGTGAATGCCGATTGTAGAAACATTAACAATTAACAATTCATATGGAAGCTGTTGAAGATTTGCATCTTCTTTTTCCCATTCATCTAACCAGCTGCTGCCTTTTTTTGAAGCAAAATTAAATATCAGTAAAGGAAGTAAGGCTATTAATGTAAATAGTTCACCAGTATACAATGATACACCAAAAATTATAGCAAATGATAATAGCATTAGGTTCTTCCATACTTTAAATGGATTTCTATAATTTGCTTTATCTCCAGGACCAGCTAGCCTAACAACCCAACTATTTTTATTTGCTGCTTTATCGGCATTATAGTCTTGAAAGCAATTTATAAATAATACTAATGCAATAAATATTCCAACAGGGATTGAAAATAATAAAGTGGTTATCGGATCAACAGACTGATTTTGCATGTATGCTGCACCGTAAACCATCAAAGGTCCAAATCCTATAAATACTGCCAAATCTCCAAATCCATTATAAGCCAACTTTAAAAAACCAGTATACATTATACCAAGAAATACTCCTATCAATCCCAAATACATTAATATTGACATGGCAAAATAATTTTCAAACAGAAGATTATTTAACTCTAATCCAATTCCAATTGTAAGACCAAAAAATAATACTGAGACTAATAGCATATTTGCTGGAGTGATTACCCCAGATTGAATCGCTCTTGATCCGCCATTAAAAGGACTAGCCAGTTTATTAAGCTCATCTGTTCTAGACTTATGATCGAAATAATCATTGATGGTATTCGTACCACATTGTGCAAATACTCCTCCTAATAATACAAGCCAAAAAATTGACCAATCAAATGTACCAAATTGCTTATAAGCAATGGCTGATCCCAATAAAATTGGGGCAATAGTTGCTGTTAAGAATGGCGCTCTAACAATAGTCATCCATCGTTTAATTGTTCTACCTAATCCACCAAGCCATTCTGAAGACATACTTGGTCTATTTTCCGGTATTTCCATCCATTCAAACTGAGTTTCAGCAAAGAAATCGACATACTTAATTACGGTTGGTTTTATTTTATAATAACCTACTACATCATTAGCAATTAAAAAATCATCATGCATATACTCAGAAAAAGCTTCTGTAACCTTTAGTACTGCTTCTCTAGCTTTATCCTTCTCTGCTTGATCTGTTATTTTTTTAGCATACCCATCGATTTGAAGCTCTTTAATTCCATCTTCTCCATCAGGTCTAACTACACATTGAACTTTTGGATTAAAGTTAATTTGAACAGCTTTTCTAGTAGGGTTGAATGTAAAAAAATATATATCTAAGCCATCATTTGCGAAGTAGACATTTGCAGCCGACGAATTTCCTGAAACACTAGTAGAGAGAGTCATAAAATCTGACCTCTTCATTAAGTCCATAATTTTTTCTTTTAACATATTACTAATCCCCTATATGGTTCATTTTTTCTTTTAAGATGATACTTAGCTCATCTAAAGTAAGTGCAGAACTTATAAAATAACCATTCTCTGCGATAGATATTTTTCCAGTTTCTTCGGATAAGACTAAAGCAAGAGCATCACTTTCTTCTGAAATACCTAATGCAGCTCTATGTCTCGTACCCATTTCTGGATTTAAGGTCTTACTTTCTGTTAATGGTAAAATACATGCAGCAGCTTCAATGATATTACTATGAATAATAACAGCTCCATCATGCAGTGGCGAAGAAGGATTAAAAATTGAAACTAACAATTCGGGGCTAAATACTGCTCCCATTCTTACTCCATCATCACTAAAAGTCTTTAAAGAATTTTCTCTTTCAAAAATAATAATAGCACCCCATTTATTTTTCTTAATTTCGCTAATACATGTGATGATTTCTTGTTGTATAGAAAGTTTTTCAATTTGAAATAGCTTTCTTAAAATTCTATTTTGGCCAAGAGCAGTTAATAGCCTTCTAATTTCTGGTTGAAATAAAATAACAAAGACAACCACCCAAACTGTTTGAAATAAATTTAATAACCATGAAGTGGCTCTGAAGCCAAAAAGATTAACAATAAATCCTGCAAAAAAGAGGATTAATAGACCAATTAACATTTGTCCACCTCTCGTTCCCCTGAAATAAGAATATGCGTAGGAGAAAATAAATGAAATAAGTACCAGATCAAATAAATCGGTAAGTGTAAATTTTATAAAGCTGATTTCAAATAAATTCATATAGTATAATTTAGGTATTTAAAGTGTTTGAATTAAAAATTTTATTCGCAATAATTAATGCTCTTTTTGTTTCCTTAATATCATGAACTCTAAACATCTTACATCCTCTATCAAAAGCTATAATATTAGATGCTATAGTTCCTTCGACTCTATCATTCTCATCTACATCCAAAGTTTTACCAATGAATGATTTTCTTGATGCTCCAATTAATACTGGATAACCAAGATTAGTAAATTTATCTATATTATTTATAATAGTAAAATTATCTTCTATTGTTTTACCGAACCCAATACCTGGATCTAGAATAATATTATGTTTTTTTACTCCATTCTTTAAAGCAAAACTAGCCCTATCTAATAAATGATTAATAATTTCAGATATAATATTCTTATATGAAGGACTTTCCTGCATTGTCTTGGGATTTCCGATCATATGCATCAAAATAATAGGACAGTCATACCTACTAACAACATTAATCATAGAATCATCAAATGATAATGCACTAATATCATTAACAATATTTGCTCCTACATCACATGCTTTCTCAGCAACTACAGATTTTGTCGTGTCTATGGAGATTGCTATATTTGTTTTTTCTCGTATCTTTTGTATTATAGATATCACTCGAGATAATTCTTCTTCTTCAGATACCGAATCAGAGAAAGGTCTTGTAGATTCTCCTCCTATATCAATAATATCTGCACCATTATGAATCATATCCATAGCATGATTTACAGCGGTGTTAGGGTCTAAAAATTTACCACCATCGGTGAAAGAATCTGGAGTGACATTCAATACTCCTACAATAAGTGGTTCTTGGTTTTTTGATAGCAACCAATCATTTAATTCCGAAATATTCACTATTATTTATTGATTTTTTTTGAGAGTTTTTTTCCAGCAACTAGCAATTTAATGTCATCTTCATCAATTGTTTCATGCTCTAATAGCTGTTGAGCCATTAAGTTAAGTAAATCTATATTATCTGTTAAAATTTTATGGGAAACTTTTTGTGCATTCTTAATAAAACTTACCACTTCATGGTCTATTTTCTGAGCAGTCTGTTCACTATAATCTCTATGTGATTGAATTTCTCTGCCTAGGAATATCTCTTCATTTTTTTTGCCGAATGACATAGGTCCCATTTCATCGCTCATACCCCACTCACAAACCATTTTTCTTGCAATACTTGTAGCCCTTTCAATATCATTTGAAGCGCCTGTAGTAATTTCATTAAATATTATTTCTTCAGCTGATCGTCCACCCATCATTACTGCTAATCTGCTCAAGATATATGTCTTAGAATATCCATGTTTTTCGTCTAAAGGCAGTTGCATTGTTACACCAAGAGCTCTTCCTCTTGGGATAATAGTAACTTTATGAACAGGATCTGCTTCAGGAGAAAAAATGGCTACCACAGCATGTCCAGCTTCATGATATGCTGTTACCTTTTTCTCATCGTCAGATAAGATCATGCTTTTCCTCTGCACTCCCATTATAACTTTATCTTTTGCTTCTTCAAAATCATTATTATCTACGCTAGATTTTCTTCTTCTAGATGCTAAAAGCGCTGCTTCATTAACAAGATTTGCTAAGTCAGCACCAACCATACCTGGTGTACCTTTTGCGATATCTTTTAGCTTAACAGACTTTGCATCCATTTTAATTTTTTTCGTATGTATTTTTAAGATATCATGTCTTCCCTGTAAGTCGGGAACATCTACTACAACTTGACGATCAAATCTTCCCGGCCTTAATAATGCAGAGTCTAGTACGTCTGGTCTATTAGTTGCAGCCATCACGATAACACTACTATTATTTTCGAAACCATCTAGCTCTACTAATAATTGATTTAGAGTTTGCTCTCTTTCATCATGACCTCCACCTAATCCAGCTCCCCTTTGACGACCCACTGCATCTAACTCATCTATAAATATAATAGCAGGAGCAGTCTTATTTGCTTGCTCAAATAGATCGCGTACTCTTGAAGCACCTACTCGTACAAACATTTCAACAAAATCAGCGCCACTAATACTAAAAAATGGAACACTAGACTCCCCAGCTACAGCTCTAGCTAGCAAAGTTTTTCCAGTTCCAGGTGGTCCCACTAACAATACACCTCTTGGAATTTTTCCACCTAATTTTTCAAATTTCTTTGGACTTTTTAAATAAGCAATAACTTCTTCTAACTCTTCTTTTGCCTCTATACATCCAGCAACATCACCAAACTTTACTTTCTTTTGATTTGAAGAAAACACTTTTGCTTTACTTTTTCCAAAGCTAAAAACATTATTCATTCCGCTATTTGAACCTTGCATTCTTCTAATCATAAATATCCAAAATGCAATTAATAATAGCCATGGAGCAAAACCAATCAAGGTTCTAGTCCAATCAATTTTATCTCCTTCAAAATTATATTCAATACTTTTTTCATCCCAAATTTTAATCTGATCTGTATAGTCTGATGGTAAGTAAACAACAAAAAAAGCTCTTTCTGTAAATTCTGCTCCATTCTTATTAATTAATGTTGCAGGAATTAATAGCTCTCCATGAAATGAATTATCATTTTCAATAGATGCCTCTTTTATTTTATTATCCGATAGGAGTTCTTTATATGTATTATAAGAAATTTCTACTTCGTTTGCTGATTCATTTGGTAGCAAGGACAAAGACATCACAACAAAAAATAGTACTGCAAGCCATACAAAAGAACTTGAGTTTTTTGCTTTAGGTTTTCCTTTTAATTGTTTTTTGTTTTTTTTTACTGGCTTTTTCATTTGGAAAAGAATTTAATAAAAATGGTTACTAAAAAAACTATTTCTTAAAGAAATTTAGTTTTGCAACTAACTTGCTGTTTCTGGTTAGCTTATAATTATTACTAATTTGCTTTCCCGCCACCCAAACAATCTCTTTTTCATTACAAATTGCAATGGTTTTCAATTTTTCAAAAGCAGACACTTTTTGATCAGTTAAATATTCATTCACTTTTTTTGTTCCAGATAAACCTAACGGACTGAATGTGTCATTATTATTAATATTTCTCACAATTAATTTTTTATTAAAATGTTCTGCATCAACATATTCAAATGTTGGATCTTTTAAAAAATTATTTGGCTTTTTATCATAGTCCCAAGAAAATGAGAATTCATCATTTTCCATTAATTCTCCTGCTTTTACCTCACGATATATAGGCATTGTATCTAACTTTTCTGTTAATAGGATACAATCTCTATCAATTAAGATTTTGGTGTTATTAATCATTTTTTCGCTACCAATAACTTCTTTATTTAAAAATGCACTTAATTCTGCTAATAAATTTTTAGAGAAATAGAATTCAACTTCTTTCGATAATATTTTTTTTATGATATTAATTTTTAATAAAAATGGTAGTGCTAAAAACCTTTTTTTATTCATATAATAAATATCTTGAGAAAATGATATATCGTCAGATTTAATAAACTCATCAGTTGTAAATTGTAATAAATCTTCTACATCGCTAGTCTTATTTTGAAAATCTTCAAATGGTTGATAAAGATTAGGTTTAATCTCCTCTAATAATGGAATCACTTTTTTTCTAAGAAAGTTTCGGGTTAATCCAGTATCTTTATTTGTTGGATCTGAAATATGAGCAACTTTATTCTTCTTAGCATATGCAAGAATTTCATCTTTTGTAATATTAATCATAGGTCTAAAAATATCATTATTTAATATTTGAATACCTCTCATAGAATTAAAACTAGAGGAATTTAAAATTTTCATTAAAATAGTTTCAATCTGATCCGCAGCATGATGAGCGGTAACAACATAATCTGCATTAACTTTTTTACAAGATTTCTTGAGCTCAAAATATCTTTTTTTTCGAAACTGTGCCTCTATATTATTTTTTACTTTAGATAGATTAATTGAAGATTCCATATATGGAATACTATTATCAGAGCAATAAGTTGAGACTAACTTACTCATCTCATCACTACGAGAATGATAATGATGATTCACATAGCATACAGAAATATCAGCTAACTTAGAGTTGTTATTAAAAAAATCTAACATTACCATGGAGTCTATACCGCCGGATACCGCTAAAAGAAAATGTTGTTTTTTTTGACTTTGTAAACTTTCAATGTTAGCAATAATTTTATTTTTCATATTTCATCAAATAAGGATTAGTTTTCAACTCTCCGTAAAGAGTTGTCTCTTCTCCATGTCCTGTTAATAAGGCGTGATCACTTGTAAAAGAATTTACAAAGAATTTCAATGATGTTGCCATATCTCTTGGACTACTTAAAGGAAGATCTGTTCTTCCAATAGATCCTTTAAATATTAAATCTCCACAAAATATTAGATTACTGATAATAAAGCTTATACATCCCGGAGAATGTCCAGGATTAAATATGATAGAAAAAGAAAAGTCTCCTATGGTTAGCTGTTTATCAGTTGAATCAATCCAATGAGAAACCGTAGGTTTTCTTGCTTCTACACCCCAATATCCTGCCGCCCTATCAAAATTATCTACCACCAATTTGTCTTTATCACAAACATATAGAGGGAGATTATATTTATCTATAAGATCTGCAGCGCCTGCAAGATGATCAAAATGTCCATGGGTTGCTAATATAGCTATGGGAGATAAATTTTTTGATTGAATGAATGAATCAATTAGTTCAAAACCAAATCCTGGATCTATAATGACACAGTCATTCTTTTCATTGAAGATAACATATGTATTTTCTTCGAGCAGCTTGGTAACAATTCTCTGATATTTTACCATTAAATTCTTTGAAAAAAGAATGGATTCAAAGAAGCGATCTTGTCTTGATAAGAATGTGGATTTAAAAATTTTACCGTTGCCGCAATACTTGATAAAATAGAGTTTCCATCTTGAGGTGTAAAACAAAACCCAGATATTTCATGCCCATCCTTAACATTGATAGAATCTTCAACAACTACTGTTTGATTTAAAATTCTTCCGTATTGTCCTTGATCTCTTCCAAAAGAGAAGACGGCATTTGATGCCCTATGTTCGGTTAATGCAATTCTATCATTATGACTTAATAATTCTACTACTTTTTCTTTAGAGGTAGGCTCTTTAACCTTAAGATTGAACCATACAGTGTGCATATATTGTGTATTAATTTTTAAAGCTGAAGAAAAAAGATCTAAATCAAGATTCATGGTCTTAAACAATCCAACAGCGTCTTCAGCATGATGTGTTCCATAATCTTGATGGGCATGAACATTCACTGTTGGTGCAGGTACATATCCACTGGCTTGACTAATGTCATTACTTCTACGAATACAAACAAACTTACCACTTACAAGATTATCGGGTGCAATACTTAATCCTAAGGTGTTGACTAGGCATGCAATATTATGTGTATTACATGATACAATTTGTAAAAATTGATCCTCAGAATTAATAACATGATCATTAATTCCTCGTGCATATTTTTTACCAAATCCATTTTCACTACCTTGAGCTAAAAATCCTTTTACCTTATCAGTATATTTATTGTAGTATTTCTCTTTATTTAAAAGACCAGATCCACCTGGAGTGCAATCAATCACAACCGAGCTTCTAGCAATAGCTTCTTCTAGTGTAAATTCTGGTTCAAGACCAACAGCTTTAAAAGTATCAATCCTATCTTCAAGTACAGATAGTCTTGCACCTTTTTTGATTAGATTATCAATTTTTGGCTTGTCTTTTGTGAGAGGTGAATGTTTATGAAATGTAACCTCATCAATACCTAAATTACTTTTCTGTTCGCACAGGATTCCAATTAATGGTTCACCGATTGTTCCGGTACCAATGACATGTACAATTTTTCTTTCCATTTTACTCATATCCTCTTAGAATAATTAAAATTTAAGTTAAAAAATATAGTAAATAATGATATTAAAAAATGATTATTTATAATTTTTTGATTTTTTTCATATTTACTAAAAACCATACTAATAACACTCCTAAAACAATAAATAATGCTGCTAAAAAATACTCTAAATAATTATACATAATTTTTCTCTTTGTCTTCTAGATATAAAACTTTGATTTTTAAAAATAACATTGTCAACATGAGACTAGTAAAGGCAAATAAAGAAAATAGAAATGGTGTCAATATACCTGATGGTTGTTTATTCATTTCTACTTGAGGATGAGATTGAATTTCAGCTGCCCAAAAGTTTACTGACATAAATATAATTGGAATATCTAAGAATGCAATAATTCCAATCATAGCAGAAATTAAAGCTACCCTCTGTCTGTAGATTCCAACATTTCTTAAAATAAAATATCCTACATAGATAACAAATAAAACTAACGTAGTAACTAGTCTTGGTTCCCAAATCCATGGCTTTCCCCAAATAGGAGTAGCCCAAATAGGTCCTGTTAATAATACGAGTCCTGTAAATATTGTACCAATTTCTGCTGCTGCATGCCCAATTCTATCGTATTTAAGATTTCTAGAAATAAGATAAGCAACGCCTGAAAGCATCACAAAAAAATAAGATAAAAAACCAGACCATGCTATAGGCACATGAAGATAAAATATTTTTTGTGCCCATTCTTGATCGGGAACCATTGGAGTCAAAAATATAATTGATATTAAATTACATGTCATCACAATCATTACTAGCATAAATAAAGATAAATTCATTAGTATTTTATTAACCTTTCAAAAAAATTAATTCCCAAAATAAGCGACATCAGTGCAAAAGTTAATAATAACAACACCGATTCTGCATAAAAAGATATTTCTTTACCTAAACATAACGAAATAAATATATTTGAAGAATGGATCAAGAGAGGAACAATCATAGGAAATAAAATAAGTGGAAATAAAAAGCTTTTTGTACTGTTTAAAGAGGTCATTAAGTAAACAAGTATCCCCAGTCCAATTAGTCCAGTATTAGATAATAAGCAGAGTGCTAAAACTTTAAAAATTAAGTCAATCTCTATAACAGTAGATATCAAACTATATATCATAAAAATAAACAATTGTACACCGAGTAAGATTAAAGAAAACGTAATTAATTTTGCTAAAAAGACTAAATAATTTTCTGCTGGAGATGTATAAATTAAATCATATATCCCTTCTTCTTTTTCGCGTACAAATGAATTTTCAATTAATTTGATAGACGATAGTGCAATAATAATCCAGAAAAATCCAGATAAAATAATAATCTCATTTAATTCAGATGGAGGAAATGAAAACACAGAAAGCATCAAACATGATAAAGAAAAAAATGTTATATAGAAAAGATTATTTGATGATTTCACCTCTAAAAGAAATTCATTTTTAATCAAGTTTATTATCATAAAGCAATCTTTCCCATTTCTATCTTTATAGATTGATCACAAATATCTGACACATGACTAAAATTATGTGTTGAGAAAATAATAGTCCTATCTCTTGATTTCAAATCTAAGAAAATATCTCTAAAGATATCTTGAGCACTATCATCTAAGTTAGTAAAAGGCTCATCTATTAATAGATATTTCCATGATAGATTTAGCGCAATAAATAATTTGTTTCTTTGCAGATTTCCTCTTGATAAATACTTTAATGGTAAACTTTCAAACTCTTTTAATCCTAATAAATTCAGATACTTATTGTAAGTATCCATATCTAGGTCTTGATTATAAAAACGTAAAATACATTTAAGATTATTTAGTATAGTTAAGTCGCTAAAAATATTTGCTTTATCATTCAAAAATAAAAAGCTAGATCCATTATAATCAACATCTCCAGAATCAATATTCATAATATTAGATATACATTTTAAAAAAGTTGTTTTACCTGATCCATTCTTCCCTAGCAAAGCAACTAGCTTGCCGGAATCTACTGTATGCGAAATATTGTCTAATACTTTGGTATCAGAAAATGATTTACTAAGATTTGTGATTTGTAACATTATTTAATTTTTTTTAGCAAAGGATAGAACACAAATAGAACTATCATAACATATAATGCAAAAATAAAAATTTGGTTAAATAATTCCATGATTTCTCCTTTTGGAGGGCCAAAAAGAAAATAAAGAACCAAGTACCATTACGATACCTCCTACCCATACCCAATTTACTAAAGGATTAATCATAATTTTAAAGTATCCTTGATTTTTTTCTGCATCGTAAGCAGAAAATATTGAGTATATATCCTTTCTCATGGTACTATAAATATCAAGCTCACTATGAGGCTGACGCTGCTCGGGATCTGGATTCCAATAAAAATAAATTCTTTTTTCAGGACGTAAACTAGTTAATAGATTATTGCTTTGATCTATTACATCTATATCACTTATAAATGCATAATGATTGTCTCTAGCTTCACTTTTAATACTATTAAGTTTAAAGATATAGTTTGCAAAATAAATTTCCTCACCAGGAGATAAGTTAAATTCTTTCTCTACTTCAAATGCTCTTCCAATAAAGCCTACAAAAAGCAACGTGATTCCAATATGAACAATATATCCCCCATTTTTATGTCTATTACTAAATAACATACTTACAATAGCCGATGGGATAGACTTACTATTACTTTTAGATTTTTTATATGACTTTCTAAATTCATTCATTATAGATGTAATCGTAAATGCTATACCCATGCATGTTACCAAGGGATATAGTTGAAATGGGCCAAAAAATATAGAATATATAACTCCAGAAAAGAAGCTCATTAACATTGGAATTTTAAAATTTGATAATAAAGTATGTCTTGAAGTTGTTTTCCAAGATAGCAGTGGGCCAACTCCCATTAAAAATAATAATACCAACCCAATAGGAACATTTAGTTGATTGAAATAAGTGGCTCCTACATAGATTTTTTCTCCATTCCATGCTTCAGAAAGAATAGGGAATAGTGTACCCCATAGCACAATAAAGCACATTAAGAGTAAAATTAGATTATTATATAAAAATCCACCCTCTCTTGAAGTGAAAGAATCAATTTTATTATCTGACTTTAATGTATCAAATCGTTTAACAAACCAATAGCCAGTAAATAAAATTAAACTTGATAAAAAAGCAAGGAATAGTGGTCCTAAATTTTCAGCAGTAAATGAATGAACGGAAGATACTATTCCACTCCTAGTAATAAATGTACCTAAAATAACTAATAGGAAAGTTGATGCTGCTAATAGAATATTCCAGGATTTTAACATACCTCTTTTTTCTTGTATCATAGATGAGTGAATAAATGCAGTAAGTATAAGCCAAGGCATTAAAGAAGAATTTTCTACTGGATCCCATGCCCAATATCCACCCCAACCTAATTCATTGTATGCCCAATACCCGCCTAAAATGATACCTCCAGATAAGAAAGTCCATACAATCAATGACCAACGCCTAATTGATTGAATCCATTCGAAATTAAGCGATTTAGATATTAAACCGGATAAAGCCATAACGAATAAGATTGTTGTTCCAATAAAACCCAAATAAAGAGTTGGTGGATGAATAGCCATTGTAACATTTTGTAATAATGGATTTAAACCATTTCCATTTTGTACAATAATATCAGATGATACTGGCTGAAAGGGATTTGCTATAAAATTTGATAAAAGTAAAAAAAATCCGAAGATAAAAGAGAGTATAATATAAGATGAATACTTCAATATAGGCATCTTCTTCAAAGTGACATGAATATAAATTAATGAATATATAGACATGATGAATGTCCAGAAAAGCAATGAACCAGCTTGCCCTGCCCATAAAGCAGTAACTTTAAAAAATAATGGAGTTTCATAGCTTGTATATTGAGACACATATTGCAAATTAAAATTACTAATTAATAATTCATTTAGTAGGCAAAGAGTAGCTAGTATAACACAAAAACATACTGCTATTAACCCTCTTTCAGATACGTTTAGAAAAGTTTTATCTTTTTTAATAGCATAGTAAAATAGAAAGAAGAAGTTTGATAATATTAATCCGCCACTTATACTGAGCGCTAAACTTCCAATTTGAGAAATCATTATATTTTTTCTATATTTTTTAAATCGCCTTCATAACGTGAAGCGCATTTAGTTTGAAGTTCTGTAGCAATAATCAAATTATCATCAAAGGCGCCAGCGACTACAACCTCTGCATTATCTTTAAATAAATCTGGTCTAATACCATAATAATAAACTTTTAAGCTATCGCTTCCTTGGTATACATAAAATGATACTTCTAGTTGATCTGTATCATTAATAATGATTGAATCTGGCTTAATCAGCCCTCCAACCTTAACCTTAGTAATAGAAGCTTCTTTAGTGGAGAGCTCCTCTATTGTATAGTAACGAACTGTTAAGCTATTAGTATCATTTTCTACATTAGTAAGATATATAGTCCATACGACAATTAAGGTAAAAACTAGAATCAGTGATGTGTAAATTTTATTCATAATTTAAATTCCAAAAGATTCTTCCCATTCCCCATATACACTTTTCATTAGTTCGACAATTTCTCCGACAGTACCTCCATGCTCAGCTACTTCAACTAAACAAGGGACTAAATTTAAATTATTTTCGCAAGCATTTCTTAATTTTTTCATTTTTTTATTTAGTAGTGCGTTATTTCTTTTTTCTCTCAATCTTTTAATTTTTTCTTCTTGGATATCTTGAGCTTCTTGAGATATTTTTAAAATTTCAATTTCAAGTTTTTCGTCCTTATCAACAAAATCATTCAATCCAACAATTATTCTTTCATTTGAATCAATTGATTCTTGATAGATTGATGCAGATTCACCAATTTTCTTTTGAAAATAACCATCTTCAATGGCTATAACTGTACCACCAAGATTCTTTATTGCTTTAAAGTATTCATTTGCTTCATCTTCAATTCTATCAGTTATTTCTTCTACATACCACGATCCTCCCAATGGATCGGCTACATTAGGTACGCCTGTTTCATGTGCAAGAATTTGTTGAGTTCTTAATGCTATTTTTGCTGCTTTTTCTGATGGAAGTGCTAATGTTTCATCAAGTGAATTTGTATGAAGAGAATTTGTTCCGCCCAATACTGCAGACATCGCTTCATATGCAGTTCTCACAATATTATTTTCTGGTTGTTGCGCAGTCAAAGAACATCCGGCTGTTTGTGTATGAAATTTTAGCTTCAATGAATTTTCACTTTTTGCGCCATACTCATTTTTTAATTTATGAGCCCAAATTCTTCTTGCTGCTCTATATTTACCTATCTCTTCAAAGAAATCCATATGAGAGTTAAAAAAGAATGATAATCTAGGAGCAAAGTCATCAATTTTGAGACCTCTTTCTAGTGCAGCTTCTATATAGGTAAATCCACTGTTTAATGTAAATGCTAATTCTTGTGCAGCAGTCGATCCGGCTTCTCTTATATGATAACCGCTTATCGATACAGGACTATAAAGTGGCATATTCTCTGAACAAAACTCAATAACATCAACTACCAATTTTATTGAAGGTTTCGGAGGAAAAATAAATTCTTTTTGTGCTATATACTCTTTTACAGCATCATTCTGCAATGTTCCTCTTAAAGAACTAATATCAATTCCATTTTTCTTTGCTAATGCTACATAGAAAGCAAACAATATAATTGCAGGACCGTTAATAGTTTGAGATACAGAAATTTTTTCTAAGTCTATACCTTCAAATAAAGTTTCCATATCATCTAAAGAAGCAACATTAACACCGCAAACGCCTACTTCGCCAGATGATAGTTCATGATCAGGGTCATAACCCATAAGTGTTGGCATATCATAAGCAACAGAAAGTCCAGTCTGACCATTATTTAATAAATATTTATATCTCTCATTTGTTTTTTCTGGAGTACTAAAACCCGAAAATTGTCTCATAGTCCACAATTTTCCTCTATACATATTTTTATGAATTCCTCGAGTATATGGAAAAGTGCCTGGATCTATATTATATTTATCACTTTTTTTATCAGATGAATAATATTCTTTCAGCTTGTTACCGCTGAGACTGTTAAAGTTTTTTTCTCTATTTGGTACTTTTTTACTCATTTTCTTATTATTTAATAAATTGAATAATTTTTTCATACAAAGAAGAGCTATCTAAACCTACCTCTTCTAATAGTACATTTCTTGGACCGTGATCTACAAAATCATTCGGTAAACCAATATTTAAAATTTCATTCTTCAAATTTTTATCAGAGGACCAGGCTGTAACACCCTCTCCAAATCCTCCATGCAAAACACCTTCTTCAATAGTCACAATCTTAGAAAATCTTGAAAGATTATTATTTAAGTATTCTAAGTCCATTGGTTTAATAAATCTACAATTAATGACTTCAGCTTGAATATTTTTTTCTTTTAACCTTTCTACGATATCAGTACTTCTGCTAACCATAGATCCAACTGCTAAAATTAAAACATCTTCACCTGTAGTCATGACCTCCCAAGAACCAATTTCTATAAGATTGGGGTCTTTATTATCAAAATTTATTGATGACTCTTTTGGATATCTGATACTAAAAGGGCCGCTATTATAATTAGTAGCTGTAAGTAATAAATCTTTTAATTCATTTCCATCTCTTGGCGCAGAAACAATCATTCCTTGAATGCATTTCATATATGCAATATCTAAAACTCCATGATGCGTTGCTCCATCTTCTCCTACTAAACCAGATCTATCTAAACAAAATACTACAGGTAATTTCTGCAAAGCGATATCGTGGATAATCTGATCATAAGCTCTTTGTAAAAACGTAGAATAAATTGCGACTATTGGAATTTTGCCATTAACTGCTAATCCTCCAGCAAATGTTACCGCATGCGCCTCTGCTATACCTACATCAAAATATCTATCAGGAAATTCTTTTGCAAAATTAACCAATCCCGTACCTTCTCGCATTGCAGCTGTAATAGCAACAATATCTTTATTATTTTTTCCTAGAGAGCAAGAGACTTCACTAAAAACATTTTGAAAAATAGGTGCTTCTTGAACTTTCCCATTAGGTTTTTCTTTTTTCTCTTTTACTCCATGATATTTAATAGGATCATGTTCTGCATAATCGAGACCCTTTCCTTTTTTTGTAATAGTATGAAGGACTACCGGAGTATTTAAATCTTTTATATTACTTAAGGTGTCAACTAGCTCATTAATATTGTGTCCATCTACAGGACCAAAATATCTAAAACCTAAATCTTCAAATATAGTCGTTGGTAAAAAGAAATTTTTTGTGCTCGATTCTACTTTTTTTAATAAAGCTTCAATAAATTTGAATCCTTTAGGCAATCTCGTTATCAACTTTCCAATCTTACCTCTTATATAGTTATAAGACTTATTAGTAGCAATTTTAACTAGATAGTTTCTAAATGCTCCTACATTAGGACTAATTGACATATCATTATCATTAACAACAACCAATAATTGTTTTTTAAGATGCCCAGCATTATTTAGCGCTTCAAATGCAAGCCCGCCAGTTAGGGCTCCATCACCTATAATGCTTACTACTTTAAAATTTTCATTATTCAAGTCTCTTGCACAAGCTATACCTAGACCAGCAGAAATAGAAGTTGATGCATGTCCAGCTCCAAATACATCATATTCACTTTCAGTTCTTTTTAAAAATCCACTTAATCCTTTATATTTTCTAATAGTATGAAAAGAATCAAGTCTTCCTGTTAAAACTTTATGTGCATATGCTTGATGTCCAACATCCCAAATTAGTTTATCTTTTGGTGTGTCATAAACATAGTGAAGAGCTGTAGTTAGTTCTATTGTACCTAAGGTTGGAGCTAAATGACCTCCAATTTCACTAATTGTTGATATAATATATTCTCTTAATTCATCACAGATAATTACTAAATCTTCTTTTGGATAAGATTTTAAGTCTTCCGGTGATTTGATATTATTTAAATATTTCATAATTAACTTTTAAAACACAGCTTATGTAATAGTACTTCATCTTGTAATTCAGGATGACATGTAACTGCCATATGCATACCTTTCTTTACGCCAACAATCTCACTGTTATATTTACACAATATCTCTACATCTTCTCCTATGTTAGTAATCTTAGGAGCTCTAATAAATGATGCTCTAATTGATAAAGGTTCATTATTTTTATATTCTACGCTGATTGAATCATCAAAAGAATGAACTTGTCTACCATAGGCATTTCTATTTACTTCTATATCAATAATATTCATGTTTAATACTTTTTTATCAAAACTGTTTTTTGCCATAAGAATCAAGCCAGCACAAGTACCAAGGATAGGTTTATTATCAGAAAATAACTTTATTCTATCAATAAAATTCTGATCTCTAAGCAGAAGATTTGACATTGTTGTAGATTCTCCTCCAGGCAAAATTAATCCTTCAAGACCCGATAAGTCTTCTACGCTTTTAACTAGTCTAGATTCTATATCAATCTTATTCAAAATATGAATATGAGATGCAAAGTTTCCTTGAAGAGCCAAAACTCCGACCATTATTATTTACCTCTTTCTGAGAACCTCTGATCTTCGGGAATATCTGACATCAACAATCCTTTCATAGCATCTTTTAAATTATAAGATGCGCTAAGCACTTTCTTAGCATCAGTAAAGTGAGTAACAGATTGGACAATAGCATGAGCACGTTCTGAAGGATCACTACTTTTAAAAATTCCAGAACCAACAAACACTGTTTCAGCGCCTAATTGCATCATCAAAGATGCGTCTGCAGGAGTTGCTATTCCTCCGGCAGCAAAATTAGGTACAGGAAGTTTTCCATGTTTAACAACTTCTTCTACAAGTGCTATTGGAACTCTAAATTCTTCTGCCTTTTTTGATAGATCTTGCTCTTTAAGCGCTTTTAATTCTGAAGTAATCATTTTCATATGCCTGACTGCTTCAACTATATTACCACTACCTGCTTCACCCTTAGTTCGAATTAATGCTGCACCTTCATCTATTCTTCTTAAAGCTTCACCAAGATTACGTGCTCCACAAACAAATGGAGCTTTAAAGGGATGCTTGTCAACGTGAAAGTGTTCATCGGCCATTGTTAAAACTTCGCTTTCATCAATAAAATCTACTTCTAGAGCTTGTAAGATTTGAGCTTCTGCAAAATGGCCAATTCTACATTTTGCCATTACAGGAATAGAAACATTATCTTGAATTTCTTTGATCATATGAGGATTGCTCATTCTAGCAACGCCTCCATCTTTTCTAATATCTGATGGTATTCTCTCTAAAGCCATTACTGAAACAGCTCCTGATTCTTCTGCAATCTTTGCTTGTTCAACATTTGTGACATCCATTATAACGCCACCCTTTAGCATCTCAGCTAATGCAACTTTTGTTTTAAAATCGTACTCTTGACTCATGAATAATTTCCTTCTCTGTCGTATTTGTTAATTCTTTAACTTTTTTGATTACTGAACTGATAATCCAATCAGGGGTAGATGCGCCTGCAGAAATACCAACGGAATTTATACTCTTTTTAAACCAAGACAAATCAATTTCTGTAGCATTTGTAACTTGGTAGGTATTTTTATTTCTTTCCAAACTTAATTCTGTTAATCTCTTAGAGTTGGCACTTGTAAATGACCCTATAATAAGTATCATATCTGTTATAGCTGATAATTCTTTAATCTGTTGATGATTTCGCTTTGTAGGAAAACAAATAGTATTTATAAATCTCAAATCTACCACTTTAGTCATTAAAACATTAATAATGTCTTGAACATTCTCTATTGCTTGAGTGGATTGACTTACTACTCCAGCTTTTTTTGTTTTTTTTAGTTGTTGTGCCTCTTCCATAGATGCGATGACAATTGCATTATCGATTTGACTCGCAATGCCTACCACTTCATCATGACCATGATCACCAATAATAATAATTTTTCTTCCTTCGGCGTGTAATTCTTTAACTTCTCTATGTATATCATGTACCAGAGGACAAGTCGCATCGATAATATTCATTTTTTTGTCTTCTGCTTTCTTCCATACATCTTTTGATGTACCATGAGCACGAAATAAAACAGGTTTATCTTTTGGAATTTCTTCTAATTTTTCTACAACTTTGACGCCTTTTTTTTCTAGATCTTCAACTACACTTTCATTATGAACGATATCACCTAACATATAGACTTCTCCATATTCTTTGCTAACATCGTATGCAGCATTTACCGCATCACGAACTCCAAAACAATAACCTGCTGATTTAGCTAATATTATCTTCATTGTGCTTATTTATATAGGTTGATAACATACTTAAAACGTTAGATTTAACGTCAGAAAATTCTCCTTCTACTAATGCTGCAGCTGCAAAAGGATGGCCGCCGCCGCCCATTTTTTTTGCGATTTCACTTACTTTATATTTTCCTTTTGATCTAAAGCTCAACCTAACTTTTCCTTTTAAATCATAAAGCATTAGAGAAACTTCAACACCTTTAATACTTCTAAAAAAATCTGTAAATCCATCAAAATCTTGATTAGATCCATTCACTTCTTTCACCATATCTTCATTCAAGGAAAACCATGCTAACTCTCCATTGCAATCAAAATTTAAGTTCTGAATTACATTGCCTAATAATTTAATACGACTCACAGAGGAGCTTTCATATATATGTTGGTAGATTTTTGAAATTTCTATTTCCATACTAATTGCATCAACTGCAATTTGATGGCTGATTTCTGTTGTATTACTATGTCTGAATGAGCCTGTATCCGTAAGAACTGCTACATAAAGACCTAACATAATATTTTTATCTATTAAAGTTTTATTAATATTGCAAAAATATGAATATAAAATTTCTCCAACAGAACAGGCATTTAAATCAATAAAAGTGTTGGTAAACAAATCATTGTCAGATTGAGGATGATGATCGATACTTAAAGTTTCTATATCATTATCTTCTACAAGATAGGCTATATCTCCTAAACGATAAAAATCTCCAATATCTAGTATAATTCCTAGATCAGCATTCTTAATAAATCCGGCATTATCTCCATCAAGCTCATAAAAAATATTATCCGTATTTAAAAAATTGTATACTTCAGGCATAGGAGAATGATTTATAATTCTACAATCTTTTCCCAGTTTCTTTAAATGGTGATACATGGCAGAAGCAGAGCCTAAGCTATCTCCATCTGGATTAATATGTGACGATATAAAAATTTTCTCTTTTCCGGCAATAATTGATTCAATTTCCTTGTAATTCATAATGACTATCTCTGCCAAGTATTTTCAGGAATATCTTTATTTTTATTGTAGAATCTTGATAAAACAAATAAATAATCTGACAATCTATTTAAATACATTACTACATTATTATTTTCTAAACTTTCTGAATATAATTCTACGACCGCTCTTTCTGCTCTTCTTGTAATTGCTCTTGCAACATGAAGATTTGCTGAAAATAAATCTCCACCTGGTATAATAAACTCCTCAAGTGGCTCTAAAGATTCGTTATAATGATGAATATAATTATCTAATGAAGTAATAGAAGTTTCTGTGATAATATTTGCACCATCTTGATTTAATGATATCTGACCTCCAATATCAAATAAGTCATTTTGAATAAGCTTTAATTGATCAACGATAGACTGATCATCACAAGCGGTATTACATACACCTATTACGCTACTAAGCTCATCAATATCTCCTAAGGCGTGAATAATAGCTTCATTTTTATAAACAGAACCACCTCGTGCTAAACCCGTTTTTCCACTATCTCCATTCCTAGTAGTTACTTTAGTAATTCGCATTTAAAGGAGATCCCAGATTAATAAATGTGTTAAAATGCTAGCGACATAGCCAATAAAAATAACTCCTGACCATTTTAGATGGCTAGAAAAAGTATATACGCCTTTTGCTTGCCCCATCAACGCAACTCCTGGAGCAGACCCAATTGATAGTAAACTCCCTCCCACTCCTGCAGTTAGAGTGATTAGCAGCCATTGATCTAGGCTCATTGTTGTTGTATCATGCATCTGAATAATAGAAAACATAACGGGTATATTGTCTACTAAAGCTGAAATAATACCCATCAATGAGTTAGCTGCTGTAAAACCTAATCCTTCATAAAGAGAAGTATTTAATACTGCTAAATATCCTATTTCAGATAATCCTGCTACGCACATAATTACACCATAAAAGAAAAGTAACGTATCCCACTCTGCTTGAGCTACTTGTTTAAAAACTCCAAAAGGTTGATCTGATCCATCTCTTGCAATAGCTCTCGGTGCGGAATAAGTACGCTTCAAATAATAACCAAAAAATTGTAATAAACTAAATCCAGTCATCATTCCAAAAACAGGTGGAATATGAAGGAAATTTTCAAATGAAACTGCTAAAAGTATTGTTACTAAGAATAGAAGCATAATAGTTTTTGCGCCACGCTTTAATTGAACTGGATTATTAACTACATCTTGAGACGAACCATCAATAAAGAAACTCATAATGAAAGCCGGAATTATAAAATTGACTAAAGAGGGAATAAATAATGCAAAAAATTGTGTGAACTCTACATAACCTGCTTGCCATACCATTAAAGTTGTGATATCACCAAATGGACTAAATGCTCCTCCTGCATTCGCGGCAACAACGATATTAACACAACTTATACTAACAAAATTTTTATTACCCACTCCAACGGCCATTACAACAGCACACATAGTTAGAGCTGTAGTTAAATTATCTGCTATTGGAGATAAGAAGAATGCCATAAAACCAGTAATCCAAAATAATTTTTTATAAGAATAATCTTGAGCTAGTAATCTTGATCTTAATTTTTCAAATACATTTCGTTCTGTCATCGAATTAATAAATGTCATAGCGACTAAAAGAAATAACATTAATTGAGAAAATTCAGAAAATGCATGCATAATTGCTTCTTCTACATGATCTGAATGACCACGCTTTACTCCAACTCCAGCTATCATTGCCCAAATAATACCAGCTGCAAATAAAACAGGTTTTGATTTTCTTAGATGTGTGACCTCTTCTGTCATTACAAATGCATATGCAATCACGAATAAAATTAGAGATGCAATACCTACTGGATGATTTAGTAATTCCATAAAAAACAATTTAAATCAAATGAATATAAAAAATGACCAAAATCGAATAAATATTATTTAAATTTGCTGCATGGAATATTTAATAGTAATTATAATATTTGGACTATGTGCATTAGCTATGAATATTGGGCTAATTTTTAAAAATAGACCTCTTAAAAAAGCATGTGGAGATTCTCCTGATGGATGTGAAATCTGTGGTGGTGAACCAGATCGTTGTGAAAGTAATATTTAATTCTTAGGAAAATTTTCTGAAACTATTTTTTTGAAACTCATGTCTGGCTCAACTAAAATCATTAATCCTTCTATATCTGTTTCTTCAAAAAAACTGTTTATATCATTTACTTCCATCATATAGAGTGCTGTTGCTAAACCGTCTGCTTCCATACATGATGTTTCAGTAAAAATGGATATAGATGCTAGTTTGGACATGATAGGATACCCTGTTAAAGGATTAATTTCATGATGGTAGAATCTATTATCCTTATCAATATAAAAATTTCTATAATTACCTGAAGTTGCAATAGATCCATTTTTAATTGGAGCAATATATTCAATTTCATTTGATATATTATCTATTGATGGAGTATTGATACCAACTTTCCAAATCTTTTCATTTGATTTAGAGCGAACTTCTCCACCAATTTCTACAAAAATATTATCATAGTTTAAGCTTTCAATAATCTTGTCTACAGCAAAGCCTTTAGCTATAGAACTTAAATCAATTTGTACTCTCGGATCTTTTTTCCTGATTCTGTTGCTTTCAACCTCAATTAAATCTTGGCCTATGAAGGCTAAAACACTATCTATGTTCGTTGTAGTTGGAATATCTATAAATTTATCCGGACCAAAGCCCCAAAGATTAACTAAGGGCATAACAGTGATATCATATAGTCCATCAGATAGTTTATAATACTCAAATGAAGATTGTACTACAAAAGCAAAGTCTTCAGATATATCCATCCATTCGGTGGTTTTCATTCTATTAAACTCTGATATTTCGCTATCAGCGATATATGTAGACATTTGCATATTAACATCACTCAAAATTTCTTCAATCTTATTTCTATTTTGTTTGATGTCATCACTACTCTTTATATCCGTGGAATATTTAACTGAATATGTAGTTCCCATAGTACTGCCAGATATGGTTGGAAAATGATATGTATTTTTTTGTGGAGAATTATCTAAAGAGTTACAGCTGATTAAAAATAAAATACATAAGTAAGATCTATTACCCAAAATCATCATAATCGATCATATCTTCTTCAACACCTAAATTCCAAAGCATATTCTGTGCAGCGCTAATCATCATAGGTGGACCACACAAGTAATATTCACACTCAGTAGGATCTTCATGTTTCTCAAGATGCATATCACTTACAACTTGATGAATAAAGCCTTGGGGACCGTCCCAATTATCTTCTGGAAGAGGATCTGAGAGAGCTACTTGATAAGTAAAATTATCAAACTCTTTGGCTAGAGCTTTAAATTCGTCATCATAAAACATTTCTTTTTCAGATCGAGCGCCATACCAAAAGGAAATTTTACGTGTTGTCTTTTCTGTTTTTAATAAATGAAAAATATGAGATCTTAATGGAGCCATTCCTGCTCCACCTCCGATATATACCATTTCACGATCCGTATCTTTAATGTAAAATTCTCCATATGGTCCCGACACAGTTACCTTGTCTCCTTCTTTCAAATTAAAAGTATAAGAAGATGCAATTCCCGGAGGAACATTCGGATTATTAGGTGGAGGACTAGCAATACGTATATTTAACATAATCATATTACCCTCCGCTGGATGATTCGCCATAGAATAAGCTCTAAATACTGGTTCTTTATTTTCAGCTTTATACTGCCATATATCAAATTTATCCCAATCGCTAGTATACATATCTTGTATTTCAAAATTCTTATAATCTAAATCTTTATACTGAGGAACATCAATTTGGATATATCCACCTGATTGAAAAACAATAGGGTCATCCTCTGGAAGTTCAAGAATTAATTCTTTAATAAACGTTGCTACATTGTCGTTAGACTTAACAACTGCATCCCATTTTCTAATACTGAAAATTTCATCTGGAACTTGAATTTTCATATCATTTCTAATTTTTACCTGACAACCTAATCTCCAATTATCTTTTTGATCTTGTCTATTGATATACGCTGCTTCGGTAGGTAGAATATCTCCCCCACCTTCAACTACTTGGCATCTACATTGAGAGCAGGTACCTTGACCACCACAGGCAGATGGTAAATAAATATTCTGCGATCCTAAGGCAGATAATACTGTTCCTCCAGTATCAACAGTTATAGATTTGTCTGGATCGTCATTAATAACTATCGTCACTTCACCTTGAGGCAATAGAATACTACTCAAACCATTTAATACAATAACTAATAAAAGAATCACTGAGCTAAAAACTACTATACCGATAAAAACATCATTCATCATAAATCAATCCCCGAGAATGCCATAAATGCCATAGAAAGTAACCCTGTTAATAGCATTGCCATTCCTACTCCTCTTAATCTTGGAGGTATGTTAGAATAGCGTAATCTATATCTCACTGATGCTAAGGCCACAATAGCTAGAAAGAAACCAACTCCAGAACCAAAACCATATACGATTGTCTGGGTAACATCATACTCCCTTTCCACCATAAATAAAGAACCGCCTAATATTGAACAATTAACTGCAATTAAAGGAAGAAAGATTCCTAAGCTATTATATAGAGACTGAGAAAAGCGCTCCATAAACATTTCTACTAATTGTACCATCGCTGCAATTACAGAAATGAAGACAATCAATTTTAAAAAGCTTAAATCTGTATTAGAAAAATCATAGCTAAGACTAAGACCATATGGTAAATGGTTTAACCAAACCAACGCACCTTTAGCTAATAAAAATTCATAGATAAACCAATTGATAGGAGCAGTAATAGTTAAAACAACAACTACAGCCATTCCAATACCAACAGAGGCGTCTATGCTCTTAGAAATAGCTAAGAATGAACATAGTCCTAAGAAGTATGCTAAAACAATATTCTCAATAAATACCGCTTTAGTAAAAATACTTAGATAATCTTCAAAACCACCCATTATTCACCTTCCTCAATTCCAAAAATTTCTCTTTGCGTCCAAATAACTAGTCCTAATATGAAAAATGCACCGGGTGACAATACTAGTAAGCCAATATTTTCATAGCCTGCTGCATACCAAGCTTCAGGAATACTGAATAGTACATAACCTGCACCGCCATCAGGTAAAGTAATAGTACCTGCACCAAATAATTCTCTAAAAAATGATACAATAATAATTATCATTCCATATCCAAGACCATTACCAAGTCCATCTAAAAATGCTTTTGAAGGCCCATTTTTTAGTGCAAATGCCTCTGCTCTTCCCATAATGATACAATTAGTAATAATTAGACCAACAAATACTGATAACTGCTTACTCATATCATATAAATAGGCCTGTAATAATTCATCGACTACAGAAACAAGGGATGCAATAACAGATAACATAATTACAATTCTAACTCGAGAAGGGATATAGTCACGAATAAGAGATAAAATTACATTCGATGAACATAATACAAAAATCACTGCCAATGTCATTATAATAGCTTGATCTAAACGAATTGTTACAGCTAGAGCGGAACAAATTCCAAGGACCTGTAATGAGATTGGATTATTAACGTTTATTGGATCGTTAATAATTTTCTTTGATTCTGAATTAAATAGTTCCATCAGCTCTTACCTTATTAAAATATGATTCATATCTTCCTAAATCTTCTTTTAGAAAGCTACCTACTCCCTTGCCTGTTACAGTTGCACCTGAAATACCATCAACTTGGTGCATAGAGTAAGGATTAGAAGAGTCCACTTTACCCTTCAAAACTTCTATACCAATAACTTTATCATCGTTAGATCTAATTTTTTTACCCACAAAATTATTTGTGAACCAAGCCTTTTCAACTTCTCCCCCTAATCCTGGAGTTTCACCGTGCTTATAAAATTGAATACCAAGAACAGTATCTGTATCAGGTTCTAATGCAATATAACCAAACACTGTAGACCATAGTCCTTTCCCAGCAACAGGTACTGCAATTCCTTCAGTTTTATTATCTACAACTTTTAAATAGACTGGTAATACTTCAATATTTCTCTCAGTATCAACCTCTTCAAGAATACAATCAACAAGATCTCCATTTGTATTAACACAAAATGCTTGAACATTTTTATTAAATATTCTTTCTACAACCTCATTAGACCAGGGCTCACTTTCTGTTTCCACGAAATTTAGTGATCGTAAAATATTTTTCTTTACATCTGCCTTCAGATTATACTCTTGTAGATCTCTAACATTTTCTTTTGTGAATGACAGTAGTGTTCCTAAAATAACAGTCACAATAAAAACAAAACCTAATGTATAATTGTTACTATGCATTTCTCGAAAGTCTCATATTGATGTTTGATTTAACTATATAATAATCTATTAATGGTGCAAACATGTTCATAATTAATATCGCCAACATTACTCCTTCAGGATAAGCTGGGTTTACAGATCTGATAATCACTGTTAACAATCCAATCATAAATCCATAAATCCATCTTCCTTTATTGGTATGTGTAGATGTTACCGGTTCGCTAGCCATAAATACTGTTCCAAATAAAAAGCTGCCAATTAGAATATGTTGTAGTGGCGTAATAGTTAGCATAGCATTCGTTGAATAATCTGCTAAAAGATTAAATAGTCCGGCAGTAAATACTAAACCCAATACTGATGCTATCATAATTCTCCATGAAGCAATACCACAATAAATCAAAAATAATCCTCCTAAAAGAATTAGAAGCTTATTGGTTTCCCCTATAGATCCAGGAATTAATCCCCAAAATAGATTAAGTGTTGAAAAATCAAACTGTGTAACTTGATTAAATAAATTTGTTGCCGTATCGTATTCTGTTGGATTTGCTGGTATTGAAAGTGCAGTTGCTCCAGTATAACCATCAGGACCTACAGCCCATACTTTCTCACCTGAAATTTTTGTTGGAAAAGCAAAGTACATAAAAGCACGTGCAGTTAATGCCGGATTAAATACATTAGTACCGACACCTCCAAAGATTTCTTTTCCGATTATAATTCCGAAGCAAGTTCCCATAAATAATTGCCATAATGGAATATCTGGTGGCATTGTCAATGGAATGAGTGCACACGATACAAGAAATCCTTCATTAATTTCATGTTTTCTAATAACTGCAAAGGTGATTTCACAAATTGCTCCCGCTATAAAAGTAACAATTAAAATCGGTAGAACGTAAGTCATCCCTAATATAAAATCACTTAAGATAGAGCTAGGGACACCCATAGCTGCTGAATGCAAATATCCAATATTATAAGCTCCAAATAAATAACATGGTATTAGAGCAATAACAACAAAAAACATTGTTCTCTTAATATCCATATTATCTCTAATATGTGGACCTGACTTATTTTGAGAATTTGTTGATAATAATATTGTATCAGTAGCTTCCCATAGAGGGTATGCAAATGATAAGGGTTTTCCCTCTTCAAAGAGTTTACCAGATTCTGCTAATATTTTTTTTAAAAAATTCATTTTATTGATCAAAATAGACTGTGTCTAGTCCCTTTCTAATTATTGCACCTACATCAGTTTTACTTGGACATACAAATGAGCATAATGCCACATCTTCTTCATCGCATTCATAAATGCCTAATTTTTCCATCTCTTCAAAGTCATTTGCTTCAATACTACGGAGCAAAGCATTGATATAGATATCCATTGGAAATACTTTTTCCCATGCTTCTATAGGAACAAAAGCTCTATGACTACCATTTTGAAGAGTTGTAAAATTGTAAGGAGATTTATTACTCCCGAAATATGCATTAAAAATACTATACTTTGATGAACCTCCAGGATGCAACCAACCTATAAACGATCTATCAAAAGATTCTTCAATTACAGAAATGGAAGAATGATAAAAACCTAAATATCCATTCATCATAGACTCTTTTCCTGTCAGCACATCTCCAGAAATAATTCTTACTTGATCTGTAGATAAACTTCCTTTGCAGTAAGATTCTAATGAAGCACCAATTCTTGATTTAAAATAAGAAGGATTATTTACGACAGGTCCACTTAAGTTTATAGTAATAGATGGATCAAACACACCATCAGAGAATAATTTGCCAAGAATAGGTAAATGGTGTCCCTGTATTGTCCAAACAACATCTTTACTATTAATAGGACTAATATTATTAAGTATAACTCCGACATTACCAGCTGGATGTGGTCCTTCTACTTGAACAACATCTACAAAATCTAAGTCGGATAGATAATCAAATTCGCCAGGGTTAACAACTACAAATAGTTTTCCTTCTGTCAATTTCTTTAAATTTGCTAGAGCGCTAATAATAGTATCTTTATTTGATGATAATGTAAAATTATAATCAACTGAAAGAGGAGCAGTATTTGCCAAGCTAACAATAATAGATTTTGGATTATCTGAAGGGTTTGCAACTTTATTAAATGGTCTTTGTGTAATAAAAGGCCACATATTTTTTTCTAATAAATAATTAATTATATCATCCTTATTGGATAATTTTTTTTGCTCAACATTAGAGTCTTTATTTTCAAGACTAGGATCAACACTAAAAATAATTTCTTTTATCGCTCTTCGCTCTCCATAAATAATTTTTGAAATTTTACCAGATGCAATTGCTGGCCATTTAACTGCAGGAGATAACTTATCAAAAAATATAGGATCTCCTAGATTTACAGTATCATTTTCTTTAACTAGAAGTTTTGGTTTGATGTATCTAAAATTTTCAGGAGATAAAGAAACAGTATTATTTTTTTGAGGTGCCAAGATTTCTCTAGATGCGACTCCAGCAATATTAATATTATGACCTTTTTTAACTTTTATTTTTAGCATAAATGTAGGTGCTTAGTTTCACCCTTATTCCGGACATGAGAAAGTAATAAAAAAGATGGGTGAGTTCTAGATAATATTTAAAGAAATAGAAAAAAAGTTATTTTTTAGCTTTCCATTCAAAATAATTTCCATCATAGGATACTTTTTCTTGCCAAGCTTTGACTTTATTATCAATCATATTAATCGTCTCTGAACTTACATCTTCTAGCAAGTCAATTGTTAAATCTCCTACTGTTTTTGCGCTAACTCTAGAAGCTTTAATATTACCTTTACCAGTTACAGCATTACCCATTCCATGAACTTTATCTAGTTTATCAAATTTTCCAGATTCTTTATCAACAATATTGTATGTTGAGCCATCCATAGGCACTCCTTCAATCGGTTCTGGCAGACTTCCGATTGAACTTATTATAATACTTCCTTTTAAAGTATCATCTGACCCTTCAATGGCAACTGGTTTTCCGTTTATAATCTCATTCTTAATAATTTTAAGACCTTCTAACTTCTCATCCACTACGTGCAATCCAGTTGGTTGAGTACATTCTGCAATATTAAACAAAAACTTATTTTTCATATTTTCAAGAACTTTTCTTCGAGCTAATTTACGTTTTGCAACCATCTCAGTATCTGCATTATCGGGAATAGTTGTCAAAGGCATATTTTCTACATCTCTTCGATATACAAGAGTAGCTCCATGAATATTAAGCGTATTATAATCTATGTCATGCATCTCTAGATATTTTGCAACACCTTTATGTTCCATTTCAACAATATCAAAACCTTCAATCTGTGATTCAACCTTCTGCTTTACTAGCTCTAACTGTATAATTTTACATACGTCAATAGACGCAAGTCCTCCGCCTACTACCAAAGCATTATCCCTAACATCTACTGAAGGTCCATTATAGCTAGCTTCATGATAGTGATTAAACCAGTACACAAATGGATTCTGATAATAAAAGTTTGAAAATTTTTCGATTTCAGTAAACGGAAAAGATCTGTCGTTCCATGCACCGTTTGCAAAATAAATACAACTCCAATCTATATCATAGATATCTTTAAAATCTAAATCTTTACCTAATCTAGTAAGCGGAACAAAATCTACTAATTCATGGGACATAATATCGTCAATTTTGAAATACTCTTTAGTACGTTGCTTATCATGCCATCTTGGAAGTCCATCTTCAATTTTTCCATAGGGCATATGGTTTTGATCAATGACAACACAACGAATTCCTTCTGCTGTCAATTTTTTTGCAGCGGTTGAACCTGATACCGCTCCTCCTATAATTAATACTGCCTTCATTTTAATACTGCTTTCATTAATTTGTTTATTTCTTAAATTTATCTGGTATGAAATTAATAAATTATTTGATAATTCAAATCATTCCTTTTTTGCCAAAGATTTTTGTTCGTCTTGTGGCATCTCCTTACATCGCAGGTATTACTGATGATGAAATGTTAACTAATGTAAAAAAGTTAAATGATAAGGGGTATGATGTTGCCATTGATATTTTAGGAGAACATGTAGCAACAAAGGAAGAGGCGGCTGAAATTACTAAACGCTATGCAAATTTATATGATAGAATTGCACTACAAGACTTAGATGCAAACCTATCTATCAAATTAACTCATATAGGTCAAGATTTGGGATATGATTTGGTTAAAGATAATCTAATGATCCTAATAGATGCTGCAAAAAAACATGATAATTTTTTACGTCTTGATATGGAAAACTCACCATATACATCAGAAACAATTAATCTATATAAAAAAGTATTTGAAAATTATTCTAATGTTGGGATCGTACTACAAGCTTACATGCATAGATCGATGGATGATATAGATACATTAGCTAATGAAATGTTTAATGTCAGAATTTGTAAAGGTATATATGTTGAGAATGAAAATATAGCTTACAGGGGTTATCAAAAAATAAGAGATAATTATATTGCACTAGTTCAGCGTGCACTTATAAAAGGTTCATATGTAGGAATTGCCAGCCATGATGAATATCTAATTGATAAATTATATATATGGATTAAAGAGAATAAAATTTCTACCAGTCAATATGAATTTCAAATCTTACATGGAGTACCAATGGAAAAAAAGCTCCAACAATTAATCAAAGAAGGCAATAAAGTACGTGTATATGTTCCTTATGGAGATAATTGGTATGATTATTCTATTAGGCGACTAAAAGAGAATCCTAAAATGGCAGGATATATTATTAAAAATATTTTTAGTAAAATTTTTAGTCGATAAATAATTATCTATTTTTTTTCCTATACCAAAATAGTAAAATAATTCCTGCTAAATTTGGAAACCATACTTCAGGACTCGACCAAGAAATACCATCAAATGAAAAATCAGAAATTGGCCAAAATATCTTAGTTGGAAAAAATTCTTTTGTATGGAATGGAAAATCTAGCATTATATGAAATGGCCAAGCGAGCATTGGCAGAACAAAATCTCTTTTTATAAAATAAATAATAGCAATACATGTAAATGCTACAACAAAGCTATGCGAAAGATTGTCCATAAAAAAGAGCCAATCAGGATAGTCAGGATAAGGTGCTAGCTGAAAAAGGTTTTCTAGTGTTGGTAATGCACCATAATTAAGTATCCCATTAAACAACTTTATAATAAATAGAAGCCCAAGAGAGACTAGATCTGGCATTACTCCAAAAAAAACTGCCAACCATTTATGGTCTCGATAGCCAAATAGCCCTCTACTCCAAAATGCGTGACTAATCGTATCCATTTAAAACTATTTTGCTAAAGAACCCATTGGGTCCCACGGCTTTAAAGGAATAGCTTCTTCGTTCTTATAAAGATTGTATAAGTCATCAGATAGGTAATCTTTATGTACAACAACTTCATAATTATATTCATCAAACCATTGATCTGACATAATATGATAACCTTTCTCTCCAACTTTATCACCCCAACTATTTTCTACTCGCCATTTGATAGGTTTGTCATCGGCATCTAAATCTACTCCAGTAAAAAGCATTGCATGGGTCATTTGACTTTCTCCATACTGTAAACGATCGGCTTTATTCATAGAAAATTTTGATTGATAAAAAGAATTGAAGTCAAATAAATCTATATCCATGACTCCTATTTTTCTATCAAAATGCTTTCCAACATCACAACCAAACCATACTGGATGATTATCTTTAATAGAGCTCGCTGATGCAACTTTCATTTCTTCGCTTGTCACATTAAGATATCGAACTGAATTTCCTTCAACAACATTTCCAAGTGCTTCAACAGTATAAACTTTTCTATACTCCTTATCTTCCATAGGACAATTGATAAGACATACATATTCATTAAGATTCAATCCAACATGATTATCAAAAAAAGATTTAGGAGTTAAATTTTCAAAACTAATAAACTTCTTCTTTTTATCATGAGCTTGCCAATTAAATGAAGTTGGAGGTGATCCAATATGCATTGCAAGCATCTTATAGATCTCCTCTAACATATCTGTTTTAATAGATTCTAAATCGTCTCCTGAAACGCCTTTACCTATATTTTGACGCAAATCTTTTGCATTTTCACGAAGTTTGCGAGCAATCATTCGATTCATTGTAGCTGACTGGCTCGATGAGAATGATTCTGACATTTCTGACTGTGGAATGACACCATATTTATCAATTAAACTAACCCACATATCCCACTGTCCGCCATCTTCAATTGGATTTGAAAGAAGATGCATTACTATTCGACTATTCCAATCTTCAGATGCAGAATCTATAATGCATTCTAAAAAATAATTTGCTTTTTCTAGCTTATCCCAAAACATAAAATAGCTCTGAGAAAACTCAAAATTTTTCAAATTATGTTTTCTACCAATATAGAATCTAAACAAATTTAATCCAGCAAACCCCCAGCACCTTCCACTAGATTTTTGATTAGTAACTGGCATTTCTCCTTTGACAACATTAGAAAAAGAATGGTTTATATTTCTATAGCGATCCCAATTCATGGTTAAATCACTTAAATCAGTACGAATCATTGCATTTCTTACTACCTTAACATGATTATCTGATTCACATTTTTTTTGAAATTTCTCTATTGTTTTTAACGAAATTGAATTAGCCATATTTTTTCCCTTTTTAAAATTAATTATCTGTTTTTATCCCAAAACACTTCTGTAATTATATCTAAATCTTTTTCATTTAATTTGCTTGTCGCTTTAAGAATACTCGTGAACGCCTTGACTTCATCTTTAGTTACCGGTGAACCTATATTATTACTATTAGGGTCTAAAGAATTATCTAAAATATTACCATTACTATCAAATATAACCCAGAAAGGAATACCTCGCGCATCTCCTCTCAGCGAATTATAAAAATCAACTGCACCGGGATTTTCAAGTTTTTTATTTTCTTCAGATTCGTTTACTGCTAAATGAACTGTAACATAATTATCATCAAAAAAATCTTTACATAGACTGTTATTCATATTCTGATCCATGCGCTTACACCAAGTACACCATGAAGCGTCAAACATTAGGAAAACATTTTTGTTTTCTTTTTTAGCAATTGTATAGGCGGGATTCATTACCTCGTCTTTTGATGGGATAATATTTTGAGCATTAAGAATACTTATAAAAAAACAAGTAATGATAATATTATAGATTCTACTCACTATGAACCTCTTTTCCCCCAAACCATTTTTGTTTTTAATGTTTTATAATAGTCATAATCTTCAAAAGTGATAAATTTTAAATGATGATTTGCTTGAGAGATTCTTACAATTGAATCATTGGTAAAATTTTTAATATTTTGTCCATCAGAAATCAATTTCAGTTCTTTTTCAGAATCACCATTAAATTGAAATTCAATATCAACATCTGCTGGTAAAACTAATGGTCGTGAAGTCAGAGAGTGCGGTGCAATTGGAGTTACTATTATAGAAAATACATCAGGCTGCACAATTGGACCGCCTGAAGATAAGGAATACGCAGTAGATCCCGTCGGTGTACTAATAATAATACCATCTGATTTATAATCACTAACGTGTTTTCCATTAATATACAAAGAGAGTGAAGTAACTCTATAAGACGTCTCATTCTGAACAACAAAATCATTAATTGCAAAATAAGGATTCTTATCATTAGAAAGTTTAGCATTTAATACTAAACGCTTTTGAGTAGTAAATTTTTCCTCTTTGATCATATCTAACTTTTCAGTTAGTTCTTTAGGGGTAATTTGTGCAAGAAATCCTAGTCCACCAATATGAACTCCCAAAACAGGGACAGTAGGGTTACTGAAAATTCTTACTCCAGCAATAAGAGTCCCATCACCACCTAGACATAGTAAAAAATCAACATTAGGTGGATTAGAAGAGTCGTAAGTATTAGGATGATTTGGAGCAATTTTTAGGTGCTCTAAGCTGTTAGGCAAAAATAATTTCATATCATTATTTTTTGCCCACAACATAACTTCATGGACTAATCCTGGAACTTCTTTTTTTCTAGGATTTGCCCAAATAGCAAAACTTTTCGGTTTCATTTTAGTTATTTATTTTTTTTCTTATGTCTGTCTGCACGCAAACGTTTTTTACGTTTATGTGTATTCATTTTTCTTTTTTTTCTTTTTTTACCGCAAGGCATCAATTGCTCCTATTTAATAATCAATTAGTTTATCGTTTACAGTTGTTTTCATTCGTTTGGAAGGTTTAAATACCGGAACATATCTTTCTGGTAAATAAACAGGATCTCCCGTTTTTGGATTACGTGCTTTCTTTGGCAATCTATGCTTGACTGCAAACGTCCCAAATCCTCTTAATTCAATTTTTTCATTTTTACTTAATGTCATAATAATTTCGCTAAATGATGTATTAATAACAGCTTCAACTTCCAGCTTTGTTAATCCTGTTTTTTCTGAAACGTTGTCTACTATATCTTGTTTAATCATACTATCAATTCTCCATTAAATTCTTACTTTACAAATAAAGTTAGTTTTTGACCGGGATAAATTCTAGAAGAATTACTTCTCATACTATTCCATTCCCTAATCTTACTCACTTCTAAATCATACTTATTGGCTATCCCACCTAAGGTGTCACCAGACTTGACAATATAAACATTTTTACTCGGAGTGTCCTCATCTGGTTTCTTATTTACAAATAATGATAATTTCTGATTAGGATAGATGCTAGAAGTATTTCCCATATTATTCCATTTTCTAATTTCAGCGGCTCTAGTATTATATTTTTCTGCAATATGACCTAAAGTATCGCCCCTTTTTACCTTATATATAATTTTTTCTGGGTAATTGGAATATACGCCACCTTTAACTGGAATTTTTAAACGCTGACCAATAGATAATTTATTAATATTATTAATATTATTAATAGTCTGTAGATCTGCGACAGATACGCGATATTTAGAAGCAATAGATATAAAATTTTCTCCTTTTCTAACACGATGTTCTATTTTTTGAACAGCAAATTTTTGTTCATCTGGCAAGGCATTAAACTTCTTATAAAAACTATCTTTCTTTCCGTACGGTATATTTAATGTATACGATCCATTGGATGGTGTTGCTGGTTGTCTTAATTCAGGATTAAGGCGTTGAATTGTACTACGTTTTGTACCAGCAGCTTTTGCAATAACAGTTAAGTCTGCACTTTTTTCAATGGTCACCTTATCATATCTCAGTGTATTTGATTTTGGCATCTTAAATCCATATTTCGCCGGATCTTTTAAAATAATTGCAGAAGATAAAAAGTACGGTATATAATTCTTAGTGTCTTTTGGAAGAGAATATAATTGCCAATAATCAGATGTTTCATGGAGTTTTAATGCACGATTTAATCTTCCTGGTCCTGTATTATAGGCAGCTAAGACTAAATACCAATCATCAAACTCCTTATATAGAGCTTTAAAATATTTGGCTGCTGCTTCTGTAGATTTTATAGGATCTTGGCGCTCATCAATATACCAATTTCTTTCTAGTCCATATTGCTTTCCTGTAGAATACATAAATTGCCACAATCCTACCGCCTTAGCTCTTGATACTGCTTTTGGGTCAAGACCAGATTCAATCATAGAAACAACAAGTAATTCTTCGGGAAGATTGTTTTCTTCTAAAATCGGTAACATCAAATCTCTGTATTGAACATATCTTCTAAGCCAAATATTGAATCCTTTACGACCTTTACCTTGAAAATATCTAATGTAGCTTTCAACTTGTGAATTCATCACAAGAGGGATATGTCCTTCACTATCATCAATAATAGTAAATTTGGTTGTACCCATTTCTACTGATTCATTTTCATTTGTTATAGAAGCAATATCTCTACGAATTAAATCTGCTGTTAAAAATTGAGTTGAGCTACCTATTGTAGTTAAACGCGTAGTATAAATTTGAATAAAATCAGATTGAAACTTTTCAAATTCTATCTTATCTAACTCTTCTCTTACTCCTAATTGCTCAACATCTGATAATAAATCAAAAATTCTTTTAATATTATAGACAACCTCTACAGTATCTTGATTCACATCAGCAATTACAGCATCTGATAAAAACTGTTTTGCTTCATTCAAAATAGATGAAATTCGATTACCATTTCCTAAAAATGCTGCATCGCTAGTATTCATGAATGGCTTCTTCGGTTTTTGAATATTAGAATCTTGTCCCAGGATATAACCTGTTAGCATCATTAAAATTATATATGATTTAAGTAATCTCATAGGGAAGGGAAATTATCTGTAAAGTAATTGAGAATCAAGCTAGTGTTTTTTTATTTTATCGATATAGTTAGTCGAGCTATATCCATCATGAAATTTTAATAATTCTACTTTTCCGCCAGCATCAATGACTTCACTTGATCCTACTACAGTATCTAATGTATAATCTCCACCTTTTACTAGAATGTCTGGCATAATCATTTTAATTAATTTTAATGGAGTTTGTTCCTTAAAACTGACAACATAATCTACACACACTAATTCTGAAAGCAACAAAGCTCTATCTGATAAAGAGTTAATTGGCCTTGATGGACCTTTTAAATTTCTTACGGACTCATCAGAATTAACACCAACAACCAATATATCTCCTAGAGATCTTGCTTCAGATAAGTATCTAATATGTCCTACATGTAAGATATCAAAACATCCATTTGTAAATACAATTTTTTTATTACACTGCTTATCCGATGTAATAGCATCTATACTATGATCTAATTGATATTGATGATTATTCATTTCTTAATTTAATAATTTGATCTTTAATACCCATCGTAATCTTATCACGATCTTCATAAGAACTGTTGCTTGTATTTATAGGATTGCCAAAAATAATAGTTATAATATTTGGATTCTTTGTAAATAATCCTCTATTCCACCAGCTGTATGAGCCGATAATAGCAACGGGAATAATAGGTAGTCCAGTATCAATTCCAAGCACTGCAGCTCCTTTCTTAAAATCTTGTAAATTTCCATCTTTTGATCGTGAACCTTCTGGAAAAATAGCAACGGAACGAGGATATTTTTTCATATCCAATCTTAAATTTTCTAACGATCTAATAGCCTCTTTGTTATTTCTGCGATCTACTAGAATAAATCCTGCTGTTTTAATAATAGTATTAAATATAGGAATTCTATCTAATTCTTTTTTAGCAACAAAAACTAGATATTGATTTACTGCTATTAATAGAACTTGAAAATCAATTACTGAGGAATGGTTGGGTGCAAAAATATACTGCTTATTACTATCAAAATTTTTTCTACCAACAATTCTCAGCTTTATACCAAATAGCCTCCCTAGTGTCTTACCCCAATTAATTCCATAATATTTGAAATTGCTTTTATTTTTTGAAAACCAAATTGAGAACATTGATCTTATGCCATAAAAAAATGTCCATATAAAGAGGTTTAGATAAACCCAGATTTTTTTCAATTATTTAATCTCCGCTAGGCCCAAATAAGGCTGCAGAGCTACGGGAATTGTAATCGAACCGTCTTGATTTTGATGAGTTTCTAATAATGCAGCAAAAATTCTTGGGGTTGCAAGACCTGAGCCATTAAGTGTATGTACATAATCTACTTTACCATTTTCATCTCTGAATCGAATATTTCCTCTTCTAGATTGAAAGTCTTCAAAGTTGCTGCAAGAAGATACTTCTAGCCATTTTTCTTCACCTGGTGCCCAAACTTCTAGGTCATAGCATTTTGCGGCAGAAAAACCTAAGTCTCCAGTACATAGCTCTATAATTCTATAATCGAGCTCTAATAAATCTAACAATTTTATTGCCTGATTTTTTAAAGATTCTAGTTCTTCATATGAAGAATCTGGATGTACAAATTTCACTAATTCAACTTTGTTAAACTGATGTACTCTTAGTAAGCCTCTGGTGTCTTTACCATAAGAACCCGCTTCTCTTCTAAAGCATGCAGAATTAGCTAAGTAGTATTTTGGGATATCAGATACTTCTAAGATTTCATCTTTATGAATATTAGTTAATGGCACCTCTGCTGTTGGTATTAAATATAATTCATCTTTTTCTATATGATACATATCTTCATCAAATTTTGGTAATTGACCTGTTGTTATAGCAGAATCTGGCTTTACTAAAAATGGAGTAAAAAACTCTGTATAATTATAGTTCTTCAAATGAAAATCTATCATAAAATTAAGTAATCCTCTCTCAAGCAATGCTCCGTTGCCTTTATAGAGAGGAAATCCAGCACCAGAAATCTTTGCTCCTGCTTCAAAATCAATTAAATCAAGATCCTGAGCAATATCAACATGACTCTTTGGTGAAAAATTAATCTTTTTCTTTGATTCGCAGTCCTTAATTAGAGCATTGTCTTTTTCTGATGCTCCAATAGGTACTGAACTGTGAGGAATATTAGGAAGCTCTAAAAGCATACTCTTTAAGTCTTTAGATTTAATGCGATGCTCTGCCTCAAGATCTTTAATAGTATTTGATAATTCTTTTAGCTTTACGAAAACAGAGTCATCTGTCTTGCCTTGAGATTTTAAGATACCAATTTCTTTTGATTGTTGATTTTGATCAGATTGTAAATCATTAAGTTTTTTTGTCAATTCTCTCAAACTTAAATCAGCTGATACAATACTATCTAAACTTATAGATTTATCTCTTTTTGTAAGCCTATCTTGAATTAAAGACTGTTGCTCTCTTATATTTTTTATATCTATCATATGTTATAATCTAGTTAATTCTTCTAAGATATTAAAATTAATCGTTTGTAGAGTAAAATTATCCTTATCGGTAATTTTAATTTCATAATCTCCCGAATCTAAAATTTTGAATTGATTAAAATAATAATTTGATACAGGGTTTAAGTATAATCTTTCTTTTTTTATAGATATTCCATTTTTGTAAATATATACTATGAAATCTCTTTTATCTTTATCGACACGATTCGCAAAGCCATATATAAATACTGAATCATTGATATGATAATTTTTATTACCTAGAAAGAAAGAATATTTTAGATCTTTTTTCTTGGATACCCATTCAATTGCTTCGTCAAAATATGTATCTTTTCCATTGAATACTTCTTTATAAAAAAATTCATCATTTATCAATACAGACTTAAAATGGTTTTTAGTGAAAAAAGTTTTTTTAGCAACATTCCTTAATTCGCTTTCTGTCGCAAAATCTAATCCAAATAGAGGTCCCATTTTGATAAATGAGCCTAAGTCCTGTGTATCGCCTTTAAACATCACTAGGGAGGTCTTTTCTGAATAAATTTTCTTTATAAAAAGATTGAACCATCGATCTGAAACAGGAATTTCAGGGAAGTTATCAAAAATAATTATATCATATTTTTTAAACCAAAAATTTTCAAAATTATGCGCATAACTATCTATTTCAGGAAAAAAATGATCAAAATTATTATCTATTTTACTAATTATAGCTTTGGAATTATAATTTAAAGTACCGCTAATGAGAGCAACATTAAGCTTTTCTGCCTTTAAACTTGTAGTAAATCTATGTCTATTATTTGATATATTACCTTCTGATTTTAGACTAGAAATTTTTACATCAAATATTTTATTAAAATCAATATCATCTTTAACAAGAAATGATTGAAAATAAGTATGCTTATTCCTATATAATTTGATCTTATCTGATGCTATTAATTTTCCACCATTAGATAGTGTAATTTGAGTGAATTCATCACCATTTTGATTATTAATTTCAATATCAATATAAATAGATCTTTTATCAAAAATATTTGGATATACAATAACATTCTTTATAGCTATATCTACTATATCTTCTGAAATTTTTGATTCAATAGTTTCTGGAATTATAGTATCTGAAATAATATCAGTTTCATCGGCAAAAAAGAAAAGGGAAAGTGAGTTAACGTAAATTGCTGAACCTATAGCCACACCAATGGACATCCATAATAAAAATATCTTATATTTATTTTTCATTGCTAAACAACCATACCTCTAGAATAAGCAGAAAAATTGATACCAATTTTAGCTGAATTATTATTTATCTTTTTTTCTCCTAGAAACGCTATCATATCAGCATTATCTGTACAATACTTTAAGGAGGGAAAAATAATAGTTTTATCTAGTGCATTTAACTTCTCTCTTAATCGTTGATTCGCAGCAACTCCGCCACATACTATGCTAGTATTAATATTTAAATCATCCATACAATTTTTTAATTTTCCTATCAAGCAATCAACGATAGCTTCTTGATAGCTGGCAGCGACATCATCTAGATTATATTTGTTCTTATTAACACAATTAATTAAAGATGTTTTGAGTCCACTAAAACTGAAATTATAAGTTCCATCATTAATTACAGGGCGTGGAAAATTTATTAATTCTCGATCGCCTTTCATGGCTAATTTTTCTATTTCAGGTCCGCCGGGATAATTTAATCCTAACGTTTTAGCTCCTTTATCAAATGCTTCTCCACATGCATCATCTAAGGTCTCACCTAGCAAAGTATATTCAAATAAATCTTTAACAAGCCATATTTGTGTATGACCACCCGAAACAAGCAAATTGATAAAAGGGGGATCTAATGTTTCAAACTCAATAAATGCTGAATTTAAATGTGCCTCTAAATGATTGATAGGGATAATAGGAATATCCAAACCTTGCGACATACCTTTAGCAAAAGAGATGCCAGACAATAAAGATCCCATCAATCCTGGGCCACTTGTTACTGCAATTGCTTCTAAATCAGAATATTGCAATTTAGAATCCTTCAGAACCTTTTCAGTAATTTCTGGTAAGAATTTTTCATGTTCTCTTGATGCAATTTCTGGCACTACTCCACCAAACTTTGTATGAATAGATTGGGTCTTAGTATAGCTTGAAATGATTGTTGAATTGTCGCATATAGCAACACCGGTTTCGTCGCAAGATGTTTCTATTCCTAGAACGATCAATTTATTTCTTTTATAACTAAAATTTCTAAATTATTTGGAGATAAATCTTTCCATTCCATAATACTATCAGGAATTCTCACTTCCGGTGAATAAAATTGTTTATCTGCAGTCCAAGATTTTTCAAAATTAATAAATACTTCTATGTCGGTAGACAGGGTGCTAGCAATTTGATTCAAACCTCCAACAATAGTAAGTGAAACTGTAGCAGGATTAACAAAAACATTTACATCGCTAGGCTTATTAATCAATTTTACAGCAATTCCTGTTATAATTGTTTCACTAATAGGTTGAATATCAATAAAACTTTTAACCTTTTTTGGGTCAAAATCAACCAACTTATCCGGGTTTATAATTAATAGTTCTCTACCCACTGATACTATTAAATTTGATATAGTATCTTTTTCAGTTTTAACAAATGTGATATTGTCTACAACTTCTTGAGGTCCACCAATGCTAATAGAATCTGGTAAGAAACTTATATCTCCGACTTGTATATATCCTGGCTCTGTTGAAATAGATACTTGCGATTTAATTGGTACTTTTTTTACTAAATATTGATCTAAATTAATTTTGATATTTCTAGGAGAGATAACTTCAACAAATTCTAAATCCAAAGAAGAGGGTAATACTATTTTTTCTGGATTATTCTTATAGTATTGGTCAAGTTCAAAATCATATTCATCTGCAATACTGCTCAAGTCTAGAACAGCTTTATAATCTTCATAAAACCTATCAAAGAATGCAAGCCAAATAAATGCTCTGCCTGAGCCTTTTAAAGTAACAACAATACTCTCTGGAACTTCTTCTTTATATGTTTTTTGCTCTTGAAGATTTCGTGCAACTAAAGGAATTTTTGTTGTTACAGAATAAGTATCTTCACTCTTAATAAAAAACCAAAAAATAAATGCAATAACAAAAGAATATAAAAGTCTTTTGATCTGATTGGTATTAGTCAGCATCAGGTTGATCAAGCATTAAGATGACATTCTTATCTTGTTCGTTAACCTCAACAACTAATATATCGATAGTGCCACCTGGTTCAATAGAAGGTAAATAATCTTTCTTTAATTCTTTTGAAATTTTATCTGAAGGCACAAGACCTCTGATATCATCGCCCATATCTACTGCAATACCTGAATCATTTATAGATAAAATAGATCCTTTTAGTTTATCTCCTGCAGAATATTTTGCAACTATATCAGACCATGGATTTTCAGTAAGATCTTTTATACTTACTAAAATCTTTCTATCCTTATCTGATATATCCACAATAACAAATTCAACTGTATCGCCTTCACTAATAAATTCTTTAGGATGTAAGGGATTTTTTGTCCAGTGGAAATCTGTATTTCTTATGAAACCTTCGATATCTTTTCCTAAGTCTACATATGCTCCAAATTTCGTGACTTTGTTTACTGCCCCTTCTTTTTTGTCGCCAATACTTACTTGTGAAGATATATTATTCCATGGATCCTCAGTTAATTGCTTAATACCTAAGCTAATTTTCTGTTCGTTAGCATCAATAAACAAGATTTTTGACTCTAAAGAATCACCAACTTTGTATTTATCTTGAAGATTTTGAATATTTTTTGTCCATGATATTTCAGAAATATGAATTAAACCTTCAATACCTTTTTCTAGTTCAATGAATATACCATAATTCATAATACTAACTACTTTACCTATGTTAATATCTCCTATGTTATATTTATCCGGTATTGTTTTCCAAGGATTATCCACTAACTGTTTTAGGCCTAAAGATATTCTTGATGTTTCTTTATTATAGTCGATAATTTGAACTGTTATTTCGTCTCCTATAGATACAATCTCTGAAGGGTGATTGATTCTTCCCCAAGAGAAGTCAGTAATGTGTACTAATCCATCAACACCACCTAAATCAACAAATGCTCCAAAATCAGTTATATTTTTTACTAACCCTTGAAGCTGTGCGCCCACTTCAATCTTTGTCATTAGTTCTTGACGTTTTTCATTGAGAGACTCTTCTAATATTGCTTTTCTAGATACAACAAGATTTTTTCTCATCTCATCTACTTTTACAATCTGAAAATCTAATTCTTTTCCAATTAAATCATCAAAATTCTTGATAGGCTGAACATCAGCTTGAGATCCTGGTAAGAAAGCTTGTATGACACCTAAGTCTACTACAAGACCTCCTTTAACACGCTTAATGATCTTTCCATGTACAGGCTCTTTAGTTTCTTCAAATGTTCTTAACTCATCCCATCTCTTAATAAAATCTGCTTTATATTTTGATAAGGTAATATTACCATCTGTATCTTCAAACTTTTCAAGGAATATATCAATGTCAGAACCAATCTCAGGCAAATCTTTATTATTGAATTCAGATCTACTAATTAAACCTTCTGATTTGAAACCAATATCTACCATAACATCGTTATCGCTAATACCAATTACTTTAGCTGATATAATTTGATTTTCTGATATATCATTAAATGTACTTTCATATTCCTCTAAAACACCATCAGCTAATTTTTCAATTTCAGCTTGATCTTCTTTGCCAGAAATAACTTTAATTCCTGAAAATAAATCTTTACTTAAATAATCTTTAATTCTTTTTTTACCAGATACTATTGGCTCTACTACTGGTTGATTTTCTGATATTTTTTCATCAGCTTTTTGTTCTACCGCTGCTTCTAATACTGCTTCTAGTACTGCTTCTTCTACCACTTCGTTTTTTACGTCTTGTTTAGCTTGATCGTTCATATTATTTAGTTTCTTTCAATGTGTTTATAGATTTGATTCACTTGATCATCAATAGTGCAGTTTGATGTATCAATTACAATTGCATCCTTTGCTTGTTTCAATGGAGAAAGTTTACGACTACTGTCGTACTGATCTCTATCTATCAAATCTTGTTTTATTTTGTTAACGTTTAACTCCTCATTTACTCTCTTAAAATCTTTAAATCTTCTTTTTGCTCTAGTATCGTAGTCAGCAATCAAGAAAAACTTATGCTTCACATCTGGGAAAACTACTGTTCCAATATCTCTTCCCTCAATAACAAAGTTACCATTTTTCGTGGTATCTTTCTGTATTTTTACCATTTTTTCTCTTACAGATTGTAATGCACTAACTTTACTTACTGCATCTGTAACTGCTTTGCTACGAATCAATAAGCTGATATCCTTCCCATCTAACAACACTGTAATGCTATCGTTCGATGTAAAGTCTAGCTCCAAATTTAAAATATCTAGCATTTTTTTAACCTGATCTTCAGAGGTGATATCTGTAGAGTGTTGTCCAAAAAAATATGTAACCGCCCTATACATAGCACCGGTATCTAAATATTGATACCCTAGCTTACTTGCTAGTTTTTTTGCGGTAGTAGTTTTACCCGCGCCTGCTGGTCCGTCAATTGTTATTACCATAAAAATGCTCAGAAAGTTAGTTTTTCTTTGAATAAATGCCAAGATGTTTAAAATCTTATGCCTTTCTTGTTATTTTATCCAAATACTGCTTTTCTTTCTTTGTTAATTCTCTTGATTGTCCTTCTTTTAATTGATCTAATGTAATACTACCAAACTTTATTCTTTTTAAAGCAATCAAATTAAGACCTGAAAATTTAAATATTCTTCTTATTTCATTCTTTTTTCCTTGCCTTAAAATCATGCTTACATGAATTGTATTTTTAATTTTTTCTTGTGATATAATCTTTGCTCTTCCTTTTTCACCAGAACCAATAAAAATTCCTTTTTCAATTTTTTTAATAATTTTTTCACTAATTATCTCATTTGTCTGTGCAATATACTCCTTTGATATTTTATTTTTAGGATGAGTTAAAAATTGAGATAAATCTCCATCATTAGTTAATAAAATTAAACCAGTAGTATCCTTATCTAGCCTACCTACATGATTTAGAAAAGGCTTTCTAGGAATTAGGTTAAAAATTGTCTTTCTACCTAGCTCATCACTTCTGGAAGAAATAAACCCTTTAGGTTTATACAAAACCAATGTTGTAGTTTTGGTATTTGAAATAATTTTTTGATCATCTAATCTTACAGTATCTTTCACTGGATCAATATCAGAAAAAGGATCCATAACTACTGTATTATTAACAGTAACCATTGCTAGTTGAATAGATTCTTGTGCTTTTCTTCTAGAGACAATTCCAGATGATGAAATAAATTTAAATAACTTCACTAGTGATTCCATTATCTTCAGAATCTACAATTTCAGCAATCTCACTACTTGTAGGCATTTCTGATAAACTTGCTAACCCAAAGTGCTTAAGATATTCATCGGTAGTATGATAGAGTAAGGCTTTGCCCAACGAATCATCCCTACCTCCTATCTTTATCAGCTTTTTATTTAATAGATTTTTTAGCACTCCTTTACAATCTACACCCCTAATTGACTCAATATCTATTCTTGATATAGGCTGCTTATATGCAACAATTGCTAACACTTCTAAGCTAGCATTAGACAGCATCAGTTTTTTGGTTGGAACATACTTTGATATAAAGGGTTCAAATTCTTTTTTACTTACAAGCATATAACCTTCGCCAACAGCCTTAATTTCAAAGGCATGATTAGAATACTTGACATTAATTTCGCTAACTATCTCATCTAATGATGGAGTATCGCTATCATCAAATATCTTACTTAAATCAGACTGCAGAAGTGGTTCAGATGCAACAAATAATAAAGATTCTATGATTAATTGCTTTTCATTCATGCTGTAATAATATTTAATGTTATTTGAATATCTTCAAAAGTATTCTTTTGCTTACAAATCAACTCAGACTCCTTAATCATATTTAATACCGCCAAGAATGTAACAATAATTTCTAATTTACTGTCTAGTTTCTTAATCAAGCTACTAAGCAAAATATTTTTTTTATCTTTAAAATTAGAAATAATAAATTGTTTTTGCTCCTCTAGAGATATAGTCTCTCTTACTATCGTAAACGAATTGTCTTGTGGTGCATTATCAATAGCAGATTGAAAGATTTTTGATATATCAAATAGACTTACTTCATTTAAAAAATCTGAAGGATTAATTGTTTTTTCAAAAGAAATCTTATCATTTGGACGATAAAATATGTCTTTATTCTCTTCGTGTATACCCTTTAACTGATGTGCAATATTTCTAAAATTTTTATACTGCAATAATTGGCCTACTAAATTAATTCTTGGATCATCAATATCTAGTCCTTCTTCATCTTGTTGTCTAGGCAGAAGCATTCTTGTTTTTAATCTTAATAATAATGATGCCATAAAAAGAAATTCGCCAGCTATTGAAACGTCTAATTTTTTAGCGGTATTAATTACATCAATATACTCCGATGTAATCTTAGAAATTGGAATATCATAAATATCTATTTTATCTCTTTTAATAAAATATAAAAGTAAATCTAAAGGACCTTCAAAATTTTCTAACCTTACATTAAACACCGACTAGACCATTCCAATAGATTTTTTGACACTTGATAGAGTGTCAGACGCAATAAGTTCGGCTTTCTTTTTTCCCACCTCCATTAGATCAAAAATATTATCCGGATTATCTAAATGATGTTGCTTTAAAGCCCTTTGCTTAGAAAAATAGTCCATTATACGTTCATATAATTCATTTTTTATACTCATATATTTTAAACCAGGTGTAGCATACCTATCTTTAAGTTCATTTTTTTCATCATCATTCAAAAATAATGCATACATATTGAAAAGAGGAGTATCTGTATCTTTCGGTTCATTCAAGCCAGCAGAATCTGTTACAATATTCATGATTTGATTTTTCATATAATCCTCACTACCAAAAATAGGAATAGTATTATTATAAGATTTACTCATTTTCCTACCATCAATTCCCCTAATTATCTCACTACTTTCATCGATATCAATATCTGGAATAGTAAAAACTGGTCCATGAGTATTATTAAATTTTATAGCAATATCTCTAGTCATCTCTAAGTGTTGTTTTTGATCTTTTCCAACGGGAACAATATCAGATTGGAATGCTAAAATATCTGATGCCATTAAAACAGGATAAGAGAATAAGCCCATATTAGGACTTAAGCCATTTGCAACTTTATCCTTATAAGATGTTGATCTTTGCATCAAACCAACACTTGTAAAATTAGACAGTATCCATGTTAATTCTGTAACTGCGGGTACATGAGACTGTACCCATACTGTAGATTTTTCAGAATCAAGTCCTAGCGCTAATAAATCTGAAAATGCATTAAAAGTATTTTTTTCTAATTCTTCTTTATTGCTAATAGATGTTAGCGAATGATAGTTTGCGATAAAACAAAACAGGTCAGAAGAATCTTGAAAACCAATCATTCTTTTAATCATACCAAAATAATTTCCGATATGTAATAATCCTGATGGTTGTGCTCCGCTTAATATTCTTTTTTTATTCATTTTAATTTTTATTTATAAACAAGTAATCTTCCCAACCTATATTTTTATCTTTTACAAACTGATTAAAGTACATGAATCTATTAGGTTTTTTTGGTTGTTTCATCAATTTCATGTTTGCTTCTTTTGGGGTTCTACTTCCCTTTCTTGCATTGCAAGGAGAACAAGCTACAATTAAATTTTTCCATGTATCAGATCCGCCCTTATACTTTGGGACAATATGATCTACTGTTAGATTTGATTTTGATCCACAATACTGACAACATGCATTATCTCTAAGCAATAAATTCTTTTTGTTTAAAACCATATCAAGACTATTGTGAGGTACGTATGTCTTTAACTTTACCACACTAGGTACTTTTATTCGAGTTGAAGGAGAATATACATACTGATCATAATTCATTAACACGTCAATTTTATTTAAAAAATATAAACATAAAGCACGCTTAGAAGAACATACTGCAAGCGGTAAATAACTAGCATTTAATACAAGAGTAACATTGTTCTCGATATTTGAATTTGGAATATTTTGTTTCATTGCTTACACAATTTATGAAAATAATCATTCACATTTTATAAAAATAACATTAAGCTTTCGCAGAGTAAATGTAGGGAATACTAGTGAAATTCTAGAACAGTCCCCGCTACTGTAATTACTGAGATTTAATAAGTACCATTCCATGAAAGCTGGGAGAAGGTTTTAAATCGTTAATAGGTATAAGTCAGGAGACCTTGTTTACTAAAACAATAAACCTAAACTTCGGAGGAAAGTATAATGAAATATTATATTTTATTATCAACAATACTTATATCTAATCTTTTTTCACAAACCTTAAATGGAATTGTCATTGATACAAGCGGTGAGCCTTTATCACATGTAGTAGTAAGAGAATTGCATAGCGATAATCAAAATGATAATTGGACTACTACAGATGATAATGGATCTTTTGTCATTCAAGTAAATGGTAATTCAAAAATTGAGTTGAAAAGAATTGGATTTGAGGATCAGACAATACAATTAGATAGTAATGAATCTCAAGTATTTACCTTAGCAAATAAAAATGTGAATATGAGAGAAATAAATGTCTATGGTAAGAGCAATTCTAGATACCTAAAAAATAAGAGCTTAAATAATAAGTTAGGTTCATTTTCGAAAAATGGTTCTTTATCTCAACTACCTTCACTTGAACTAAGAACTTATGGTGGATATGCAGGTGTGACCTCAGCTTCTTTTGATGCGGGATTTGCTCGCCATACAAAAGTCTTATTCAATGGAGTAGATTTAACTGACGCTCAAAATGGACAAGTAGATTTATCTTCTTTCCCATCATTTGCATTACGCTCACTTAACTATAGATTAAATTCAGGAACAACATATGGTTCTGGATCAATTGATGGAACCTTAAACATAAATACTAAAAATAGTCCAAATAGAGTTTTTTACAGTTCTGGTGATTATGGGTTTAATCAATATGGTGCAACATATACAATGGGAAGAGAAAACTCAAAAAGAACTATAACTGTAGGTAAAACTAGTTATGATGGAGACTATAAATTTAAAGATTCTATAACAGGCTTAAACAATAAGAGAGAAAATAATTCATTAGATCAATTCTTTTTTGCAATGAACAGAGAATTTCTTGTTAGAGATGACTTAATAATTAATATTAATTCTTTAACAACAAAAAATACTAGAGGAGCTGCAGGTAGTACTAGCTTCCCCTCTGCGCTTGCAACAAGAACTGATGAGTATGAATTATATGCGCTTTCATTTATGAAATTTTTTGTAGATAGTTCTCTAAAATTCTATATTAATCGATCAACTAATAATCAGGTATATGATGATCCTAATGAATCTTTTCCAGTATTTAGTGAACATGATCTTGATCAATCATCATTTGGATTAGATTTTGAAAAAGAAATAAATACTAATTTAGATTATCAATTATCTGCAAAACAAAAAACTGATAGCATTAGCAGTACTGATCTGAGCAATCAAAAGCTCAATTCTAGCTCTGCTTCATTTCTACTGAACTATACAAACAAGGATAAAGACTTTAAGGTATCTCCATCCACAAGATATGACAAACAATCTGATAATGACAAATTAACCTATAATCTTAGTTTCGAATCAGTCGATCAATTCATAAAAATTGATCAATCATATTTTGACTTTGGACTAGATGCAGGTTCGTCATTCCAGTTTCCAACAATGAACGACTTATATTGGCCAGATGGGCCATATAGCTCTGGAAATCTAGATTTGAAACCAGAAGAGAGTGATTACTTTTCTTTTAATATAACAAATAATTCTAATGTGGGAAAAGTTACTATAACTGCAACACTTAAAGATTATGAAAACTTGATCCTATGGCAACCTAATGAGTCTTTTAAATATATACCTATAAATGTTTCTTCGGCATCCAGAACAACATATAATATTAATTACTTAAAAGAGTTCTCAAGTAGTCAATTACAGATATCATATAATATTTATGACAGCAAAGATAATGATATGAATGAGAAATTATTATATGTGCCAGACTACTCAGCAAACATATTCATATCTCATAATTTTAATCAGAGTATGAACATGGTATTCAACTACAAATATACAGGAAAACGTATTCTGCAATATGGATCTGACTCGAGTGATCAGACAGATAGTGATGCTTATGGCGTACTAGACCTTAGTGTATCCAAAGATTTTGATGCATTAAAAGCAAGCCTAATAGTAGATAATCTTCTCGATGAAACATTTGAATCTACATTAGGATATCCTGAACCAGGTAGAAGTATTAAACTAGTAGCGGAATACAAAATTTAGTCGTCAAATTCCCAAATAATACCAAAAGATAGGAGGCTATTCATTGGATTGAATAGTTCGGCATTACTAATAGAATAGTCTCCATCAATTGGTAATCTATGTAGAGCATTCTTTAATCTTACTGTTAATAAAACATCTGCAATAGAGATGTTTAAATCTAATCCAATATTATAACTCTCATCATAAGAAACGCCACTGTTAGATACTGGCATATTTTTAAAATAATTAAAAGAATATTGAGAGTCATTTCGAGATAAATATCTTAATGATAGCTTTCCATCTATACCAAGTTTTTGATTAATAAATGAAGTCTTAAAATGATAATTAAAATCTAATATATCAGATCTATTTGAACTGATTAGACTGTCATAAAAATTATGATAATGTACAATATCTATCTTACTATCTTTTATAGGTATTTGAATGTTTGTTTGTAATGAAAGCATATCATCTGAAAAAGAAAAGTATGGACTAAGATCAGGTATTTGTGAAGATAGCAAATCTTCTCCTTGAAGATTATTGGCTTGTGTAAATTTGAGAGCTGAATGAAGAGTAATCTTTTTATCTAGCTTATAACTTAAGATTAATGAATCCCAATTCTGTATCTCTTCACTGTTCTTGGGATCATAGAGATATCCTCCAATTGTTTGATTTCCATCAAATAAAATCATATTGGGCTTATTCTTTCTAGATATAGATAATCCAATTACTCCAAGTATAGCTTCATATCCAATATTAGCAGCTACCTTATCTGCGATATAATCAATACCATAAGCAATATTTCCAAAAGGCAATTCATTGCTATTTGATAATTGTAATATATTTTTACTATACCCTTTATTGGTATTATGATCAAAATAATACGTATTATCAATAAAAGATGTTATTGACATATATCTTCCATTATTAGCGCTCATATTGAATCGATTTCTTTGAATGTCAACTTCATGACTAATACTATCTTCAGCAATAACTCTATTGGTATATTTATCAATATGATTTAACTCAAAATTATATTTCCAGCTATCTATATCAATAATACTACCAGCTGTAAATGATAAAAAATCAGAGAACTCTTTATTTTGATGAGTTTCTAGTAATGTATCAAAAAGAAATTTTGAGTCTTCTCTAAAGTATCCTGTAGAAAAATATAGACTACCGTTCGGTATGCTAGTAGTATAGTCTACTTTATAAAATAAACTTAATGGACTACTATCTTGATTGGCAAACTCCGAATAAGTTCCAAAAAAACTTTTCTTCATTGCTATAAATTCAAAATCACTTTCTTCGGAATGTTTTTTCAATCCAATATTTAATTTATCAAAACCATAATCTCCAAATTCATATTGAAATTTACTTTTTACATAAAGAGAGTCGGATGGCATATCATTAAAATCAAATGAAGAAAACTTATTATTAAAATATGTAGACGATCTATCAATCAATAAATCATCAAACTTTTTATCGCTATCCCAAATAATCTGATTGTTATCCAAAACAACTCCAAATTGATCTGATGAATCATAACTAATATAGGTTTGTCCAAATAATAGCGACGTAACTAACAAATAAACTATTATAAGTTTATTAGTCATTTTTTGCTCATAACATTAACCTGTGAATCCATATAGTTAATTGTATGTAACAAAACAGCTTCTAAAGTTTGAGGTTCTACAGGACTTTGCCATTCTTTTCTACCTTGATAAGATAAGATTAGATGTTCTAACCTTATTTTATCTTGATCTGGAAAACGCTTTACTTTTCTAATATAGTTATTAACAATATCTCTTGAGAGTATAGCATTACCCACCAATCGTCTTTCATTTGATTTTACCTGAGAGAATCCCATATTAATTGAATACAATTTTCCAATTTGATGTAAACAAGCTCCCGTTAACAGCAAGTCTGTATCTACCTTGTAATGCTTCCCTAAAATTTTAGAAATTTTAATCAATGAAACAGTCTGTTCAATTAATCCACTTTGATAATTATATTGATATGAAATACTAGCTGGATAAATCTGAAATTTTTGTTTGTGGTCCACTAATATTTTCTTTACCAATTGCTTTAAGTGAATTTTAGATATTTGATCAATTTCTTTGCTAAGGTCAATCCATAACTGTTTAGCATTTTTTTTTGAACTTGGTATCAAATCAGACGAACTAAAACCATACTTTGCATATTTCTCAATAGATGCTCTTGTGATATTTTTTATTTTAATAAAAATACTCTCACCATACTTATAAGTACTCCCTTTAATGGCGACAGGATTACCTATATCAAACTTTTTTGATAATGATTCGACATTATCCCAAATACGAGCTCTTATTACTCCAGATTTATCTTGTAGTAATAAATCAAGATACATAGAGCCATCTTTTTTCCTTCTTGATTTTTTTTCTATACAAAGATAGAAGCCTTGAAGCTTCATTCCAGAAACTAGATTGCTAATAAGGATAGATTTCATTTAAAAGCTAATTTTTAGAATGGTTACACTGAGTACCCGTACAGACAGCAGATAATTGATGAACTCTTTTTGTGACTTTAAGATCTAAATCTTTAGCAATTTTATCTTCAATCTTTGATATACCATTATCAAAGAATTCAAAAATCTCTCCACAATCTTCACATACAATATGATCATGTTGCGGGCTAATAGATTTTTTATTATGCTCATATAAAAATCTACCATCATCTAAAGTAAGCTTTTTTAATAGACCATGTTTGACAAATACATCAATTGTTCTATATAAAGTTGCTCTTGAAACATTAATTTTTTTCTTATCAAGAGACTGAAGAATAGTCTCAATATCTCTATGCTTATTTGTTCCAGATAGTTCGTCCCAGATATCTAGGCGTTGTTTTGTTGCTCTTAAACCTTCAGCCTTCAAAACTGATTCAACTTCTACATGAAACCTGCATGGTATTAAATTTTCCATAATTCAAATTACCTAATCTATCTTTTTTAGTCTAGCATATTTAACAATGAGCTTTTTTCTTAATCCGCCAGCAAATTCAACGCCAACTTTTTGATTTTCGCCAGTTCCATTTAATACTAGAATTACACCAACTCCAAAAAGGTTATGTTGGACTTCGTCTCCTACTTTAAAATCATCAAACTCTGTTACAGTTCTAGATATTTGAATTGTCTTCTTATTTCCAGAACGTACAACTCTTTTTGTATAAACTGTTTTGTATGGCTTAACCTTGATTACATCTTTATCAATTTCATCTAAAAACTCAGACTGTACAAAAGATGATGTATTTAATGCACCAAACTTTCTTCTATATTTAGCATTCAATAAATATACTCTTTCCATTGCTCTTGTTACTGCAACATAAAACAATCTTCTCTCTTCCTCTAACTGGTCTACATCATCATCCATACGTATTAATGGAAATAAGCCTTGCTCAAGACCAGTAACAAAAACCGTAGAAAATTCTAATCCTTTTG
>CAJJCZ010000005.1 GCA_905182795.1 uncultured bacterium | reverse complement strand
CAAAAAAAATTATTACACTATTTATTATAGGGATATGCGTCGGATTTACTTGGGAAATACCTTTTGCATTAGCAGGAGATTCATTTCATTTAATTTTAGTCGATTGGCCTATAGATCTTCCATTAGTACGTAATATAAACTACGCCTTTTTAGATAGTCTCATTTTTTTAGTAGGTATTTTTCTATGTAATAAAATTTTAAAACATGATGATTATCTCTATACTTTTAATACTAAAGCGCTTTTAATTATGATTGCATGGGGAAGTATTTCAGAGTTTCTAATTGACTTAAACTGTAATGGAAAGTTGTGGTTCTTTTTAGAGAATTGGTATAATCCTGTCTTTGTATCTATCAATGGGAATAACATGACAATCATACCACAGCTAATTTGGTTGATAGCTCCAATCATATACTATCTAACAGTATTAAAGTGTATCAAGTTGACAGATTGAAATAAGAAAGGCGAATAAATATCCGCCTTTCTTACTACTTTTTTTCATCAAGTAGTTTTATTTTTCTTATTTTTTCAAGACACCAGCTTTTTTGAGTTGGTTTTCCAGCATAATAACTTTACTAAGAGCACCAAGCCCAAAAACAAAGCCAATTATTCCAAATGATTCCATTTTACCACTCCTTTCCTTTATTAGTAGTAATCTACATTAATTTTTAGCAGCAATCACAACAACCTCTACATGTTTGAGTTGGGCCTTCAAGTGTTCCAAATGATTTTACGCTTATATTTGTAAAGTTTGGATTACTTCCAACACCAGCAAAAAGTTCACCAGCACAGTAGTCATCTAGTGCTTTCTGGTTTTCAAAAGCATAAACACCACCGTAAACATTATTTTCTTGATCAGATAACCAGGTTTTTGATTTTAAGCCTGGAACTGCCGCAAAAACAGGAGCTAGTTCCTCTGTAATTTTTAAATAGTCTTCATGTGAAATACCATCAATACTAAAATTGATAATTAAAATATTCATATTCTCTCCTTTATTTTATTTCATAAAATGTCGATACAAAAAGGACTACTTTCGTAGCCCTTTTTATTGTTCACGGGGGAAAATTGAACAATTATGTATCATTTTAAGATAATAAAATTTAGAAATTTTATTGGAGAAAATTAATAGTAAAAATTAAGAGAATTAGTTTCTAGAATGATAACGAAATCAGGAGGGTTGTAAATATTATTAGCCAAGCAGCTACAAGAAATATGATTATTCTTATAGACGGTTCTTCTTTTTTCATTAGAAAATAGCTATTTCAAAAAAGTGGTGGTTGCTGTAATGTCTCCATCGTTTATAGAAGGAGTAATGTCCATTAGCTTGCACATCATTTCATATAAGTGAATATTGTGAACTTCTTCGCCAACAAATCCAGATTTAAATCCAGGACCTCGACCAATAAAAATACCATTCATTGACTTGTAATCAGGATCATAGCCATGAGATCCTAATGAAGAAGAATATCCTGGAGTAACAATACTCCAATGCTCATCAGCCAATAAGAGAATTGGTTCTATACGATCATTATTTTTATAATGAAATTGTGCGGGAATATCCTCTTTTTTAAATACCTGAGTATGTTCAATGTTTTGTAAAGCTTGGTAAACAGACTCTATGTCATTTTCATTTGGACGAATTTCCATAAATGGCCCTCTTCCAACCGTGACAACATCATCTAAGTTAAGATAGTCTGCAATATTAATATATTTTGAATCAGGCGTTTCTGTCATGCCATGATCTGATACAATCATAATATTTACTTCGTCAAGAATACCTCTTGATTCTAAACCAGCTAATAAATTCCCTATTGCATTATCAACCTCAGTTATTGTATCAATTGTTTCTTGTGCGTCAGGACCATAGGAATGACCTGCACTATCAACAGTACTAAAATAAGATGCAAGAAAAGTTGGTCTATCTGTACCAGTCAGATCAAGCCATTCAAGCAATTGATTCATTCGTGAAGGATTCGATGGTGAACCACTATAAACATAATACTCAGAAGGTCTTATCCCTAAAATTTCAGCATCTGACATTGGCCAAAACATAATCATTGCATGCTTTAATTGCTTTTCGACTGTCACCCAAATTGGCTCTCTATTAATCCATTTTCCATCTTGAGCTGCTTTGCTTCCAGCGCCTATATAAAAATATTCATCAAAGTCTGCATCATAAAAGTAGTTAGAAATTATTCCATGATTTGATGGATAAGAACCGGTAACAATACTGATATGATTTGGAAATGTTTTTGAAGGATATGAAGTTTTTAATCCTTCAGCTTTAACTCCTTCATTAATAATTTTATCAAGATTAGGAGTAGCTACTTTATCAAAGTAGTCCCATCGAAAACCATCAATTGAAATTAAGATTAATGGAGTTCCCGGTTCACCATAAACTTGATCTGAACCTCCTTCTTGTGTCTCAGAACAAGAAAATAGTATGCATAGGCATAGTAGAAGTGTTGTTTGGATAAAGTATTTCATGATTTTAATGTACTGACTTTATATTTTTTTTAGTAGTATATTTATCGTCATGAAAAAATATTTATTAATACTAGTAATACTATTCTCATCAGCTATCTATAGTCAAGACTTAGATTTCAATGTCGAGAAAGATGAAATGGTATTAGAAGTAAATGGTATGGTATGTGCTATGTGTGCATTTGGTATTCAAGAAGGATTATCTGAGCTTTCATTTTTAAATAATAAAAAATTTAAAGCAGATGGCATTGAAGTAGATCTTGATACACAAATGATTTATATCCCTATAGATTTATCAAAAACAATTGATGCACTCGAGGCTATACAAATTGTTAAAGATGCTGGATATGACACGGTTTCTATCTATACCAATTTTGATGGAAAATCTATCAAGAAAAAGGCTGCTCCTAAGTTAGTCGGTTAGATTTTTTTGAATACAAAAAAACTTATTCTTTGCTCTTTCTTATTTATATCTATGCTGAGCGCACATCCTGTTATATTTAAAGGCGGGAAGGTGATTTGGTTAATTGATTCTCCTGATATTACTGATATAAGGTTTGGTAAAACATTAGCCAGAAATTGGTATTCTGGTATTCAAATATTTAATCATAAGTATGATGAGCAATCTTTTATTGCATCCAATAATAATTTATTAATAAAACGATGGAATAGTCGTTCTTACCAAGCGAATATCTACGGATTATCTAGTATTGGTTTCAATCTAGATTCTGAAGAATCTATGTATAAGTTGGGGCTACATGCTGATTGGGAAAATAGACGATTTATGGTAATGCACATGTTGCAATACTCCTCATATGATGAATCAATTATGCATAATTTTCGCCTTGCATTTACACCAAAAATAAAAGGATATAAGGGTACTTCAATCTGGTTGATAGGTGAATACTCTAACCATCAGATAGATAATAAAAATTATGAAAAGATATTACCAGTTGTTCGCGTATTGAAGAGAAATTATCTAGTTGAATTTGGCGGTAATGGTAAGGATACCTTCTTTACATTGATGGTACATTTTTAATTATTTAAATGCTGAGTAAATAGTTACAATACCAAACATTCTTGGATAACTAACAGTATTCTTAAATCCATTTTTTCTTAGAATTTCATTAAATCTTTCTCCGTGAGGAAAAATATTAGCAGATGTAGATAGATATTCATAGGCAACTTTATTTCTCGCAAACAACTTACCAAATAAGGGAATAATCCATTTTGTATATAAGTAGTATCCTTGTTTAAATGGAAAATATGTTGGGACAGATGTTTCAAGTATAACCAATTGTCCTCCAGATTTTAAGACCCTATTTACTTCGCGTAATCCTTGATTTAAATCTTCAAAATTACGCACTCCGAATCCTATTGTTACTGCATCAAAGCGATCGCTCTTAAATGATAATGATTCAGCGTCATCTAATTCCATTCTAATTGTTTTATCCAATCCCAAGGAACGTATTTTTTCCTTACCGATAGTAAGCATTTCTTGTGAAATATCTATTCCAACTATCTCTACCGAAGATCGTGTCGCTAAATCAATTGCTAGAGCTCCAGTGCCTGTAGCTACATCTAATATGCTTGTAGGATTTTTAGCAAGAATCATGGTTGCTACGCTTCTACGCCAAACCTTATCCATTCCAAACGTAATAAGTCCATTTAATCGATCGTATGTTTTAGCAATATGATCAAACATAGTAACAATCTGTTCTTTTTTTGAATTAGTTAGATTTTTATAAGGCTTATGATTCACCTTAAAAATTAAAAGAAAGGGCTAGCAATATACTAGCCCTTTTTATAGAAAGATTATTTATTCGCTGGTGCGAAGGTTTTGAAAATACCTAAATCGGTATGATTGTCCCATATGTTATGGAAGTACTTCCAATAGTCTTCTCTATTTTCTACACCAAACGCTGCATCTTCTAATGCTGCATTTCCAGCTGCTGCCATGTCTTCTAAAGAAGCATATTCAGTAATATAGAAAACAGGTAATGCACCACCTTCAATTGATCCTGACCATAAGTGTGTTAAGACTTTTTGGCTAACAATTTTATCATTTTTCTTAACAACTTCATTAGCATATTTTTTCATCATTGCTAAACGATCTTCTCCAGAACCACCTTCAACTTCGCTCATGCGTTTCCAGTATCGAATGCTTACTGAAACTACATTTCCATTGTTGATAGTTTCTTCACCAGTTAATGCCGCAGTATGCTTTTTTTCTAGGGCTTTCCAGTGTTCTAAGATATGTACATCTTCATGGTATGATTGAAAATGCCTATTATAATTTGACACAGCAGTTGATCTTTCATCTGCATTTCTCCATGCCATATCATCAATATTATTAAATCCAGCATAGCCAGTCGCATCTTGCATATTTCTAAATTCACCTAAAATTGCAACATCTTCTGATTCTCCAGTCCAAAAGTGAGTTAACATCATTGAGCTCATTAGCTGTCTTGACACTTTATGTCTTGCTAGCTGATACGCTGCAACATCTGCATTTCTATCCATCCATGAGATATCGTCGTTTTCACCAATCGGTTCCCATTTATATTTTGACCATGTTACAACAGTATTCCCATCAGTATATTGCGAGAAGACCATAGTTGTAAACAAGGCTACTAGTAGTAGTTTTTTCATTGTAGTTCCTTATATGTTTGTTTACTTAATTAATGAAAAAAATAGATTTTTCAATATTTATCATATTGAAAAACTCCTCCCAACAATATTGATTTCAATAATTTACATTATTATATACATCTTATAATTCAATCTCAAGAGTAAATATTAGTATAAAATTATTTCCTATAGTGTTTTGAAAAATAGTTTTAAAATAATGACCTATATGAAAAGAAATTATCAACACTCTAAATGGACATCTATTAATAGGATAAAAGGGTGGAGGCACTTCGAAGTCATTAACGTCAATAAGAAAACCAATGAGTTAGAACTATTTTCAGTGTGTAAAAAAAAGATTAAAGTGACAGTAAGTGAAACAGAATTAGAGAATCGCAATCAATGGCTGCCGAGTTGGAGAATATTGGAAGTAGCTAATGACAAGTAAGCCAAATCTCAATGAGTTAAAAGACTTATTGCATGAGTGGCATGCAACATATTCTTTTTTTCTTACCATCAAAGATAAACATCAAAGAGTAGAATATTATCTTGGGAGCCTTCTTTGGATTGAGAGAAGTATTCATAACTATGGGGTCGATATTGGGACGCTAAAAGGGTATGAGTATTATAAACCTATTATTGATGGAAGAGGAGTAGATCATTTAAATGACGCTCCATGGTTTTCAGTAAATAACGATGAGTTTGCTAAAGAGCATAATTTAAAAGATATGAAATTAATTGCAGACATGTATCTAAAGCGACATTCACTTCAATCTATTGCATCAAAAAAAGAATTTACACAACGCCAAGTTAACACATTTATGGAGTATTTATGGAATCACCCATCTTACGATATTAAGGATAACCCTAATCATATCTTATTAATACAGTCTCCTGATTTTAATAAATACAGAGGAAACTGGTTAAATAAGCGTTTTGGAAAAGTTAAAAATAAACACTTCAAACATTTTGAGATTCAAATTTATAGACGATATGCATCTATTCGTAAGTTGATAGCTCTTTTTGTAGGAGTTAATATTGTAACGGAAAAAGGAGATGATTATGATATAGATTCATTACATCCTCTCGTGATTAATACGTTTAAAAACTCTTTTAAACAATGGTTTGCTAATTATCAATATGACTCTTGGATTAAAGAGAAACCTCTTGGTGAAAATTGTGGAAATGCTCGCGGGGTTTTCATGCCACATATACGTGGAGTAAAGCGATCTAAAAGAGATATCAAAGATCTTGAAAAGCAAAGATTTTTTAAGAAAAAGCAATAATTATATGGTAGATTTATTTTACAATCTTAACAACTAAGACAATGAACAATCAAGATAACATCAATACTCATTTTTATACCGAAAAAGAAGAGCGACTTAATATATTGAGTCATTGGTATGCTTTTTTATGCAGCAGCATATGTTTTATTTTACTTATAGTAAAAGGTATTAATGATGGCACTCCTATTTACATTTTTAGTCTCGTTACCTTTGGGATTGCATGGATGTTAATGTTTCTTAGTTCAACCATGTATCATAAATCAAAAGATCCTATTAAGCGTAATAAATATAGGATGCTTGATATGTTTGCCATCTATACTATGATTGCCGGATCATATACTCCTTATGCTCTCATAGGGCTACAAGGAACAAGAGGATGGATTTTATTTGGAGTTGTTTGGAGTATTGCATTATTTGGTATCTTATGGAAGATGTTTACTGTAGGAAAATATAATTTTATCTCGACATTATTATATGTTGGAATGGGAGCAATCTGTATTTTTTATACGAACGACTTAATACAATTATTGCCATACAAAGGGTTAGTATGGCTAGTAATAGGATGCATATCTTACTTGGTAGGCGTCTTTTTTTACTTAATGGATAATCACATTGAGTACAATCATTTTATTTGGCACCTCTTTGTTATTGCCGGAAGTTTCAGTCATTTTATTTCGATATTTTTTTATGTTTTACCATACTAGATATACATAAACACTAGAAAAGAATTATGTATAACTCGCCTATTATAATATTTTTTTATAAATTATACAGTAAGTAAGGGGGGGTGAAGTTCTATACTAGTTATAGAGGTTTGCCTTTTTTTGTATAACAACATAAGTAGAGGAAAAGAATGGAATTCTTAACACAATGGTGGTGGCTATTATTGTTAATAGCTGGCGGTTGTTGGTGGTACTGCAAGCAGTAGCTAATAATTAACTTCACCTTTTAGGGGGATTATTTTTAACTTAGCATTGTGAATAAAAAATACAATGTTCCTGGGGATTTCTCATCCCTAACCGGCTTTGATAGCCTTGAAGATTATCTAAAGATTAAAACATTTGCCCATACAGAGAATGAAGCATATTGGGGAAAAGTAGCAGAAAGAATTGATTGGTTTGAAAAGTGGACTGATGTCAATAAGACTAATTATCATGATGCACATATTGAATGGTTTACCAACGGAAAACTCAATGCTTCTTATAATTGCATTGATCGACATATCAATAACGGCTTAGGCGAAAAGACAGCATTGATTTGGCAATCGAATGATGTCAATGTCAGTAAGAATGTTACCTATAATGAGTTGTTGGTACATGTATCTCAATTTGCAAATGCATTAAAAAAAGCAAATATTCAAAAAGGAGATCGTGTGTGTATTTATATGCAGATGATTCCAGAAGCTATTGTTGCGATGTTGGCTTGTGCCCGTATTGGAGCAGTACACTCTGTTGTATTTGGAGCATTTTCTAGCGATGCATTAAAAAATAGAATTAATGATTCTGAATGTAAGTTATTGATTACACAGGATAATGGAGTACGTGGTACGAAACACGATATTCCAATGAAAGAGAATGCAAATCATATTGCAGATGAATGTCCTTCCCTAGAAAAAATTATAGTCGTAGATAGATGCGGTAATGATGTAGCCATGCAAGAAGGAAGAGATATATATTGGCATGATTTTATAGAAGGATGCGATAAAATATGTGAACCTGAAGTCATGGATGCTGAAGATCCTTTATTTATTTTATATACTTCTGGGTCAACTGGTACACCAAAAGGGGTATTGCATACTACGGGCGGATATATGGTATATACCTCGCATACACATGAGATGGTATTTGACCATCATAAAGACCATATCTATTGGTGTACAGCTGATATTGGCTGGATTACGGGACATTCCTATATTGTGTATGGTCCTCTTTCCAATGGTGTGACTCAAGTTATTTTTGAAGGAGTACCAAATTATCCTGATCATGGTCGTTTCTGGCAAATTGTAGAACAACATAAAGTAAATATTTTTTATACAGCACCGACGGCATTGCGTGCATTAATGAAGGAAGGCAATGACTTCCCAAATCAATATGACTTATCAAGTTTAAGAGTATTAGGGACAGTAGGAGAACCAATTAAATCACCGGAATGGCATTGGTATTTTCAAATCATAGGAAAAGAAAAATGTCCCATTGTTGATACATGGTGGCAAACAGAAACAGGAGGGGTATTAATGTCTCCAATCCCAGGATGTGTGCCAACAAAACCTGGTTCAGCTACATTACCATTACCTGGAATTGAACCTGCCTTATTAGATGAAAATGGAAATAAAATTACCGAACCCAACACAACGGGATATTTAGTGATAACACAATCATGGCCAGGCCAGATGCGAACTGTCTATGGAGATCACCAGCGTTTTAAAGATACTTATTTTTCTCAAGCCCCTGGAAATTATTTTACTGGGGATGGAGCTTTCATTGATGAAGATGGATATTATTGGATTACAGGAAGAGTAGATGATGTTTTAAATGTGTCAGGGCATCGTATTGGTACAGCTGAAGTCGAAGGAGCCATTGGTGCTGCAACGGGAGTAGCAGAAGCTGCTGTGATTGGATATAATCATGATATTAAAGGAGAAGGTATTTATGCCTTTGTTACATTGATGACTGGTGTTGAACCATCCGATGATATTAAAACAGATATTCTAGCTACAGTTACAAAGATTATTGGTCCTCATGCAAAGCCAAGCGTTATTCAATTTTGTGAAGGATTACCTAAAACACGCTCTGGCAAGATTATGAGAAGAATTTTGAAAAAAATTGCTCAAAATGAAACAGATGATCTAGGAGATATTTCTACTCTAGCAGATCCAAGTGTAATCGATAGCTTGTTACGCTAGATTATATTCTTGTAACTGTTTTGCTGTCGCCACAATTGAATCTTCAGCACTAATCGGTTCCCAATTAAGAAGATCTTTAGCTTTTGTACTATGAATATCTCTTGTCTTATTTATCAACGGTACAATAAATTTTAAATCTTTCTTGAAAATAGACATAATGCTCATCAACCATTTTGGCATAACTTTACTTGGAGCTTTGTCAAATCCAGCGTCTCTAAGTATGGTTGCAACTTCATCCATCCATAATGTTTTCTCGGATACAATAATTCTTTCTCCATCAGTTTTTTTATTGAGCATTGCAGTAATATGTGCTGCTGCAACATCTCTCACATCTACATATCCAATATGAACTTTTGATGTACCCGGAATACTACCATCAATCATTTGACTGATGATAGAATTTGAAGTACCAATATCTTTTGATAGTGATGGCCCTGTGACAGCAACAGGATTAATAGCAGTTAAGGTAAATGAAGGATTATCTGAAGACATAAAATCCCACGCTGCTTTTTCTGCTAAAGTTTTACTTTTTCCATATGATCGAATACCCGCCTTATTTGGATCTGACCAATCTGATTCATCAAATGATTCTTTTTCTTCAAGCGTATCTGCCATTGCAGCAAACGAAGAAGTTAATACCACTTTTTTAATATGATTATTGTTAGCAAGCTTGAGAACTCTCAATGAACCTTCAACAGCCGGTTTTACAAAAAAGTCTTCACTTTGTGGAGTTATAACAAATGGAGATGCAACATGCAAAACATAATCACAGCCTTCAATAGCTTGATCCCATCCTTTGTCATCCATTAAGTCAGTTTCAAATAAAGTAAGATGTTCTGTCGAAGTTTTATGAGATGATAAAGCATTTATTACTTCATCTTTACGATCAAATGATCGTAGAGTACCATTTACTTTGAATCCCTTATTTAATAATTGTTGCACGCAATGTAATCCAATAAATCCTGTTACTCCTGTTACTAATACTTTATCCATGCTATTGTAGTCCTTTTTATTTTAGTAAGAAATTTGCCACATCTTCTGCATATGCACTGACTATTTGAATATTTACTATTTTCATATTTATTTGCTCTGCATAATAAAAATATATCTTGAATAACGCATCCATTATATTACTTGCATAAAATAATAAAATAATAGCTCCAGTTAACATTCTAAATGGTTCCATAGTTGATAATATTTTATGAGTTAACGGTTCTTTTGCAATAGACTGTAATGAATCTAGAAATTCTGGGTTAGCAATTTGTTCATCAAACATATTAGGATAATTCTTATTACTCATTTATATACTCCTTTAATTGTTCTTTACCGCGCTTCAACCAAGACTTAATTGTATTCTCTTTAATAGAAAGTTCCACAGAGATGTCTTTAATACTATGATCTAAAAAATAAAACATAACAATAGCCTTTCGATGAGTGAACGGTAATTTTTCAATAGCATCTTTTAAGGTAATACTATTAATTAAATCAAAATCTTTTACAGAACCTTCATACTCTATATCTCGTCCTTTATGTTTTTTCTCTCGATTATACGTCGTCAATGCATTATTGTAAGTAATGCGATACATCCATGTGTATAGGGAAGAATTGAATGAAAAATTATCCAGCGCTTTCCATATTTTCTGAAAAGACTCCTGAGTAGAATCTTCTGCTAATACTTCATTCTTAAGAACAAAAAGTGAAATGTTGTATAGTCTTGATCCATATGTAGTTATTGCTTGCATAAAAATTTTATGTTTTGTTTTATAATCCAATGTATTTAGACCAAAGTTTCATATAAAAAGTTGCATAGAAATTTTTATATTGAGTTTTGCAACTTTTTCAAATTAGTTAAGTCTAATTAACAAATGAACCAAATAGGAGAAATTTTTATGAAACAAAAAATATTAATAATAATGCTACTTGTATTAACTGTCGGGTGCGGCTCATTCAATGAAGGTCAAGCAGAGCTTCATATCAATAGAAATATTACAACAGGGCAAGAATTATTAGATCTACAAGCTGCTTTTGATGCAGAGATTATTACAAAAGAGGAATTTGAAAAAATAAGAGAAGATATAATCAATGGAGATGAAGAATTTCAGATTGAAGTTAGTGAATTCGAGAATCTTGATGATGGTAATAATAAAGTAAAAGTTCGAATCAATGTTAATGGCAATGATGTAATATCTATTGATAGTGAAGAAGAATAATGACTATGGCACAATTAGGCATACTTATTCCACTTGGATCACTAGTGCTGGTAGGATTTATAATTTGGGTTGGAGTACAAAAAGAAATGCAAGCTCGATCATTATTGCACAAAGAAATCATGAGCGCCATTGAAAAGGGAGTTGATGTACCATTGGCAGGTTCAGGTACAACCCCGTTAGATTATTTGCGTAAAGGAATTATTTGGGCAGTAATTGGACTGTTGATTATGATAGGATTTATGTTTGAGGGTGAATTTGGTGCAGCGGGATTGATAGGATCTATTCCGTTTGCTATTGGTGTCGGTAATATTACCTACTATAAGTTTACTGTAAACCAAGAAAATCAATAATAGTTATACATAACTAGTTAATTGGAAAGGCCTCAAAATATTGAGGCCTTTTTGATTTCTAGACTTTCTTAGATCCGGGAAAAAATATATTCGTTGTATCTTGATAAGCTTTGTATTCAGGGCGTTTTTTTAGAGAATAGTATTCTGATGGAATCGCGCCTGTATGATACACTAATGTTGTATACATCATTCTAGAGGTAAATAGTAGTCCTAATCCTAGCAATATCCATATAGTCACTGATTCTGCATTATATAAGAGAATCCAAGATGGAATAGATGCAATGATTAATCCATTCCAAACCATCCATTCAGCAAAATAATTAGGATGTCTGGTATATTTCCATAATCCAACATTACAGACTTTATTTTTTTCACCTAATGCTTTCATTTTTTTTAAAAAGGAGATTTTTTGCATATCTGCAATTGATTCCATGACAAATGCGCCAAACCAAACAACAACACCTATTATTTCAAGTATTGCAATCGTGGAATTAGAATTGGTTGCAATGATAAAAGCAGGCATAGCTAAGAACGAAGCATTGGCTAAGCCTTGTAGGATCCCTTCAATTTGCATGGCAAGCATGGTATTATTTTTACCTGCTTTTTTCCAACGTTTTTTTTGATACTCATAGCGAGGAAATTCTGTATTGAGCATCCCCAGTCTCCACATTTTTAGTGCACCCATTCCCATACGACTACCAATCATAATATAAAGGATACTAATTGTAACAATACGGACACTGTCGCCTTCACCATACAGCCAAGTGATAATTCCAATAAGAGCAACGCCCCATGGCCAACCAATATCAACATAAGACATACGTCCAGTACGCCATGTCGGTAAACATACTACGAATGCAAATAATAGCAGTTGCAGTACACCATTGGTAAAACTAATTGAGCTTAGATTATCTGTGTAGAGTAAAAGTCCCCAGCCTAAAATAAATGGGACTAAAGGAGAAAAATATTTCATTGAAACACCCTATATTTATTAGAGTCCAAATCCACCGCCATGGCACATTAAAATTTGTCCGGTGACATAGTTAGATTCAGGAATACAGAACATATAGATAGCTCCTGCAGCTTCTTCAGGCGTTCCAGGTCGTCCAAGTGGAATCATTGTTTTTGCAGATTCAAATACTGCTGAATTAACCCCTACTTTAATGGTATTACCTTGAATATCAATCGTAGATTCTGCTTTCTCAGCATCTGCATCTGTTAATCGTGTTTTGATTAATCCGAATCCTACTGCATTCACATTTACATTATAACGACCCCATTCTTTTGCCATCGTTTTTGCCATTCCTACTACCCCAGCTTTTGCTGTTGCGTAATTGATTTGTCCAGCATTTCCATTCATCCCTGAAGTTGAAGAAATATTGACTACTTTTCTAAAATTTGTAATCCCTTTTTCTTTATCTTCAAGAAATAGGCGTTTGATATGCGGTTGAGCAGCTCTTAAAATTCGGAAAGGAGCAGTAAGATGACAATCTAAGATTGCTTGCCACTGATCATCTCCCATTTTTTGGATAACATTATCCCAAGTATAGCCTGCATTATTAACAATAATATCTAATCCACCGAATGTATCAAGTGCAGTATTTATAAACCTATCAGCAAAATCGTCATCGGTAACACTACCAGTACATGCTACAGCTTTTCCGCCCATTCCAATAATATCAGCTACTGTTTGATTTGCTGGATCTATATCTAGATCATTAACAACAATATGTGCACCATCTTTTGCTAGCATGAGTGCTAATTCACGACCGATACCACGACCTGAACCTGTAATTAATGCTACTTTACCTTGTAATTTATTTCCCATATTAAAATCCTAACGATTTCCCAATGATCTCTTTCATGATCTCAGTGGTACCACCATAAATTGTTTGTACACGTGAATTGACATAAGCTTTAGCGATAGGATACTCTAAAATATATCCATACCCACCATGTAGCTGTAAACATTGGTCCACAACCTTCAGCTCTAATTCTGTTATCCACCATTTGGCCATTGCGGCTTTTTCTGGAGTAAGTTTCTTATCATTTAATTCGAAGACACATTGATCATAAAATGTACGTGCAATTTCTGCCTCCGTTGCCATTTCAGCTAATTTAAATTTTGAGTTTTGAAAGCTACCAATTTTTTGTCCAAATGCTTTACGTTCATGACAATATTTAATAGTCAATTCAAGTACAAATTCTATAACTGCAATTGATCCGGCTGCAATAGACAGTCGTTCTTTTGGAAGACTTTCCATCATATAGTAAAATCCTTTGCCTTCTTCGCCTAATAGATTTTCCTTAGGAACTTTGACATCCTTAAAGAACATCTCAGCAGTATCTTGTGCTATTTGGCCCATCTTATGTAGTTTTTTTCCACGTTCAAATCCTTTCATGCCACGTTCTAGAATAATTAAACTAATACCATGTGCACCATGTTTTGAATCTGTCTTACATGCAACAATAACTAAGTCACTTAATAGTCCATTTGTTATGAATGTTTTGCTTCCATTCACAAGATAATGATCGCCCATATCTTTTGCGGTAGTTTTGATAGCAGCTAAGTCACTACCTCCGCTTGGTTCTGTCATAGCTAATGCACCAATTGTCTCTCCACTACAGATTTTTGGAAGCCAACGTTTTTTTTGTTCTTCATTACAATGTCTTATAAGGTAAGGAACCACTAAATCATTTTGTACTGAGTGTCCAAAGCCAGGATTCTCCGCCCTAACACTTTCTTCAATTAAAATTGTATTGTATCGGAAGTCATCGATTCCCATTCCGCCATACTCTTCAGGAACATCGATTCCAAAAAAATTATTTGCTCCAGCTTTCAGCCAGACTTCGCGTGAAACCATTCCATCTTTTTCCCATTGTGCATTATTTGGTTTGCATTCACGATCCATAAAGGTGCGCACCGCATCCTGGAATATCATTTGTTCTTCTGTTAAATTTTCTTTTTTCATAATTAATTACCCCTCTTATTTAGTAGTGTATTTTACATATTTTTTGATAATTATACCTTTAGAACTTTTTAGATTTGTAAATAGAAGCGTTTAGGGTAATTGACTTTGAAATATGTAAATCGTACTTTAACGTATAAAAAAAAAAATAAATGAGGGAAAAATGACCACTAATAAAATTTTATCTATCACATGTGTTTTTGCTATTGCCAGCACTCTAGGTCTCGCCTATTACTGGAATGATTTTCTTGGAGGCTTAAATGTCAACGTCTCAATGGATAGAGAGCTAGCTTTACAAGAAGGAAAAGCAGCTACCGAAGATTTTGAAATACTAGGTGATAATCTTGATCAAGCCGCAGCGTATGGTTTCAGTTCCAGCTTGCGTGATTATGTAGAATTAAAACAAGGTGGTCGAGAAAAATTTCAATCGATTATTGATAGCGATGTTTTTTCACCATACAACTGGATTGTAAGAACCTTTAAAGAAGGTCAGGTAGCTGAAGCAAGTTTTATGTTCAAGCCTGATGGATCTTCCAATGGATATCGTGTTAAAATTCCAGAAGATCATGATGCAGATAGTTTATCAGAAGAAGACGCCCTCAGCTTAGTAGCTCTAAAAATTAACGATCATTGGTCTGGAAATTTTGCAGACTATTCGTTAATAGAATCTTCTTTTGAAGAAATGCCAAATGGTAGGATAGATCACGCTTTTCTATTTGAACATAAACTCCAAGATATTGGAGATGCAAAATATAGATTAGATATTGATGTGTCAGGATCAATGGTAAGCTCTGTGCTGCCTAGCGCTTTCATTCCAGAATCATTCGATCGTGAATTTGCTAATATAAGATCAGATAATGACACCATTGCCATGTTTGCAAACTTTGCATTCTTGGGTATTTATATGTTAATAATAGGTGTAGGATCGATAGTTATTTTTTATCGTACCGGCTGGTTAAGATGGAAGTCATCATTATTAGCTGCAGCGTTTATTGCGACAACCAGCACATTAGCGCAATTAAATTTTTATCCAACGATGTGGATGGCTTATGACACTGCTACTAGCAAGTCACAATTTATGCTAGAGGGCTTAATGTCTATGCTCGCCATGGGAGTAATTAATTTCTTACTTTTTGGTGCAACTTTTGTAATTGCAGAGTCATTGACGAGAAAGGCATTCCCAGAACATATTCAATTATGGAAAACATGGACAATGAATGTTGCTAATTCAAAGCGCGTACTCAACGATACTATTTTTGCGTATTTAATTGTCCCAATTAAGCTGGCTATTGTTGGTGCATTTTATATTCTTATGGAAAAATATTTTGGATTTTGGTCTCCAGCAAGTAGTATGGCTGACCCAAATTATCTTGCATCTGTATTCCCATGGTATACAGGAATTGCTATTTCATTGCAAGCAGGATTTTGGGAAGAAATGCTCTTTCGTGCCGTACCAATCGGAGCAGGAGTATTGATTGGACAAAGATATAATATGCGTTTTACTGGACTGGTCATTGCGATGATACTCCAGGCGTTAATTTTTGGAGCAGGGCATGCTAATTATCCAGCACAGCCTTCTTATGCTAGGGTAGTAGAGTTATTCCTACCATCTATTATTGTATATGGAATGCTATACTTAAAGTTAGGCGTGATATTCGGCGCGATTACACACTACCTATATGATGTTTTATTATTTTCACTACCTATATGGTATTCAAGTGGTTATGTCGTTGATAAGTTTATGACTGTTCTTTGTGCAGCTATTCCATTGCTTGTTATTTTGTATTTTAGAATGAAAGCAAATAGATGGTCTGAAATAGATGATTCATCGCTTAACAAAGGGTTTGAACCAACCCCACCTGAAATACCCGCAGTCAAAGAAAAGTCAAAAGCTATCATACAAGATGGGTCGCCATTAAATAAGAAAATCTTATTAGGTTCGATCCTCTTTATTGTTGTAGCCATGGCATCATTTAAGTTTAGCAGTTCAGATGTTTCTTTGGATTCGCCAACCATAAATCGTGAACAGGCAATTGGTATTGCAGAAGATTTTCTTGTCACTCAGAATATTACTTTACCTGAAGGATATGAAGGAAACGCAATGGTTGTTACGGGCTATCCTGCTTCCGGGTTTATATGGGAAGAGTTAGGATCCGATGCCTTTAGTGATTTATTAGGCTCTTATGTGTTGGCTCCAAGATGGAAGGTTCGATTTGCTAAATTTGATGGAGAGGTAGAAACACGAGTAAGAGAGGTAGTAGTTTCTGTAGACTTTGAAGGTAGCCCTATCCGTTTTTATAATAAATTTCCTGAAAGTGAAGTAGGAGCGTCTTTAACTCAGTCAGATGCAAAGATTATAGCAGACCAAGCATTGAGAGATCATTTTAACCTTAGTACAAGTATGGTGAGTTTAGTTAGTGCGGTTGAATCTCAAAAACCAGAACGACTAGATTGGATATTTACATATAAAGAAGATAGAGAAATAAGCTATGAAGGATCTCAGTTTCAAAGTATTGTTACGATATCAGGTGACCAACTTGCTGGATTTTCACAATCTGTATACGTTCCCGAAGATTGGGAAAGAATGAAGCGTGACAGGGAAGGATTTTCAGGAATGCTTGCAATGTTATTTACTATTCCTGGAGGCCTATTTATTGGCGGACTATTGCTTATACGCTCGTTTAAAATGTTGTTGGATAGAAAGATAAATCTTAGAAAAGGATTATTCTTTGGAGCAGTTATTTTTATTAGTGCGTTAATTAATTTCTTTAACGATTCTTCGTTCCTTATGACAATGCCTACAGATCAACCAATTGCCAATCTAATGATTACGATGTATATATCTAGTATGATAGGACTTCTAGTTGTGTCATTAATTCAGGTACTATTTTTTGGGAGCTTAGGTAGAATACTAAAAGATACGTTAAATCGCACTTCACTTTCTGATTCTATAATTGGTGGATTGGTTGCAGCGTTATTAGGAGCAATATCTGCGATGCTTATAGGGACATTTCAATTAGATTTAAACCCTAATTTTCCAAGAATCACTCTTGGAGGATCATACTACCCAATATTGGATACATTTAATATCTATGGAGGGTTTGTATCAGTAGCATTCACCTTATTCTTTGCTAAAATCTTGTTTGAATGGACAGATGGATACGCCAATACTATCAAATCTACTATTTATGGAATCTTGTTAGTTATGTTTGTGTATGGCGGAGAAATTGGAATGCAGTATAATATTGGCTTATCGTTATTATTGATAACACTATACTCTATTGTACTCTTTATGGTTTATAAGTTTATTATCAAGAATAACTATATGTTAATACCATTCATGGTATTATTTGGAAGAATTATTAACACCTTTTCAAACAATGAATTTGGTGCATTTAATTCTTATCCTAATGAAGCAATATTATTAGTGGTATCCTCCGCAATAGGACTAGTGGTGTGGGTACAACTAACAAAGTTCTTCTTTGATACTGATCAATAGTTTAAGTTGATATATAATGAGTAAGAAAATACTATTTCTCTTTGCAGCAACAGGGTTGCTAGTAGTGAACAATCTTTTTCTCTACTGGCAGTTTTTTGAATTTGATTTTGCTATTTTTCTATCTAATACGATAGGCGTAGCGTTATTTATTGAGGCATTCATGCTCATGCTACTGCTTGCCTATTATTTCAAGCATCATCCTATCGGTAAGTATAAATGGTATTGGTTAATTATCTTGTCTTTACTGGGCAGTTTGTTGTTCGCACTCCCTTTTTATTACTGGCTTAATACAAAGGATAAAAATTAGTACATTCCGCTTATGTCTTTTAAGAATAAAACTGTAATTATTACTGGAGCCTCATCTGGAATTGGAGAGGAAACTGCCAAAGCATTTTTGTCATCTGGCGCAAAAGTGATATTGGTATCTAGAAGTAAAGAAAAGATGGAAGCATCCTTCCAATCTTATGATAATAGTCAATGCGTAATATACCCTTTTGACTTATCTCAATTAGATAAAATTGATTCATTTGTAAGCACAATTATTAAAAAGGAAGGTCCGATTGATATTCTGTTTAATAATGCTGGTATTGGATCAGAGAGCTTATTTGAAGATATAGATTTAAGCGTATTCCACGAAGTAATGCAAGTAGATTATTTTTCAGTCGTCTACTTTACAAAATCTATTTTAAGGCATATGATAGATAATGGAGGAGGTCAAATTGCTACAAATACTAGTGTAGCGGGATTAATCACTTCGAGAAAAAGAACTGTATACTCATCTGCAAAATTTGCATTACACGGATTCCTTGATTCTCTTAGACTTGAAGTAGGGAAGCATAATGTAGACATAACCATTATTGCACCTGGTAAGGTGATCACAAACTTTGGAAAAAATAAATTAGATTCTCAGGGTAATCCGTTTGGTAAAAACTCCTTAATGCCTTTTGGATTATCATCAAAAAAGGCTGCAAAAATTATTCTGAAAGCTATTAAGAATAAAAAAAGACAAGTCATAGTTTCAAAATGGGGTGATATTGCATGGTTTGGAGTCCTTGTCTATAGATTTTTCCCTAGTCTATATTTCTTTTTAGCAAAAAGAATAGACGCATAACAGAACATATATGAAATATTCTATCCTAGAAGACTCAAGATATCGTCATTTAGCACAGCCTAAATCAATTCTGTTTCAAATGTTATCATTTATTTTTGATCTATATGCTAATACAGTTTTGACATTTTATACACCGGTGAAGGTAATTGGAAGAGAGAATATTCCTAAAGATACTTCCTTTATTTTTGTAAGTAATCATAATAGTCACATGGATATTGCAGTGCTAGCATATTCAACACGGTTAGGCTATGAGCGCTTTGGATTTTTAGCAGCAAAAGATTATTGGTTTGATAATGATTCTAGACGAAAATTTTTTAAAAATTTTATTAATCTAATTCCGTTAAGTAGAAGACAGAATCCAGAGTCCCTTGATCTAGAAGATACACTTATCTTGTCAAAAGGATTTGTTGAATTAGGGAATAATATTATTATGTTTCCAGAAGGATCTAGAGGAGAACCTGGAGTCTTACAGCGTTTTAGAAAAGGTGCTGTAAAATTTTCAATGGGATTAGATATTCCTATTCTTCCTGCAGCAATTATTGGTACTGAAAAGTCATGGCCTCGAGGTGAGCGTTTTATGAGACCTGTTGGCATTACTATTGAAATTCTTCCTCCAATTACATCGAAAGACAGATCAAAATTAACTGAAAAAGCATATAATAAAGAGTTATCATCTCAAACGAAAAAATTAGAAAAGGTGGTTACAAAAGCTTTGAAAGATTTAGAGAATAAATAATTAAGAATTTATAATAGTAATAATTGTGCCTTCTGTGTTTAAAGAACAAGTATAGCTTGTTAGTGCACCAGTTGCCGGACCTGAAACTACATTTCCATTTAAATCAAAAATTGAATTATGGCTTGGGCATAATAAATTATTTCCCGCACTATTAATATTCACTGTATTATTTGCATGTGTACATCTTCTTGATAGAGCTTTAACACCTGTATTGCTAGTTCTAAGAACAATTATTCCTCTAGTATCAAATGTATCGCTACCGCTTAATTGAATTCCATTTCCAGCAGTTTGAAGAGTAGTATACATCATAGTTATATCAATCGTGATTGTTCCTGTAGTAGCATCATAAGTGTATCCAGTGTCAGTGTTATCACCACCGCCAGTATCACCACCGCCAGTATCACCACCACCAGTATCACCACCACCAGGATCTTCAGGGCCCGTTGGAGATCCACCACCACCACAAGCTTGTAAAATAAAAGCTGTGCTTCCAATCATGGTTAGTGTGGTTGCTTGTTTCATAAAATTACGACGTGAAGGATCAGAAGGTTGTTCTGAAGTGCAATCACATCCACATGATTCAATTTTTTTCGGTAACTTAGTCTTATTCATATTAGTGTTAAAATTTACTACTAAAATATGCCGTTTAGAACAAAACTTATATTATTAACAATCTTTTTATTATCCTCGACGATAAAAGCGCAATCTGTTGTCACGCAAGAGGCCTATGACAATAGATTTACTCCACCAGAAATTGGATTACCAGATAATATGCCCTATGTAAAATCTATTATATGGGGGAAAGAAGGAGTATTTAGAAAATTAGATATTGGACCTGATACGAGAATAGAAGAATTGAAGCTTAGGCGTCAAATGTTAAAACATCATCAATGGATAGGTATTCTAACCTTAGCAGGATTAGCCTATCAATATGATGTAGGAAAAAAACTATATGATGGAGATGATAGTGATTATTGGGATAAGCATTATGATCGTCATAAAGCAATGGGATATTTTACTTATGCTACTTACATGACAGGAGCATCACTCTCTATTTTTGCGCCACCTGCTAGAAAGTATGATAAGAATTTTTCGTCAATCAAGTTTCATCGTACAATGGCGATTCTTCACTTTTCTGCGATGATGGCACAACCATTTTTAGCCAAAGCAGCAGTAAAGGATGGTAAAAGATATAATGATTTGATGGATGCTCATTTAAAAGCAGGGACAGTAGCATTTTTTGCGCTAAGTCTTGATGCGTTAGGGATTACTTTTTTTAAATGAGAAAGCTAATAACCATTCTATTTTTTCAATTTATATTTGCACAAGGAGTGCCAGTTACAATTGATACAGAGGAAAGTTTTATTTCTTATGATGGAAAACATCCTGCCCATAATTGGACGGGTATATCAAAAGAGATTAAAGGCTCGTTTATATTTGACAAAGATGACCCTATTTTATCAAGCGTAGACTTATATGTACCCGTATTTAGTTTTGATAGCAAGAATTCCAATCGTGATTCTAATATGCTCGATGTAATTGAGGATTATTTCTATCCTGTAGTAAGCTTTACTTCTTCATCAATAACAAAAAAAGAGAATCAATATTATATCAATGGAATCTTATTTTTCCATGGCATTAAAAAAGAGATGGTGATTCCAGTTAATTTCAATACAGATAATCAAAAAATTATAGTAGATGCAGATTTTACTATTAGCTTATCAGATTACAAAATTAAACGCCCTTCATTGCTCACTATAAAAATGAAAAATGATATTACAATTAAGTTTTACTTAGTTGGTTTGATTTAATTTGTAAGATAATCCTGCTAGAATAATAGCAATTATAACATCTTGAAGGGGAGTTGCTTGCGGGTAACCGAAATTCCATATACAAACAAGAGCTAGCCAAATAAAAAAAGTACGATTAAACATCGAGGATAAGATTATCCGAAGAAATACCAGGTTTTATGAGGTACCATTACTAGCATAAAAAAAGTGAAATAGGCTAAGCCAATTAGCCCAAAAATCTTTAAAACTGTCATTGTATTATTATCCATTTTTTTTATTTACCGATTAAGCGTTTTAATATAGTGATTTCTGGAAATAAAATATGAACCCTTTTTTGATAATCTTTATATGCGGGTCTTGTACGAAGAATTTTAATTTCAATCCAAGGAATACTCGCATACCAAAACATTAATGTCATTACAATAGGAGCGAGAATTAAATAACTCAAGCCAAGTCCCTCAGTCTGTGATAGATATGAATTACCAAATAAAAATATTCCCCACCAAAATAAGATCTCACCATAATAATTTGGATGCCTTGAATAATTCCATAATCCTGTTTCTATAATACCTTTTTGATGTGGATTTTTTCTTCTAAAACGATGTAATTGTACATCAGAAATAATTTCATACAAAATACCTAAAATGCAGATAAAAAATCCGGCATATGCTTGCATGCTTGTATCGGGCATAAATTCTTGTAATTGAAGAGTTACTCCCATAGGCATACAGCAGAAAAATACAATTAATGTTGGAAAGAAATGGATACCACCAAAGTTACCTAGAAGCTCAAAAGAGCTACCTAGATTTTTTCTCATATCAACATAACGCCAATCTTCATGATGTAGTCCTTCCCAAGTTTTTATCCAATTGGTTGTTAAGCGTATGGACCAAAATAGCATGGCAAAGATTAGTAAACTGACTGTCCCAGTAAAAATAAAGTCTTGTTTCCATATCCAAAATAATAGAATAAATGGAGGAATTACAGACCAGTATGGATCATAGAATGAAGAATTTTTATACGTAACACTGAAACAATAAATCATAAATGTTGCGATTATATCAGCAATAAAGATTTGTAGCATATCTCCAAGATGAAGATTGTATAGAATAGATAGCACTCCTAATCCTATAGCGATAGTGTAGGCAAATAATACTGTAAGCAATCCTTTAGTTTTTGTCGTCATTTACTATCGATCCAATATTTAGATTTTCAGATAGCAAATATATATAACCTACTACAATACTGTACAGAAGAAAAATACTATGCATAACAATAGCACCTGTTTGCGCTAACTCTATATTGATACCATATAAGTTATGTAGACAATAAATCACTGCTAAATGGTATGTTCCAATTGCAGCAGGAGCGATAGGGAATGAACTAACAATGCTAGATATAATCGTTAGTCCTAAGGCTTGTTCTAACGTTAATACGATTCCAATTGCTTTCAATGACAAAGTTACATACGCCACAAAACTAATCCATAGTAACATAGACCAACTCCATAAACGAACCTTATTTTCTGATACTAATTTATACCCTGAAACAAAATTAGTTAATGATGGAAACGTGACGAGCAATCTACTGGATAAGCTATGTCGCCCAAAAATAATTAATGAACTCAGAAAGGATATAGCAATAACAGTAACTATAAATTGAACGCCAAGTAGGTTAGTATATCCGAGTAGAATCAATATGACACTAAATAGCCCTATCACCCAAAGATCAATAATTTTTTCTCCAACAAGACTCCCAATCAAATAACTTAGTTTTATACTCTTATCATGGTTTGATAATAGTTTAGCTCGAAATATATCTCCAGCTCTGAATGGGAGAATATTATTTATAAAATATCCAATATGTGTTGTCGATAAATAATGCTTCAAGGTAAGAGATTTTGGAGAATTTAGAAGAGTTTTCCATCGTAAAGACCTGATAAAAAATGTGATATTAGTAATTATTAAAGCAGCTATAACATAAGATAAATGCGTATTAGATAAAGCGCTAAAGATTTGATTTAAGTCAACCTGCTGAAATGCTATATAAAGACAGGCAAGAGAAACGCCAATCGAGAGTACTTTTTTCAAGGATTCTTGTTGTCTCGTTGAAATTCATAAGACACAATACGTTTTTTCATTGGCTCTCCATTCTCATCAAGATGCTCGCTGGAATCAGTAGGAGAGTTATATTCTAATGGAATGTCAGTTTTGACTTGACAATTGCTCATTAAACCTAGCATTGCTACCAGCATTATAAGTGCAATAATAGTTGGAAAGTGTCTATTACCCATTGATATTAAAGTTTTTAAAAAATGTTGTCTTTTTTGCTAAGTAAATGATTTCAATTATACCCATAGTATTTGAAAGTGCTATAACAACAAACCAAACTTTATGATCATTCCTTGCTGCAAACCATACTCCAAGCATTGCCCATAGCCCCTGATAAAGAGATACAGCAATCATTGCTGCCGGGTTAGCAATTAAGTATTCTCCAAATGATTGTATAAATTCCATAATAACTCCTTTTTAAGGGTTAAAAAGTAGAGAGATGAGAAATACAAATAGTATCACTCCTCCAAATATTCCCCAATAGTATAATCCAAATTCCATATGGTATTTTAGCTATTATTATATATGATAAGAAATAAAAATATTTTTTCTTTGTTGATTCCCATTTGGTATATTCTTTCATGAATAATCTAAAGCCAGAAAGTACAAAAATAACAATTTATAGCGCTTCTTGGTGTGGTCCCTGTAAAATGGCAAAACAGTTCTTAACGGAAAATGGATTTTCTTTTAATGAGATAGATATCGAAGAAAATAATATTACCAGAGAGAAAATGGCAGCAATGACTAAGGGAACAACAGTTCCTCAGATTGTGATTAACGATGTTCCTATTGGTGGTTTTACAGATTTAGTACAATATTTTGAGAGAAAAAATAATTAAGCCATAGCTTCACGTTCTATAACTTTCTTTCCTTTAGTTGCCTTCTTTAAATTTCCTACAAGCTGTCCACATGCTCCATCAATATCATCTCCTCTAGTTACTCGTAGAGTTGTAATATATCCTTTATCAAATAAGTGTTTTTTAAACGCTTCAATATTTCTGTTATTAGATCGTTTATAATCACAGCCATCAAAAGGATTAAAGGGGATTAGATTAATTTTACATGCAAGACCAGATAATATTTTACCTAGGCTTCTTGCATGAGCCATAGAGTCATTGATACCATCTATTAGAATATATTCAATGGTAATATATCGTCTATCTTCACGGACAGATAAATAGTTTTTGCATGCACTTAATAGTTCATCAATTGGATATTTCTTATTAATTGGAACAATAATATCTCTTAGGTCATCATCTGCTGCATGTAAAGATATGGCAAGGGATACATCCGTTCTTTCAGCAAGCTGATTAATCTGGGGAACTAATCCAGAGGTACTAATAGTTATTCTTTTTTTAGATAAAAAATATGCTGATTCATCACGCATAATTTCAGCAGAATCAATTACGGGTTCAAAATTTAAAAGCGGTTCTCCCATCCCCATAAAAACAACGTTAGTAATTGGGATATCTTCTTTATCATGAAAATTTGCTAGCCAGAGTTGTCCAATAATTTCATCTGGTGTCAGATTCTTTTCGAATCCCTGTGCTCCGGTGGCACAAAATGTACATTGGAGAGCACAGCCTGCTTGAGAAGAAATACATAAGGTTATTCTTTTCTTTTCAGGTATCCTTACCATCTCTATGGATGAACCTGAATCTAGTTCAATTAAATATTTTTTAGTTCCATCATCCGATACCAACACTTTCTTTAATTTTGGAGGTATTAAAACAGCTATTTCTTTCATTTTTTCTCGAAGAGATTTATTGAAGTTGCTCATATTGGCAAAGTCTAATTCACCTTTTTGATGGACCCATTTTAATAATTGTTTCGCTCTAAAAGATGGTTCATTTATATCTAAAAAAAACTGCTCCAGCTTTTCTTGTGAGTAGCCTAATAGGTTTTTTTTATCTGCCATAGCTTATTAATTTCATTTGAAAAATCCTTCTCTCTATTTTCAATGATATCTATTATTAAATTTGTTGGATCTGAAAAATCTATTTTAATCTTTTTACTCTTATTAATCCAATCTTTAATGATTTTGATATTAATCTCTTTTGCTACGGTAGCATATTGAAGTTCATCAAGTATTTTTGCATTATGCTCTTGCTCAGGCTGACCTTTTTGCGGTTTGCATAGAATTGGTTTTCCTAAAAAAAGTGCTTCTGATATTAATTGAAATCCAGCATTAGTAATTAAAGAATTGCATCGCATTAAATCTTGTTTAAAGGTCATGTTTGAGAATGGTTTCAAAGTAATATTCTCAACTGTTTGTATTGATTTAATCTTTGTATACACGATAAATTTTTTTGATATAGTTTTTAATATAGCAATCATATCATCTAGGTTTTCCCATGGTAAATAAACTAGAATATCTTCACTTATTTGATTTTTATCTATTTGATTGTATAACAGAGGATCAATGAATGGTGGAAGGATAGGTTTATTGAAATGATGAAAATGAAAAGGAATAGTAAAATTTACAGGAGCATATATTTTTGGAAAAAATATACTAGCAAATTTTATCTTTTTTGTCATCGGAATATTTTTATAGAATGAATATTGATGACCTATTCCCATACATGGTATTTTGTGTCTTTTAGCAGCATAAGCGCTTATAGGCTCAAAATCGGTAATGATCAAATCATATATATTATCTATAGATTTTATATCATTGAAGAATTGTATTGGATGAGATTGTAATACGGTTTGGGTATAATTCAACTTTCCTTTCTTGCTCACGAAAGTGAATCCTTTTTTAATCTGAAATGGAGCTAGTTCCTCTATATCAAAAAAATCTTTTTCTTCTCTACCACTTAAGATAACATCGACTGAATGTCCTCTTTTTTTTAGAGCTTTTACGATAATTCTAGATCTACTAATATGGCCGTTGCCAGTTGCCGATATTCCATATAAGATATTCATCTATGAAATTAAGAATTAATTATAGTGGAATTATATTTTATCTAAGATATTTCTTAAGATTGTACTAGAGGTATGAGATGTGTATGGGAAATAGATAATTTCAACACCATACTCACTAAAATCTTTTTCTATGATATTCCATTGATCAGTTCCTTTCCAATCATCGCCAACAAACATCATATCGAACTTTAAATTATTCCATGCTTCCATCTTATCATAGTTAGTTTGTGGAACTACTTCATCAACAAACTTAATTGATTCAACAATTTCCATCCTTTCTTGAAATGGAATTACTGGTTTTTGATTTTTTCCTGATAGGGAAAGTTCATCACTAGTAATACCAACAATAAGATAGTCACATTCCAGTCTAGCACGTTTTAATATATTAAGATGGCCAATATGAAATAAATCAAAGACGCCAGTTGTGTAACCAATTTTTTTCATCGCTGTGTAAAATACTTATTTATTTTCTAATAAATAATCTATTATTCTTTCGCTTGCTTTTCCATCTAAGGATCCTGCAAGTTTATTCGCATAATGTAATCGATCTTTTGATAGAGATGCAGGATTCAGTAACTGTTCTTTAACATTCTTTTTTAGTATGTCATATGAATCAGAACGAACAGCTATTTTAGAATATTCATTGTAATCTTTATCCATACGTTTTTTTAATCGATAAGAAAAAATACCTCTATAGGTCCAACGTAATTTTAAAAAATTACACCATATTACTGGCTTATCTAAGGCCGCAAATTCAATAATTGCTGAGGAGGCATCACTCATGAGTAGATCCGCTGTTGCCATGAAAGGTACAAGCGAATAATCATCAACTTTTGCTAAATAAACGTTGTCATATTGAGACCAATGTTCAAGAAGTTCACGTTGCTTTTTATATTTATCTTTACTTAGTGAGAAGTAATGGGGCTTAATCATTATATTCAGATCTTGGAAGTCTTTAGGAAAGTTTTTTGGAAATCTTTCAATACTACTAGGATAAAATGTAGGGGCATATACCATTGTTTTTTTTGTTGGATCTAGATCTAGGGCATTTAAGTCAAGCCCAACCATATCACCATTAAGGATTGGATCTAATTTTGCAAACCCTACATTTACAAAATTATTATCAGGATAGATATTTCTAAGACGGTTTGTTCTATACTCTCCCTCAACAAATCGCACAGTAGTTGGAGTGTCTGATTTTGTATAATAACTTGATTTTGGACCAACGCCATGACCGAGTTGAATAGACTTACTTACTTCATGAATTTGATTAAGAAATGGAAATGTATTTCCAAAAAATATCCAATCAGCTTTTTGATTTTGATAGAATTCATTAGCCTGAACGTTGCTCTGTACCCATGTATGATTTAAATTTTCTGATTTGATGATACTTTCTATTATTTTATCAAATTTTCCATGATGAAATACAAATGTTGCATTGCCTTTATTTCGTTTTAAAAATTCATGATAAACAGGTAGATATTGAGGTAAGTAATAGAGCTCTTGAACATCAAAAAGGATAGATATGTTATTATTTTTCATAAATCTATTTCTTAATTCCGAATGAAGTATAGATACTTTTATTGGTATACGTCTCATACCTGATAAGACGATTTTTTTCCATAGAAATATTATTTTTATAAGGTCTATCATGATAAAGATGTAGACAGCATGACCTATGACGAACTTGTTTAGATCTTATACCCATATTGCTAAGTCTTTCTCCTAACTCGCAATCTAAACCCCCATATTTCATGCGCTGATCAAAGCCATTTACCTTTATGATATCTTTTCGCCATGCAGAAGTATTATTTCCATTAAATGTAGACCTAGTTGGGGTTATTATGTCTAGAAATTTACTTGATAGATTTGTTTGTAATAATTTCAAATAATTTTTAGATAACATTTGCCCATGGGATATTAGAAATCCTTTATTGAAGCATTTCTGGGATAAAATTATATCTTCTGTTATAAGGTTAGAAACGGAAGAGCTAAGTGGAAAATGGCCTCCAGATAGAAAATAATCTTTCTCTGCTAAATCTATATGTGTTTGAATGAATGATTGATTTGGAATACAATCACCATCACTAAATATAAGATAATCACTTTTGCTTGCTTGAATTGCTTTATTAAGTATAACACTTTTTTGAAATCCCTCGTCTTGATGCCATATATGTTTTATATCAAGACTAGTATTGTCCTTAAAATATCCTATAATATTTTTTGTGTCTTTGCTAGATCCATCGTCAGCAATTATAATATCAAAGTCTGAATATGTTTGACAGTTATATCCGATTAAAACCTTCCTTAAAAAGTCAGGCTTATTATAGGTAGAAAGAATGATTGAAGTTGACTGCATTTGCTAAAATTATTTATCATCAATCTTATAAGCTATTTTTTTTTAAATTAGATGCAATTATGGATATCAAACAATTAACAGTTGGAATCGAAGAAGAATATCAAGTTATTGATCCGGAGACGGGTGAGCTTACATCATATATCGCTGAATTTTTAGAACGCGATGCAATGTTAATTAAAGATAGTATCGTTCCTGAATTTCTAAAATCACAGCTAGAAGTAACGAGTAAGGTTTGTAAAAATATTAAAGAAATGAGAAATGAAGTCATTCGCTTAAGACGATTGGCATCTAATTATGCTGAAGAAAATAATTGTAAAATTATTGCTGCAGGGACACATCCTTATTCACATTGGAAAGATCAAGCCCTTACAGATAAAGAGCGTTATCATGGTCTTTATGATAGTATGCAGTATGTGGCAAAGAGATTATTGATTTTTGGTATGCATGTTCATATAGGTATTCCAGATAAAGATCTTAGAATAGATGTAATGAATCAAATGAGATATTTTATTCCTCATATAATGAGTCTATCGAGTTCGTCGCCTTTTTGGCAGGGAGAAGATACGGGCTTTAAATCATATCGAGGAATTGTATTTGAAGATTTACCGCGCACAGGTCCACCAGAAACATTTGATTCTGCAAAGTCATACGATGAATTTGTTAATCAATTACTAACAACAAAATCTATTGATACTCCTTCTAAAATTTGGTGGGATATAAGGCCGCATGATAAATTTCCAACGCTAGAATTTAGAATGTGCGACTCAACAACAAAGGTAGATGAAGTCATAGCAATTGCTGCTTTAATCCAAGCTCTTGTTGCAACCATGATTCGTAATCGTGAACGTAATATTAGTTGGAGAAATTATAGACAGTCTCTTATTTCTGAGAATAAATGGAGAGCAATGAGACATGGTATTAATGGAAAAATGATTGATCTAGGCGCAGTAAAAGAAACGGATACAAAGATATTATTTAATGAATTGCTTGATATTGTGAGCGAAAGTGCAAAAGAATTGGGTACAGAAAAAGAGATTGAATATATCCATACAATGCTAGAAAATGGTACCAGCGCAGATCGACAATTAAGAATGTATGAAGAGACAAAAGATTTCAAAAAAGTAGTTGATATGCTAGCAAAAGAAACACTTGAAAGCTGTTAGAGTATGAATTCATTAAAACCGAAATGTATCGTACTCTTAAGTGGGGGACTAGATTCGACTACAGTTCTAGCTATTGCAAAAAAAGAATTTGAAATATTTGCATTATCTTTTGATTATGGACAGAGACATAAGTTTGAACTGCAATCTGCAGAGTTAATTGCAAAGAATAATTCCGTTCACACATTCCAAACGATTACTATAGACCTTGAGCAGTTTGGCAATTCAGCCTTAACTGATGATATTGCTGTTCCTAAAAATCAAAAAATTGGAGATGATATTCCCGTAACATATGTACCTGTTCGCAATACTATCTTTTTATCGTATGCATTAGCATATGCAGAAGTAAATAATATTTATGATATTTTCATTGGAGTGAATGCATTGGATTATAGTGGATATCCAGATTGTAGACCTGAGTATATAAGTGCATTTCAAAATATGGCAAACCTAGGAACAAAATTTACTCAAGGAGATAAAAAAATTACCATTCATACACCTCTCATCCATATGACTAAATCAGAGATTATCCTAAAAGGTGTTGAGTTGGGAGTTTCTTATAAGGATACCCATTCTTGTTATGATCCATGTAGTAAAGGGTTAGCTTGCGGAGAATGTGATGCTTGTAGCTTAAGAAAAAAAGGATTTAATATATCTAACATTCCAGACCCAACATTGTATCAATGAGTTATAGTATTAAAGAGATATATTTTACTATCCAAGGAGAAGGATTTCAAACAGGAAAAGAAGCTATTTTCTGTCGTTTTTCTGGCTGTAATTTATGGACAGGTAGAGAAGAAGATCGCAGTAAGGCAACATGTACTTTTTGCGATACAGACTTTTTTGGAACTGACGGAGAAAATGGAGCCAAATATGCATCCCACGATGATTTGATTGAAAAAATTGAAGAATGCTGGCCAAAAGAGTTAGATGAAAAATTTATAGTATTTACTGGCGGAGAACCTCTACTTCAATTAGATCAAATATTAATTGATGAACTTCACAAAAAAGGATTTAAGATAGCTATTGAAACAAATGGAACAATGTTACCTCCAAAGAATATTGATTGGGTTTGTGTAAGTCCTAAAAAAAATGCAAAACTAGTTTTGTTAAAAGGAGATGAATTAAAATTAGTTTATCCTCAACCAGATTTTGAACCAGACCAATTTGAAGCATTAGATTTCACACATTTTTGTGTACAGCCTATGGATGGAAAAAATTTACAAAAAAATATCTTGGAATGTGTATCTTATTGTATCGAAAATCCGCTATGGCGATTAAGCTTACAAACACACAAAATAATAGGAATAAGATAATATGTTTGAATTAACAAGAAGATATGAATTTCATGCTGCACGTAAATTAACATTAGTAGATCCAGATCATCCATGCTCTCAATTACATGGCCACACATTTTCTCTTGTCATCCAAATTAATGGAGAGATAGACCCATCAAAAGGTTGGGTAATCGATTTTTTCGATATTGATACCATTTATAAAGAAGAAATACATAAAGTATTAGATCATAAATATCTAAACGATATTGCAGAGCTTTCGAATCCCACCACAGAACATATCGCGGCATGGATTTGGAAAAAATTAAAACCGAAACTATCTGGACTAGCTGGAGTAACTGTGAGTGAAGGTCCTAACTATTCATGCACATATAGAGGAGAGTAATTATGGCAAAAGCACAAGGAAAAGAATTTACATTTGATAGCGAAGATCATATTAACCCTGATTTTCTTGAAACGTTTCCGTTTGATAGTAAAAAACAATATATAGTTACTAAAACTAGAGAATTTAGCGCAGTATGTCCTTTTAGTGGACTTCCAGATTTAGCGGATGTTATTATTGAATACTTTCCTGAAGGAGGAAAGTGTGTAGAGCTGAAATCATTGAAATATTATTTTGTTAGTTTTAGAAATGTAGGTATTTATCAAGAAGCAGCTACTAAGCGTATCTTTGACGATCTTAGCAATCTACTAGACACTTCTAAAATAAAAATTACCACTATTTATAATACAAGAGGTGGATTTGATACCACATGTATTGAAGGGTCTCTATAGAAATAAGATGAGTTCTACTAAAAATATATTATTAACTTTAGGGATAATGGGAGTATTAGTATTTGTTTTGAATGATTTTATATACTATATGACTGATACTAATCAAACTTTTTTAGAACATATTGTTATTGGGTGGTTAATTTTTATATCGACTACAGTAACATTAATTTTATTTTATAAGGAAAAAAGAAAATGAGTTATGCTGAAAAATTATATAAAGCTATTACGCTTAATGTTGAATTCTATGAATCTGTTGAAGCTGATAAATCTTTAACAAGACAAGCGATGATGACCGTAGCTTTAGTTGCTATAGTACAGGGATTTGTAGTAGCTGGAATTACTGCACCTATTGCATTGGCTCAAGGAGTACTAGGAAGTATTATTAGATGGTTTATATGGGCATTTTTTATTGCATTTGTTGGAACAAAAATATTACCAGAACCTGAGACTGAATCTAATACTGGAGAGTTGTTACGCACATTAGGTTTTGCTTATGCTCCAGGACTATTGGTAGTATTCAAACTTATTCCATTACAAGTGATTGGATTTTTTATAGATCCTTTAGTCGTGATTTTACAGCTATCCGCTATGACAGTAGCCGTAAGACAAGCATTAGACTTTAGCTCTACTGTACGAGCAGTAGGAGTATGTATCGTAGCATTTATAGTAATGTTAATTACATTAACTCTATTTATCCTATTCACATCTTTCTTTGTTGGAGTTGCTGAGAGTGCTATTGCACCAACTGCTCCGTTGATGGGCGTATAGACTTATATAGAAACATTAATTAAGTTCGTGCTTTAAATTGTCATGGAATATTTTTATAATGTGGGAAGTAATTTTAATGGGGATAAAGACTGATATGAAAAACAAAATTTTAATTTTATGTATGATGGCTCTCATGGCTTGTGATAGCTCAACTACAATGGGCACATCTAATGCTAGTGATAATTCTGATGGCACTGGAACTGGCGGTAATAATGGCGGTTCAGGTGGAAATAATACCGATCTTCCTGTAGGATTTACAAAATTTATTGATGCATATACCGATGTATATGTTTCAGGAGACTATGTTGTCGTAGAGACAACAGGAGTGCCAAATCATAGTAGCCCTTATTGGGGAGCTGGTCATCCAAATTATGCATCTCCTCATTCTGGAATGAATGTAAATCCAAATATAATTACTTCTCAAAGCTTTAAATTCTATATTCCTTTAACACCAAGTGTTGCTAGTTCTGTATCTAGTACTCCGTTGGGGTCTATTGGAGTATCATTAAGTGGAGTACCATTTTTTAATCAATATGGTGGACCAAATAATCAACCATTAGATAATGAAATAGCTTCATTTGACAATTATTATGGACACCCACAACAATCGGGTTCATATCACTATCATTGGGAGCCAACATATTTAACATTGGCAGATAATTCAATCTTGGTAGGATATTCATTAGATGGATTTCCGGTATATGGGCCTACCAAACAAACAGATGGTCAATACCCAACAGATCTTGATGAGCTAAATGGACATACTGCTGTTACAGCAGAATATCCAGATGGTATTTATCACTATCATGCAACAGCAACTGTGCCTTATTTGATTGGTGGATTTAGAGGACAAGTAGGATCTTCCGGTGGCGGCGGTTACTACACAAACTAAATTTTTACTCACCTTTCTTTATTGTATTATTTTTACTTCTTGTTCTAATACAACCACTATCGAAGAATCTGATTTAATTAATGGGCTAACTGTATCTCAATTTATTAGAGCAGAGCAATATAGTGGATCTATTAATATCTATTATCAAGATGACACTATTAAGTCTATTAGAAAGTATTCAAATGGAAAGAAAAATGGAAAGCATGAAGGTTGGTGGCCAAATGGAAATAAAAAATATCTATTTTACTTTAAACAAGACCAAAGCTTTGGAATGCACAAGCAATGGCATTCAAATGGAGAGTTATTTACGCTAAAAAACTTTAAAACTGGATTAGAGCATGGAGAGCAGAAATCTTGGGATCAAAATGGAGAGCTGATGTATAAGTATATTTATAATAATGGACGAAAATATGGTATACAGGGTTCTATTATTTGCAATGGTGGAAATGAACTTGAAGCATTGAATTGATAGTTCTTAAAGACTACGATAACAATTTATTTGATTTCATTCTTTCTTCAAATAGTCTAAATGAGCCACATGTTGGTTTTTTGAATAAAAAAAAATTACAATCATTATTAAGACAATCTAACTATTGCAAGATTGCATTTTATAAGGATGAGCCGGCAGGCTTTTTATTATGTATACCCGAAGATATGCAATATGCGAGTTTAAATTATAAATGGGTTTCAGAAAGATATTCTAACTTTATGTATATTGATCGAATCTCAGTACTAGAAAAATTTAAAAATAGAAAATTGGGAACTGCTTTATATACTGATTTATTCTATTTCTCGAGAGAAAATCAATATGATACTATATTATGTGAAGTAAATATTATGCCTCCAAATCCAGACTCAATAAGATTTCATAAAAAGTTTGATTTTGTTGAATGCGGTTCGCAATTTACGGAGGGCCGAACCAAGGAAGTTCAGTTCTTTTACAAGGAATGTAACAAATAATTTGAAAGGATTTTTATGAGCAATTTTTGGCACGATCTATTATTTCCTTTATTTTTCTTTATAGTGTTTGCTGCAGCTCATATTGGATTATATATCATGATATTTAAAGGAGATAAATCAAAATGAATAAGAAACAAAAAATAGCAAAAAGAAAACAAAAAAAATCCCGTCTTAGGTTAAAAGCAAAACAAGCAGATCTTCTAAAAAATAAAAGAGTTATTGCGACTAAAGCAGTAGAAAAAAAACCAGCAGCTAAAAAACCAGCAGCTAAAAAACCAGCAGCTAAGAAGAAGGTAGTAGTTAAGAAGAAAGCGGTAGCTAAAAAAACTGATAAGGATTCTTAGTAAATATAAATGATAGGCTCAAATACTACATTTGGGGTATTCATTGTTTGCCTTCAAGTCCTACTTAGACATAAAAAATATATATTTTTTACCACGCTCTTTTTTTTATTCCCCTTATATATTATTATAAATCGTTTGTTTCTTTTTTTAGACTATATATTATTTTCTAATTTTCAAAAAAAAGAAATAAAAAATCCTATTCTGATTATGGGCTTTAATAGAAGTGGGACTACTTTTTTTCACCATTTACTTTCTAAGTCTCAGCAATTTACTACATCTACCACATGGGATTTTGTAATACCCTCCATATCTTTAAAGAAAATATTGTGGTTCATACGCCCCATGCTCTCTTCATTAGATCTTGATCAGTTAGAAACTAAAGACAAAGGCCATAAAGTCGGCTTGAATGATATAGAAGAAGATGAGATGCTAATCTTTTTACACAAGCTTGATTCAAAGTGGCTTTCAAATAATCTTATTCCATGGATGAAATATGATAGAAAATTTAAATCATTTACAAGTGAGCTATATATTGATAGCAAAAAAAATGAAAAGAGAAATATCAATTCAATGCGTTTTTGCAAGGAATTTTGGAAGAGGCAAATTGTTTCTCATAATGGAAAACAAATATTATCAAAATCGAATCCATTTATTTTTCGTTTGAAATCAATCATGAAAGTATTTCCTGATGCAAAAATTATATTTATTGTAAGAGATCCAATAGATACAATTACATCTTTTTTCTCTATGCAGGAAAGAATTAAGTATGGCAATCTAATGACAAAAGAAGAATTAACTCTCTATCGCATTGAAGCCTATAAAGAAATTATTGATTGGTATCAAGAAACAGAAAACGCTAAACAATTTCTAGATAAAAAACATTTTATTGTATTAACATATGATGAATTAAAAGAAAATCTCTATGAATCTGTAAATAAATCTTTTGACTTTATAGGACAAGAAATGAATGAAGAATTCAAAGAAATTCTATCTGAGAAATCGTCAATAAAACATATTAAAAAACATCAAAATAAGACCATTGATGACTTCGGATTTACTGTAAAACAAGTCAAAAAAGATTTTGCTTTTGTTTATGAGGAATACTTTAGTTAATTTTTTCTCCTGATATGAAAAAAAATATTATCTTAATTGTCGCTTTAATTGGAATTGGCCTTATAGGTAGAATTATTCCTCATCCATACAACTTCACTCCAATGACTGCTATTGCCTTATTGTCTGCGTACGCATTTAAAAACAAATGGATTGCTATAGGTCTCCCATTGTTATCTTTTTGGATTAGTGATTTAATAATAAATAATTTCGTTTATGCGGGCTATTATGAAAATTTTAGAATCTTTTCTCCTTCATTGTTATGGGTCTATGGATCAATACTATGTATTTCAATAATGGGAAGATTTGCAATTAATAATGTTGGTCCTAAACAAGTAGGATTATCTAGTATTGCAGGATCATCGATATTTTTTATCCTTACTAATTTTGGAGTATGGGCTACAAGTGCCATGTATGCTAAGTCATTCATTGGATTAGTTCAATGCTATACATTCGCAATTCCATTTCTTGGTGGAACTCTTTTAGGGGATTTAGTTTATTCAACAATTCTATTTTCTAGTTACAGTTTAGTATTTTCTAAAAACACATTATTGCATAAAGCGCACAATCTTAGCTAAAAGTAGATAATTTAAATTTTTTAAATTTAATTGGCTTTCCACAAATAACTCATTATATTGCCTCGATTGATAATACTTAGGTATTATTATTATTTTAATTATTAACTAACAAAGAGAGTAAAAATGAGTGAAAGAGAAAAAGGTACTGTAAAGTTCTTTAATGAAAAAAAAGGTTATGGTTTTCTAACTAAAGAAGACGGAAATGACGTTTTTGTTCATTTTTCTAGCATCGAATCAGATAATGATTTTAAGACTCTTAAACAAGACCAAGCGGTTGAGTTTGAGGTAGAGTCCGATGATAGAGGAGACAAAGCAGTCAAAGTAACAATAGCTTAGAAGTATATAGTTAGTTCGTAATTACATAATATATTTATTATAGCTTTAAGAGAAATGCCTCAGTAGCTCAATGGTAGAGCAGTGGCCTCTTAAGCCATTGGTTAAAGGTTCGAGTCCTTTCTGGGGTACGTAATCAAATGAATCTAAAAGATAAAAATATAGTTATTACTGGTGGAGCCGATGGTATTGGCAAAGCACTAGCAAAACGCTTTTTAAGTGAATCCCCTAATTCTGTCCACCTGATCGACATTAATCCTAATGTTATTCAAGTGGCAGAATTAATGGGAATTAACGCCTACATTGTAGACGTATCTAATCCAAAAGATGTAACATCAACTCTCAATAAGATCATTGATCAGGTTGGGAAGATTGATTTATTCTGTTCAAACGCTGGTATACAGCAATTTGGAACACTTAGCACAAGCGATGAAGCATGGCATGATACATGGCAGGTAAATGTTATGTCGCATATTTATGCTGCACGCGTGCTTATTCCGCATATGCTTGAGCATAAAGATGGTTATTTTTTAATGACTGTTTCTGCAGCGGGACTTTTAAATATGCCTGGATCAATGGCCTATGCTACTACAAAACATGCAGCGCTAGGAATGGCAGAGAATCTATCTATCATGTATGGAGATAAAGGCATTAAAGTGTCTGCACTATGCCCACAATTAGTTGAAACAAACATGGTTACATCTACAGGAGTTCTAGATAAAGATCATCCATTAATGAAAGATGGTTTATTAACTGTAGAGCAAGTCGCTAATGACACAGTAGAAGGGATTGAAAAAGAAGATTTTTTAATTTTACCGCATAAGCAAATTTTAAAATATATCCAGATGAAAGCTCACGATTATGATAGATGGCTTGCAGGAGTAAGGAAGCTAGTTTTAAAATGAAAAATAGTATATTAAAGTGGCTCATATTCTT
>CAJJCZ010000004.1 GCA_905182795.1 uncultured bacterium | reverse complement strand
TAATATTATTCAATCTTTTTCTTTTGTTATCTGTTGGAGTTATTGGAGTGTATTTATTTTATGACATTCTTGATTTTTCTATTCCAACTCTTGGAGTTTTTTTATTACAGTTATTATTAATTTTTTTAATAGATGACTTATATTTTTATCTATATCATTCAGCATTGCATACAAAATTTTTATATAAGCATATTCATAAAACACATCATCGATCTACAATGCCTATTCCGATGGAGTATATTTTTACACATCCTCTCGAATGGTTTCTTGGTGCGATTGGTCCTTTTATTGGATTAGCAGTAATTGCAATATTTATTCCTCAAATAAATATTTATGCATTTTGGACTATGATTGCTTTAAGAAATTTACATGAATTAGATATTCATTCTGGAGTAAAGTCTTCAAAGGCTACATCTGCTATTCCTTTTTATGGCACAACAGAACATCATGATCTCCACCATTCAAGAAATAAGGGAAATTATGCTTCGACATTTACATTTTGGGATAAAATCTTTGGAACTGAAATTACAAAGCGATGAAATTCACAATTATTTTAATGGTGTTATGCGTTTTACTTGGAACCATGTTTAATTTCTTTACTATTAAGCGATATATAAGAAAGAGGGAAGATGATTAAATTTAGATTATTGTCAATTTTTATACTTATTTTTTTACTAGTTATGTGTGCTAAAAATAATAGCGATGTGGTGTCTATGGAAGAATTTCAATCAAAAATTCTAGACGAAAATACATTTGTCTTAGATGTTAGAACTGAAGAAGAATTCTATGGGCCTCTAGGACATATTGAAGGCGCAACATTGATTCCTATCGATGAACTATCATCGAGAATGAATGAGCTTAACAAGGTAAAAGATAAGGATATTTATGTTATTTGCCGCAGCGGTAATAGATCTAACGTTGGAAAAAATATTTTAAAAGAAAATAGTTTTCATGCTATCAATGTTGATGGTGGAATGTTGGCTTGGAAGCCACTAAATAATGAATAATAAAGAAGAATTAATTACAAAATATAGAAAATCATTCATCACAATTATGATTGTCTTATTGATCTCACTCATACCATTCTTTTGCTATGCTAATTAAGCAAAAATATCCCATTGATTTTGCCAAAAGTATTACTTGGTTAGTAGTCCTTGGATTGATTTATTATTTCAATCAATTTGATAATATTACAGCATGGATCTATTTTTGTTTACATGGGTCTTATGGAATTATGTGGGTGATGAAAAGTAAAATTTTTCCAGATAAAAATTGGGAAAAAAAAGCCGGAATATTATATACTATATTGATCATTTTTGGCCTTATGGTTTATTGGGCTCCTGCTTTTATTATTACCATGAATAGTCATGAGGCTTCATTAGAAGTTATCGTTAGTGCGATTATCTTATTTTCATTTGGCATCTACTATCACTTTGCATCAGATATGCAGAAATATATCTATCTAAAATATAATTCAGGATTAATTACTGATGGACTATGGGAGCAATGCAGGCATCCTAATTATTTCGGTGAATTATTAATTTACTCTAGCTTTTTATTGCTGACTATCGAATCATCTCTATGGTGGATTCCAGTACTAATTTTAAGCATCTTTATATGTATTATTTGGATTCCTGGAATGAAAAGAATTGATAAGTCTTTATCTCGTTTTGAAGGACATGAAGCCTATAAAAAGAAAACAGCCTTTATTATTCCTTATATCCTATGATACAACCACCTCTTATTATATACTATGATGGATTCTGCGTCTTATGCTCTAGAGCAATGGATTTTTCTATAAAACATGATCATGATAAGATTATCTGTTATAGTCCTATACAATCTGATTATGCCAAAAGAACTTTAGATAAAAAATATATTGATGACATGAATACCATAGTCGTAAAAAAGGATAACAAGATTTTTACGAAATCAAAAGCTGCATTTATTGTTTTAGATAAACTCAATCATCCTTTAAGATATTTTCAATTTATTCTCCCATCTTTTTTAGCAGATAAACTTTATTATTTTGTAGCCGAGAGAAGATATAGCTGGTTTGGAAAAAAAGAAGCGTGTAGTTTTCCTGATAATAATTCACAATTTTTAGTTGACTGATGACAAAAGACACATTTAAAAGACTTTACGATATCGAGACTAGATGGTATGATGAAGATATGTTGGGCCATTTAAATCATGGTACTGCTGTAACACTCATAGAAGATGTAAGAGTAAGGCATGCTGCTGATATAGGTCTTGAGCCTTACGATCGATACAAATTTCCATTTATAGTAGCTTCTATGAGATTTGACTACTTGAAGCAGATTAGTCATCCAGAAAAATTAACTATTGGGATTAGAGTGTCACGTATTGGTGGAAAAAGTTTTGATTATGAGTATGGCATATTTAAAGAAAGGGACAATGAATGTGCTATTAAATGTGAAATGACATTAGTGTGTTTTGATTTTACAGATCAAAAAAGTATTCCCGTATTTGACGCTTTAAAAAATGAGGTATAATTAAGGAAAATTTATTATGAACGTTACTATTGAAAATGATATTAAAATTATTCAAATGGGCGATAAAGGTCCGAACCTATTAAGCGTTAGCAGATCAAAAGAAATTATAGCGGAACTGAACTATGAAGAATGTAAAGCTGTCATTATTATGGGAAATGAAAAAGTATTTAGCGCAGGGCTGAACTTAAAAGACCTAATGAGTGCTGAAGACCCAGAAAGTGTCTCTCTTATTTTTAATACTCTTAGTGATTTGTTGATATCTTTTAGAAAATTTCCAGGTCCAGTAATTAGTATAGTAGGTGGGCATGCAATTGCGGGAGGATGTCTGATGGCCTTAGCATCTGATTATCGCTATGGCATGTTTGGAACACATAGAATGGGTCTTAATGAAATGGCTATCGGTATTGATTTACCACCAGATATGCTATCAATTATTAGTCATTCAATCAGCAGAGAAAATCTTTTTGAAGTAGCAACGCAATGTAAGATGTATACTCCAAAACAAGCCTACAAGAAAGGCTTAATCAATGAATATATTGGAAATCCTTTTATAGGTAAGAAAAAAGCAACGGCAGAAGCTCTTAGGAGAGCAAAAAAATTAGCAGGATTTTATATTAATGCAGGAGAGCCATTTGTGAGATTAAAGCAATCTTTGATGCATGATACTGAATTTGATTATGAAGTATTAATTAGCAATTGGTTTAGCCCTGAAACTCAAGCCAAAATTAAAAAGGTTATGAGTACATTATCTAAAAAATGAAAATTCTTATTGCTGGAGGTACAGGATTAATCGGATCTCGATTGGTTAATTCTTTAACATTACAAAATCATAATGTTGTTATTCTATCTAGAAATCCATTAAAACATAAAAATAAATTTGATAGTGGCGTTAGTTTTGTTGATTGGCAATCTAATGATATAGAATTATTAAGAAATATTGATGCTGTTATCAAGCTAAGTGGGGAATCTGTAGCTCAGCTATGGACAAAAAATGTAAAAAAGAAAATTTTAAATAGCAGAATAAATCTATCTAAGGATTTGTTAAAATTTTTAAAAAGAAATCAAATAAATAGTAATTTATTAATCAATGCTTCTGCAATTGGTTTTTACAGTAAAAAGTCAATGAATTATGACGGTGAAGTAAATGAAAATTCTCATAATGGAGATTCTTTTTTATCAGAAGTATGTCGATTAAATGAAGAATCTTGTAAGATATTTCAGCGAGAAGGTATGAGAGTTATTCACCTTAGAATTGGAATGGTACTTACACCTAACTTTTCTTTATTGATTGGCTTGTCGTCGTTGTTCTCAATTCCAATTCCAGGAGTAAAAAATCATTATTTTCCATGGATTCATCTTGACGATGTTGTAGGATTTATAGATTATGCACTTAAAAAAAATCTCCAGGGTCCTTTTAATTTAATTACTCCTGAACCAATTACTCATAAGGATTTCTATAATACAATTAGAAAGCATTATAAAGGAATTATTCCATGGATATTGTTTATGCCAACTTTCATAGTAAAAATGATTGGAGATATGAGCGAAATGGTATTATATGGACCTAAAACGACTCCAAAAAGGACGCTAGAGAGCGGATATAAGTTTAAGTTTAATGAATTGGACGCAGCATTAAAGGATATTAGCAAATAAAATGACTTGGAAAATATTCAGAATTCGTTAAATTTTACGCCGTGAAAACAATTATTTTTTACCAAAAGGAAACCATCAATTGGCTGTAAAAAAAACCTCAAAAAAAGTATTTAAGAAAGAGCTAGCAAGCGTAGAGCAAGAAATTCTAAAAATGGAATCTGCTGTTCCTGCAAAAAAAGCTCCAAAAAAAGCCGTTAAAAAAACTGCAAAAAAAGCCGTTAAAAAAACTGCAAAAAAAGCTTCAAAAACATTAAAAGCTAAATCTGAAAAAGAAATACAGGCAGATTTAATCATAGCTGAAAAAGCACAAGCTATGAAAGATGCAAAAGAGAGAGCTGCTGAAAGAATCAGAAGATCTAAAGTTGCTAGTGGTACTATCAGTATGTATCTATCTGAAATCTCTCAATATGAACCTTTAGCTCCCGAGAAAGAAGTAGAGCTAGCTGTGCTTATTGCAAAAGGAGATAAACGAGCAATGAAAGAATTAGTGGAAGCTAATCTTAGATTCGTAGTCTCTGTTGCTAAAAAATATCAAGGAAACGGATTATCACTGTCTGATATTATTAATGAAGGAAATTTAGGTCTAATAAAAGCAGCTAAACGATTTGATCCTTCACGTGGATTCAAATTTATTTCCTATGCAGTTTGGTGGATTAGACAGGCAATATTGCAAGCATTAGCTGAGCAAGGCCGTTTAATTCGATTGCCTTTAAATCGAGTAGGTACTATTACTAAAATTACAAAAGCAGCAGAAAAGTTAGAAGCTGAAATGGGTAGACCTCCAAAAGTGGAAGAAATCAGTCATCAACTTGAAGTCAAAACAGAAGAAGTATTTAATGCTCTACAATATTCAAGAAGACATAGTTCTTTAGATGCGCCATTCGCAGAAGGGGAAGATAGTTCTTTAATTAATGTAATTGAAGATGAGCAAGAAAAAGATCCTGATAATAAAGTAATGGATACATCCATGAAGGAAGAAATTGCTTCAGCTTTAAGCACTCTGACAGATCGAGAGCGTTCTGTTATTGAAATGTATTTTGGTATTAATCGCGATAGATCTTTTACATTGAATGAAATTGGAGAACAATTTAGTCTAACGCGTGAGCGTGTTCGACAAATTAAAGAGAAAGCAATTAGACGTCTTGCACATAAGACGCGTAGTGAGCCTCTTCGAGTCTATTTAGGTCAGTAAATTGGATCCCATACAAATATTATTTCCAATTTTTCCTATCATCCTTTTGACGCATTTACATACAGCAATGAATGCAATGACTCTACGAGAATCAATTAAGAGTAAAGAGCTTGATTGGAGATGGCTAAAGTATATGCCTTCATGGCAAGCAATCCCTGATAATGTCCAGTCTTCTAGGGAGTTATATAAGAATTTACATCAAGCACCATTAATTTTTTATTGTTACTGTATTTTAGCATTTACAGTAGGACATGTAACATTATTCACCCTTGCACTTGCTTGGCTTTATACGGCATTTAGAATAATTCATTTTATTATTAGATCCACAAATCCAAAACTTTCAAGAAGAGCTCCTATTTTTCAAGTTGCCTTTATGGCTTCTCTAGCACTTTGGTTAGAGTTATTAATTCACATTTCCCGCTAAATAAATTTTATAGCACCACAACTACCTTATTTGTATAATTCAACAACATGAATAAAAAATCTAAAATTGCCATAATAGGACGACCAAATGTCGGGAAATCAACACTTTTTAATCGACTTTCAGGTAGAAGAACATCTATTGTTGATCAAGTTGAAGGAGTCACAAGAGATAGAATCTATTCCTCGGGAGAGTGGCTTAATAAGGGATTTGATATTATTGATACGGGAGGATTTGTTAGTTCGAATGAGGATATTTTTAATGAAAAAATTAAAGAACAAATTATAGAAGCATTAAATGAATGTGACGGCATCATTTTTATGGTAGATGGAAAAAATGGCTTGAATCCAAATGATGGTCATCTAGCTAAGATGGTGAGACATTCTAGTAAAAATTATGTTTTAGCAGTTAATAAGTGCGATACCCCAGATCATAGTGATCGCATACTCCCTTTCTTTAGTCTAGGATTAAAAGAGCCTGTACCTATCTCAGGATTAAATGGAGCAGGCGTTGGAGATGTATTAGATACTTTATTTGCGCATGAAGATCTTCAAGGACAAGATTTTGACGATATGGATGAAGAATCTATGTCCATATCAATTGTTGGAATGCCTAATGTTGGAAAATCGTCTATTCTGAATGCTTTAATTCAAAAAGAACAAGCCATTGTTTCTGATATTGCTGGAACGACGAGAGACTCTATTGATACTCACATAAAATGGCATGGACATTCTATTAAAATTGTAGATACTGCAGGACTTAGAAAAAGGAGTAAGATTGATGATGATATTGAATATTATAGTTCATTAAGAGCAGTAGACTCACTAATACGATCTGATGTTGTTTTACTTGTTATTGACGCAGAAAAAGGCTTCACAAAACAAGAAAAAACTATTGCTAGCGAAATTATCCGTAGAGGAAAAAGGATGGTAATACTAGTAAACAAATGGGACCTAACTGCTAATAAAAATATTTCTGCAGAGATGTTCAAAGAAGAGATGATTCATGAATTTCATTTAATGCAATATTATCCTATACTTTTTGTATCTGCTTTAACAAAAAGACGTATATCGAATGTATTATCTGAGACATGGGCTGTATTCCAAAAACAAAGAGATAAAATTAGTACAAAAGCATTAAATGAATGGCTTGTAAAAGCAGTCAGAAAATATCCACCTCCAGCATTGCAAGGAAAGTCAATTAGGCTAAAATTTGTAGATCAAGTACAATTCTTGCCACCAATATTTGCTTTTTTTTGTAATTATCCTAAGCTGATTACTGTTGCTTATAAGCGATATTTACATAATCAGATTAGAGAATCTTTTGATTTAGATGGTATAACAATTAAGTTGTCTGTTAGGAAGGGATAATTATTCAAAAAAAAGTTTATAGTTGGGCTTTATATGATTGGGCAAATTCTGCATTTGCCACTACTGTTATGGCAGGATTTTTTCCAATTTTTTTCTCTCAATATTGGTCAGATCCAAATAACCTATCAATTAGTACTTTTTACTTAGGGCTAGGAAATTCTATAGCATCTATTGTCGTTGCATTATTAGCACCGTTTCTTGGTGCAATTGCAGATAGAGGAAGCTATAAGAAAAGATTTTTAATATTTTTTGCATTTTTGGGTATTGTAATGACAGTAGGTTTAGGCTTTGTTGCTCAAGGTATGTGGCCGATAGCTTTATTGGTTTATATCTTTGCTACTATTGGATTTTCAGGCGCTAACACCTTCTATGACTCTTTGTTGCCGAGTGTTAGTAATGAAAAGACAGTAGATTATGTTTCTGCGTTAGGATATTCTGTAGGATATCTTGGGGGAGGGATACTCATTGTAATTAATTTTTTAATGTTATCCTATCCTGAATCTTTTGGCTTAGCAGATAGTACTGCTGCAATTCAATGGTCTTTTATATCTGTTGGAATATGGTGGGCATTATTTTCTATACCTCTTATTTTATTTGTGGACGAAGAAAAAGACTCTGAAAAAAAAGGTATTGTTGATGCAGTTAAAGAAGGAATCACTCAGTTTAAATCTACCTTTGATGAAATAAAAAATTTAAAAGTAGTAGCTACTTTTTTGCTAGCTTATTGGCTCTATATTGACGGGGTAGATACAACAGTAAGAATGGCGGCAAATTTTGGTATTAATCTTGGTTTCGATCAAACGGCTATTATGGGAGCGCTCGTTCTTGTACAATTTGTTGCATTTTTTGCTACACTACTTTATATAAAATTTTCAGATAAAGTAGGTATAAAGAATGGAATCTATACAGCTATTATGGCATATATTTTTATTATTATGGGTGGATATTTTGTTACAGAAGCATGGCATTTTTATATTTTAGCAGGATTAATTGGTTGTTTTCAAGGTGGAATTCAAACACTTAGTAGAAGTTTGTATTCTCGTATTATTCCTGAGAATAAATCTGCTGAGTTTTTTGGCTTTTTCAATATGTGGGGTAAGTTTGCGGCAGTATTTGGACCTCTACTTATGGGTTCGGTTACAGTACTAATAAATAATGCTATTGCAGATCAACAGCTCGCGGCTCGCATTGGATTCCAATCTATTATTATACTTCTTGTATTAGGTGCTTATGTATTTTCTAAGGTGGATTTGGCTGAAGGTGAAGCCATGGCTAAAAAATTATCATAGGTTGTCATATTTTGTAGTATTTTAAGGTGTACAATTATTTAGATTTAACTTAAGGGGAGACAAGTTATTCTACATTTTTTAAAAGAAATTTCAAGTCAAGCGTCAGATATCTTTCCTGATGATGCGCAATTACTACTCGAAAAACTTCATAAAATTTTTAATACCAAAATTGATGACGTTCTTAGTGAAAGAAAAAGTAATCAAGGGTTGGTAGACTCTGGAATCTTACCTGGATTCGATCCTGAAACTAAAGAAATACGTGAGTCTGCGTGGAAGGTCAGAGACATTCCAATAGATCTGCTTAATAGAAAATTAGAGATCACAGGGCCTGTTGATAGAAAAATGATAATCAATGCTTTGAACGCAAATGTAAATGTATTTATGGCAGATTTTGAAGACTCACTATCTCCAACTTGGGAAAATATCCAAAATGGAATGGTTAATATGAGAGATGCTGCGCATCGAACTATATCATTTGAACATCGCGTTACTTTAAAAAAGTATAACTTAAATTCAAATCCTGCTACTCTAATGTGTCGAGTAAGGGGGCTTCATTTGAAAGAAAAACATATTATTGCAGATGGTACACCCATGTATGGGGCTTTGGTAGATTTTGCGATGTATCTATTCCACAATCATCAAGCATTAAAAAGTTTTGGTACAGGACCTTATTTTTATATTCCAAAATTAGAATCTTACAAAGAAGCAGAGTTGTGGAGTAAGATAATATGTTTTTGTGAAGATGAACTCAATCTTGATAGAGGTACAGTAAGAGTAACTTTGTTGATAGAAACCTTACCAGCAGTTTTTCAAATGGAAGAGATTTTATATTATTTAAAAGATCATATTGTGGGATTGAATTGTGGTAGATGGGATTATATTTTTAGTTATATCAAAACATTACAAGCGTTTCCAGACAAAGTATTACCTGATCGACAACTAATTACAATGGATAAATCATTTTTATCATCGTACTCCACTTTACTAGTAAACACATGTCATAAAAGAGGAGCATTTGGAATGGGTGGAATGGCTGCGTTTGTTCCTTCTAAAGACAACGAAGAGAATCGAAAAATTTTGAATAAAGTAAGAAAAGATAAGTTATTTGAAATTGAAAATGGACATGATGGAACCTGGATAGCGCATCCCGGACTTGCTGATTTTGTTAATGAAATTTTTCATAAAAATTTTAAGCAATCACAAACCAATCAGTTAGATTTTATGACAGAAGATATCGTTAGTGCTCAAGATTTACTATCTGGATATAGCGGAGTTAGCACAGAAGAATGTTTACGTTTAAACATTAGAATTAGTTTGAGGTATATCGAATCATGGATTAGTGGGGTAGGATGTACGGCTATTTATGGATTGATGGAAGATGCTGCTACAGCAGAAATCTCTAGAGCATCTATATGGCAATGGATAAAACATAAAAACAAGTTAGATAATGGAAAGATTGTTGATAAAAACTTATTTTTGTCTTGTTTAGATGAAGAATTTCAAAATGTAGAGAATGAAGTTGGCAAAGATACTTTTCATAATGGTAATTTTAGTAGAGCAAGATCTATTTTAGAAGAAATTACTTTATCAGAAAACTTAGAAGATTTTTTAACAATTAAAGCATACGGGGAATTATAGAATGGATATAAAAAAACAAATTTCAGATTTAAAGAATGATTGGGAAATGAATAAACGATGGTCTTACGTTAAAAGACCTTATACCGCAGAGGAAGTAGTAAGGTTGAGAGGTTCACTCCAACCAGAATATACAATAGCCAGACTTGGAGCAGAAAAGCTTTGGAAGATGCTAAAAGAGGAAGATTATGTCCATTGTCTAGGTACATTAACCGGCGGACAAGCTATTCAAGGGGTAAAAGCTGGCGCAAAAGCTATTTATTGTTCAGGTTGGCAAGTTGCCGCAGATGGTAATAGCGCTGGAGCTATGTACCCAGATCAGTCCCTGTATCCTGTTGATTCTGTACCGTCTCTTGTTAAAAGAATTAATAGTTCATTTAAAAGAGCTGACCAAATTGAATGGATGAACTCAAATGGTAATCCAAAAGTTGACTTTTTTACTCCAATTGTTGCAGATGCAGAAGCAGGATTTGGTGGTGTGTTAAATGCATTTGAACTAATGAAGGCAATGATCAAAGCAGGAGCTGCTGGAGTGCATTTTGAAGATCAGCTTGCCAGTGTTAAAAAATGCGGTCATATGGGCGGGAAAGTATTAGTACCAACGCAAGAAGCTATCAATAAATTGGTTGCTGCAAGATTAGCTGCAGATGTTTCTAATGTCCCAACATTAATTGTAGCAAGAACTGATGCTAATGCAGCAGATCTACTAACATCAGATATAGATGAAAGAGATGCTAAATTTGTCACCGGAGAAAGAACTTCAGAAGGTTTTTATCGCGTAAATCCAGGTATTGATCAAGCAATCTCTAGAGGACTGTCATATGCGCCATATTCTGATTTATTATGGTGTGAAACTGGTAAACCAAATCTTGAAGAAGCAAAGAAATTTGCAGAATCTATTAAAAAAGATCATCCTGAGTTGATGTTAGCATATAACTGCTCTCCTTCTTTTAATTGGAAGGCAAATTTAGATGATGCTACGATTGCAAAATTTCAAAGAGAACTGGGTGCAATGGGATATAAGTTTCAATTTATTACACTAGCAGGAATTCATTCTATGTGGCATGGTATGTTTGACTTAACTAAAAAATACGTTAAAGATGGCATGACTGCATATGTGGAGCTTCAAGAGAAAGAATTTGCTGATCACGATAGAGGTTATACATTTTCAGCGCATCAACAAGAAGTAGGTACTGGCTATTTTGATGCAGTAAATAATTGTATCGCTGGAGAATCTTCAACTAGTGCAATGTCAGGATCAACAGAAGAAGATCAATTCTAAGAAGTTTTTATAGTTATTATTTGAATAAATAACTATCAATAGAAAAACAATTCTTTTAAATTGAAGTAATGAGTAATCCAATAACCAACTATTCAGAGCTAGTTCAGCATCAACATATTAATAGTGTGAACACCCTATTTGGGGGTTATATGTTAGCATGGCTAGACTTGGCTGCAGGAAAAGCATCGAGTCGTTTTTTAAAAGAAACAGAAGCTTCTAGTGCAGTAACAAGAGCTATGGATAGTGTAGAATTTAAAGAACCTGTCTTTTTGGGAGATTGGGTGAATTGCGAAGCAGTTGTGTATGAAGCTGGAAAATCTTCTATTAAAATTGCGGTAAAAGCTTATGCAGAAAGTAAAGTACATGGTAAGCGTTTAGCTTGTACAGCAAACTTTACTTTTGTTGCAGTCATTAAAAATGAAAATAATGAATTTGTAAAATTTGATCACAATATTTCTTTAGAAAAGGAGAATTAGGTAATGGCCCACATTAAAAAATTAGATTACGATACTAACATGGATAATGTTAAAGATAGCGATATTTTAGCGGTAGGTGTCTACCAAGATAAGAACGATTCAGACTTAGTTAAAAGTCAAATTAAAGGTAAAGTGGGAGAACTTGCTTACGACTTCAATGATAACCAAAAAACGCTTTATTTTGGATTAGGACAATCTGATAAAGCAACTCCTGAAGATTTGAGAAGAGCAGCAGGGGCAGTAATGACATTTATTATTAGTAATAAATATTCTTCCGTTTCCGTGCAATGCCCTAAATCGGATAGTCATGATGATTATTTTTGTCAAGCATTCTCAGAAGGGCTCGTACTGGGAAGCTATCGCTTTTTAGACTTTTTTACAGATGAAAGAGGCAAATATCATTTAGAAAAAATTACAATGGTTGGTGAATGTTGTGCTGATGCATCTAAAAAAGGAGCTACAATAGCAAATGCTGTATGTGAGGCTCGAAATTTGGCCAATAATCCACCAAATGTGAGTACACCTTCACGTTTAGCTGAATTTGCCCAAGAGGTAGGTAAAAGAGGCGATATGAAAGTAACAGTATTTGATAGAGAAGAATTTACAAAGATGGGGATGGGTGCTTTTGCTGGTGTTGCACAAGGTACTAATGAACCTCCAAAATTTATCATTATGGAATATTTTGGTGCAGATTCAAAAGATGAGAAGCCTGTAGTGTTAGTAGGTAAAGGATTGACATTTGATACAGGTGGAATTTCATTAAAGCCAGGAGCAAAAATGGATGAAATGAAATTTGATATGTGTGGTTCTGCGATTGTGCTTGGAGCGATGAATGCTGTTGCAGACTTAAGACCAAAAAAGAATATTGTAGCTATTGTTCCGTCAACGCATAATATGTTAGGTGGATCTGCTTTTTTACCTGGCGATATTCTAACAGCATATAACGGAAAAACAATTGAGATATTGAATACGGATGCAGAAGGAAGATTAATTCTTGCAGATGCACTTGCTTATGCAAGTAAACACTATGACCCTGCTTTTATGATTGATTTTGCTACATTGACAGGAGCTTGCGTTGTAACGTTTGGACATATTGCAACGGCTATACTTGGAAATAATCCCGACCTTATCAAAAGCATTGAAAAATCATCTAAAAATACTGGCGAACTTGTATGGGAATTGCCTCTATGGGATGAGTATTGCGATCAAGTAAAATCTAATATATCTGATGTCAAAAATTTAGGCTCACCCGGACAAGCTGGAACGATAGCTGGAGCAGCATTTTTGAAAGCGTTTGTAGGAAAAGATATTCCTTGGACTCATTTTGATGTCGCTGGAACATCTTGGGGCGTAGAAAATAGAAGCTATATCCAAAAAGATGGCGCTTCAGGACAGGTAGTTAGGCTTGTTCTTGATTTAATTGATGCTTAATGAATAAGTTAAAAATTATTAACACTGCTCAGTATTCTTTACAGCTCCTCACAGCATTATTTTTACTTTATTTTACTGTTAATTCAGATACTCCAGAGAGAGTTGTTATTCCAGTTTTATTAATCTGTGTTTGGACTCTAGGGTTTGCTCAGCGTAGAATTACAAGAAGAAGAGTGAATAAATTGAGAAAAAATGATAATAAAAATGTTTTACATGAGGGATAAATAAAGAATGAATAAATTATTCATAGATGATATTTCTCTCGATCAAGAAAATCATAAATACGAATTAAGTGATAATCCTGATTTTCACTTTTCTAGTGTAACTGAATTTATCCATCATTTTTTTGAAAAATTTGACCAAGTTGGTATTGCTCAAAAATTAATTAATACTCATCCAAAATACAGCGGTAAAACAGTTGATGGAGTCATTAAAGAGTGGGGTAAGGGTGCAATAAGAGGAACTATTGTTCACAATGAATTAGAGGCATTTATTAAGGATGATATTACACCAGAACATGAGATGTCTATCATAGGAGCCGAATGGATTAAAGAAAAGCAAAAAGATCCTGATAATACATTTTTTTCTGAGGTTATTATTTATTCTAAAGAATTGGGGATTGCTGGAACAATTGATGTCTTAGTATATAATAAAAAACAAGATACATACCATCTCGTTGATTGGAAAACAAACAAACGTATTGATAAAACATCCTACAAAAAGAAGGTAGGTATTTTAAGCTCTACACAACATATGCAGGACTGTAATTTTAATCATTACTCTTTACAGCTTTCATTTTATAGATATCTTTTAGAGCGTTATTATGGTATCAATATTGGCAGTCAAACTCTTTTTCATTTAAAAGAAAATAGATATGAAATTTTTCCTGTAAATTATCATGAAGAAGAATTGATAAATATGTTAAGAGAAAAAGAATTAATATGATAAATACATACTTACTTATCGCTTTAATTGCTGTGGTTATATTTCTTGTTTTTTATATAGATAAAAAATTCAAATCAATAGGACAAGATGATGAAATTATTGATCAATTTGCTGCTATAGGTGAGCTATTTGCTGGTTCAGAAAAAAATATCAATGACTTACGCGATAAATTATCAGAAACAAAGTCAGCTCTAGAGACTACCTATCAAAATAGTCAAAAAGAAGTCACTAAATCTCTCAATGAATTCAATCTAATTTTCAGAAGCTCACAAGAAAGAGGTAGTTTGGGCGAGTATAGAGTGGAGCAACTACTCGAAAATCTTGGATTACAAGAAAATGTACACTGGAAATCTCAGCAGTCATATGGTAGTGCTAGACCAGATTATACGTTTTATTTTCCCGATCAAGTCTATATAAATCTTGATTCAAAATTTCCTTTAGAGCATTACAAAAATATGGTAAATGCTGAGGGAGAATTTGAAAAAGAATCTGAAAAAAAAGCTTTTGAAAAAGATGTAAAAGATCGAATCAAAGAAATGCAAAAAGATGGTTATGTAGACGTTTCAAAGGGTAGTGTAGATTTTGTGTTAATGTTTGTGCCGAGTCAAAGCGTACTAAACTTTATTAGAAAAGAATTTTATACTATTTGGGAAGATGCCCTGAAAAAGAAAGTAATTTTAGTTGGAACACCTGAATTGTTTGCGATGTTACAAATGTTAAAGACATCAGTCCATAATTTTACTCTAAGCACTAAAGTCGATGATTTTAAAACTAATTTCAGTCAGTTTAAAGTAGAGTGGACAAAAATAGAAGCTCTTCTAGAAAAACACGAAAATCAGATTGAGGCAGTGAGTAAGAGTTATCAAGATATTACTACTACTAGAAATAAGAAATTAAAAAAATCGCTAGATTTGTTATTACCAGATGGCGATAAAGAAAAATAATTATTTCTTATAATCCTATAAAATAGAAAAAATCTATTAGTGTAAATAAGAATAAATAACCCATTATTTCCCATAATACACTATTTACACTTTTAATCTTCACTTCAATTCTATCTTCAGGTCTTGTTTTCTTATATTTAAAGATATTTGGTAACAATCGCGGTGTAGATTCATAATAGGCTTTATAAGACTCGTCATGGGTACTTAAAAGGACTTTTTCTTCGTTTACTATGGTTGGAACGTGAAATAGGATAAATACCAACAGTAGAGCGATTGAGATAGGTATAGATTTAATTGCAAAACATATTCCTAATAATATTGTCAGACTAAAGAAGTATAGAGGGTTTCTGACCATTGAGTAGGGGCCGTCTTTAATCAATTTTTTTGTTTTAAATCCCTCTAGGTAAAGCGATGACCATATTCTTCCAAATCCTCCAAGGACAACAAGTGTATAACCCACACAAGTCAATAAAATTGATGTATTCAGATCTATATCTAGACTGTAAGCAGAAAAATTATTATCAAGAATAATAAATACAATTATTAAAAGGATAGACAGTCTTAATACAGCAATTCTTTTTTTAGCCAAAAGATTTTTTTTTGCTACCATAATTTTCTATTTATCTCATTGAGTTGTTATTTAATTGAAACGCGCTTTTCTTGAATTAATTCACAGCCTGGAACATCTTCTCCATTTTTTAAGGCCTCTTTAATCTTAGTCTTATCAATTGATTGTGTTTCTTTTGTTTCAAGAAATTCATTTGGGATATCTTTTTCATTAGTAATAACAACTTTATGTGGATTATTCTGAATAGTGATAGTTATTTCAGAGCTCTCTACTTTCTGCGTATTAGTTTTTTCTAAATTATATCTCAAATATTCTTTTAGATGTTTTATTTTAGATTCAATTGATGTTCTTCTTTTATGTTGTCTAGATTCGACTTCTTTAATGCCATTAGCAGTATGTTCTAAATTTTTAATATATTTAGCTACATTAGTGGTTTTAAGTTGAAATTCACCCTCGATAGACTCTAAGGTGTCTTTTACTGATTGATCATCTAAATCTGTTAAACTTTCTAGTGCTTCTTGAAATTCATCTGCAAGTTCGTATAGACTAGGTAATGACATAGATTAATATATAAAAAAATACTCTGAAATAATCAGAGTATTTTTGGAATAGATATAAACAGGTAATTCAGAATATGTATAGTTTAAATTTCTATAATTTGTTTTCCAAAATTTTTACCTGTTAAAACATCTCTTAAAGCTTGAGGAGCATTTTCAAAACCCTTTGTGATGGTTTCTTTATAAAGTAGTTTTTCCTCTGAAATCAATTTAGATAGTTCATTGGTTGCTTCTGCCCATTCATCCATCCATTCTGTTACTACAAAGAATCTATGTTCGGGTTTAGGATTAAGTGCACCTAAGATATGAAAAGGCGTTTCCATCTTAGACATATCTTCTACATTATATTGAGATATAAACCCACAAATTGGAACTCTTGCACCTTCATTCAATAGGGGGGCAATTGCTCTGGTTACTGGTCCACCAACATTCTCAAAATAAATGTCTATTCCTTTGTCGCAAGCATTTTTAAGATCTTCTTCTAAATTGCCTGCTTTATAGTCAATACATTCATCAAATTTTAAAGTATCTTTTACGTAAGAACACTTTTCTGGACCACCAGCTATACCAACTACATAGCATCCATAAGACTTTGCTAATTGTCCAACAACAGTTCCGACAGCTCCTGATGCCGCTGAAACAACTACGGTTTCTCCAGGTTTAGGCTTTCCAACTCTGTTTAGACCAAAGTAAGCAGTCCTTCCAGGCATTCCCACTGTTCCTAAATAAGTAGATAATGGTATATTAGATTCAGGCACTTTATATAAACCAGGATCAGTATCTTTTGCTTTTACATATGTTTGCCAACCTTTATGAGCACATACTTTATCACCAATTGCATATGAGCTGGAATTAGTTTCAACAACAACGCCGATAGTTTCACCTGTCATAGGTTCTCCAATTTTAGCTGGTTCGGCATATGAAGAGCCGTCATTCATTCGACCTCTCATATATGGATCAATTGATAGATACTTAACTTGAATAAGAATTTCATTATCTTCTAAAGATACTATTACTTCATTGTTGATCTTCCAGCAATCATCTTCTGGCATTCCTTTTGGTCTTTTATCTAAAAGCAATTGTGTATTCTTATATTCCATTATTTTTCCTCGTATTTAATTAGGTTTAATTTATTTAAAAATATGTATTTCAACAAGTAGGCACTACTTGTTAAGTATGGTTATATGATAGGGACTATTATAATTCTTTGATTTCTTTTAGAAGATCATTGAGCATGTCTTTTGCATCACCAAATACCATTATAGAATTATCATAACCAAACAATTCATTTTGGACACCAGCAAAGCCAGGATTCATACTTCTTTTATTGATAATAACAGTACGAGATTTATCTACATTTAAGATAGGCATACCATATATAGGGCTAGATTTATCATGTCTTGCTGCAGGATTAACAACATCGTTTGCTCCAAGAATTAATGCAACATCACAATCTTCAAATTCAGGATTTATTTCATCTAAATCTTTAAGTAGATCATACGGTACATTGGCTTCAGCCAATAGTACATTCATATGTCCTGGCATTCTACCAGCCACAGGATGAATAGCATATAAGACTTTTTTACCTTGAGCTTCCAAGGTATCAGCTACTTCTCTTGCAACGTGTTGCGCTTGCGCTACAGCTAATCCATAACCTGGTACAATAATAATTTTTTCAGCAGCATCAAGAATCATAGCTGCCTCTGTCGTAGAATAGCTCTTAATATTCATTTCTTTTTGGTCTGAATTGTCAATGCTAGACACTGCACCAACAGCCCCAAAAATTACATTAGCTAAAGATCTATTCATTCCTTTACACATAATATTTGTTAAGATTAGTCCAGAAGCACCAACTAAAGAGCCGCTAATAATAAGTGCATTATTATCAAGTAAGAAGCCTGTGGCTGCAGCTGCTATCCCAGAATATGAATTTAATAGTGAGATGACTACGGGCATATCAGCACCTCCAATTGGAATGGTCAGACCAATACCAAGCATGAGAGCTAAAACTGTAATAGTATAAAATATGGTATCATTTGGCAATAAGCTCAAATTGTGAGCAATCAATAGCGCAATTATAGAACCAAAAATTAATGCATTCATAGCTTGCTGTCCTGTAAAAGTGATAGCTCTTCCAGATATAAATCCTTGAAGTTTTCCAAATGCAATAAAGCTTCCAGAAAAAGTTAATGTTCCAATGAAAAGACTCATACACATAATGATATATGAACTATCTGATCCTGAAATATATGCTGCTGATGCAACAAATGCAGAAGCTGCTCCACCTAATCCATTAAATATGGCTACCATTTGAGGCATTTGAGTCATTTGAACACGTACAGCAATCATAACACCTAATATTGAACCAATTCCTACACCTAAGCCAATTAGTTTCCAATCAAAATCTGCTCCAGATGTTAATGTTGCTATTATAGCAACCAACATCCCAAGCGATGCTAAGAAATTTCCACTTCTTGCAGTTCTTGGATGGGAAAGACGTTTGATTCCAACAATAAATCCAATTGCAGAAATCAGATATAATAAATTTTGTATGTCAGTTTGATTCATCGTTTTTTCTTAAACATTTTTAACATTCTATCAGTTACTAAAAATCCACCTACAACATTAATAGTAGCACAAATTAATGCAGCTAATCCAAGATAGGTACCAAGCGTTCCATCCATAGTGATTGCCAATAAGGCTCCCACAATAGCAATACCTGATATCGCATTTGAACCAGACATTAAAGGGGTGTGAAGAGTAGGAGGTACTTTATTAATTATTTCATTACCTACAAATACGGCTAATATAAAAATTGTTATTAGATTGATAATATTTACTTCCATTATAGAGCCTCTTTGGTTGGCTGGTGTCTGATTTCACCATTTTCAATAAATAGCATTCCATCTATAATTTGATCTTCTTTATTAAGTTTAAATCCATCTTCACCATGGCAGTGTTCAATAATCGCTTGAATATTTTTTGAAAACAACTGACTAGCATCTGTTGCCATCGTACTTGGAAAATTAGTATTACCATCAATTAATACATTGTTATGATATACTATTTCATCTGCTTTTGTTAATTCACAGTTTCCGCCATTCTCTGATGCTAAATCCATAATTACAGAACCAGGTTTCATAGCTTCAACCATTTCTTTTAGAATAAGTACTGGTGCTGGTCTATTAGGGATAAGAGCTGTAGTAATAACTAGATCAGATTTTGAAATTCTTTCTTTCATAGCTTCTTGTTGGCGTAATTTATATGCATCGCTAGTTTCTTTAGCATACCCGCCTGATCCTACTCCATCATCACTATCATTTTCTACTTCTACAAATTTTGCCCCTAAACTTTCTACCTGTTCTTTAACTTCAGGCCTTACATCAAATGCCTGTACTTGAGCTCCCAATCTTTTTGCTGTTGCAATTGCTTGCAATCCAGCAACACCTGCTCCAATAACTAGAACTCTTGATGGCGAAATAGTTCCTGCTGCAGTCATTAGAAGTGGCATATATTTCCCAATATGATTTGCTCCAATTAATACTGATTTATAGCCAGCAATATTGGCTTGAGAACTTAGAATATCCATTTTTTGAGCTAAAGTAGTTCTTGGTAGTAAGTTTAAAGAGAATGCAGAGCACTTAGCATTTTGTAATTCTTTGACTAATTCAATATTCTTAATTGTTTGAAATAGGGATATTAATAAACAGTTATTATTTAATAGTTCAATCTCTTCTTTGGTAGGAGAACTGACTTTTGCTATAATATCACATTTAAAAACTTCATTTTTTTCAACAATTGTTGCACCAGCTTCTACATAAAGATTATCTAAATAATTTGATGCATGACCAGCATTTTTTTGTACGAAGAATGAATAACCCTTTTTTGTGAGGGCTGAAACTGTAGAAGGTATAATTGCAACCCTCTGTTCACCAGCTTTGTTTTCCTTTAATACGCCAATTTTCATATCAGTTAGGACGGTGTAAAATTACACAATTCTTATTAATCATCAACAAATTTATTATGTATTAAAAATATAATTTATATTAATTAAGTTAGGCCATGAATTTATATCCAACTGCTGAACTATTTAACTCTTTCCACCTACCTGTATCTGATATTCATAATATATATGTTGAAGAGTCAGGTAATAAAAATGGAAAGCCCGTTATCTTTCTTCACGGAGGGCCTGGAGGAGGAATTGATCCTTCATATAGGCAATACTTTAATCCTGAGAAATGGCGTATTATTATGTTTGATCAAAGAGGGTGTGGTAAAAGTACCCCATTTGCTGATTTGCATGAAAATACTACATGGGATTTAGTAGCAGATATTGAAAAGATACGAAAACATTTAGGTGTTGAGTCTTGGGTAGTATTTGGTGGAAGCTGGGGGAGTACTTTATCGTTAGCTTACAGTCAAACACATCCATCTGTATGTAAGGCATTAATTTTAAGAGGTATATTTCTACTAAGAAAAAAAGAGATTCGTTGGTTTTATCAAGAGGGAGCAAGTAAAATATTTCCCGATGCATGGGAAAAATTTTTAGAGCCGATACCTAAAGCAAAACAAGATAATCTTCTTAAAGCTTATTACGAACTGCTTACGCATGAAGATTCCTCTAAAAGAGTGGAAGCAGCAAAAGCATGGAGTATTTGGGAGGGTAGTACGGTAAAATTAATTCAAAATAAAGCATTAATAGAGCACTCTTCTGATTCAAGATTTGCGGAAGCATTTTCAAGAATAGAATGCCATTATTTTACAAATAATGGATGGTTTGATACCGATAATTACTTAATTGAGAATGTAGATAAAATTAGACATATCCCGACAGTGATAGTTCACGGTAGATATGACGTAGTTTGTCCAGTTGAAAATGCTTGGGAGCTTCATAAAGCATGGCCAGAGGCAGATTTACATATTATTCCAGATTCAGGACATGCAATGTCTGAAGAAGGAATCAAAGATAAGCTTATTGAGTATACAGATAAGTTTTCGAAGCTATAGATTAAAAAAATATAGTAGATAATGCAATCATTGCTCCGACAAGAAAAGTGCTTGGATTAGCAATATCGCTAATAGCAACAATTACTCCCAACATAGACAGTTCTAAAGTCCTATCAGTTGTTTGAGATAAATTTTTATTTCTGGATTTTTTAGCCTTAATTGGTTTACTATTTTCTTCAGAGAATTCTTGTATATTTTTATCCATCGCAATACTTTTTTTAGCTTCTTCTTGAGATAGTCTTAAAAGAAATGAGATATTTTTTCTTGTAGGATTTGTGATTTCAAAAGATTCAATTTCTTTTCTTAGTTTTAAAGCTACTTGAGTAGATTCTTCATTATTTGCTATTTCAATCTTAGCAACGCCTTCATTAGAGCTTTGATTTACTAATTTTGTACTGTCAGCTTGTGCGTTATATATTGTAAGATAAAACCATTCTGATGAGTACCAAGCGGTTACATCTTTTAAGTTAATTTTTTTAGTACCACCTATCTTAATTAAGGTTCCATTTTCTCTAGAATCGATTTCAATATTATTGATTGTGTTTTCTTGTCCAAAAGTAAAACAAGAAAAAAATAGAAATAAAGCAGTTATTATTAGATTATTTTTCATCTAATGAATATATTATTTGTTTAGATTCATATGAAACACTTTATCGATGAAAAGCAAAGAAATTAGAGAATCGTTTATTAAATTTTTTGAGGGTAAAAACCACCATAAAATTTCCAGTGCCCCTGTATTGCCTTACGGTGATAAGTCACTTCTGTTCACAAATGCTGGAATGAATCAATTCAAACCAATTTTTCTAGATACAGAAAAACCAAAGCATTTGCGAGTAGTAAATAGTCAAAAATGTATTAGAGTAAGTGGAAAGCATAACGATCTAGAAGAGGTAGGAAGAGATGGCTTTCACCATACATTCTTTGAAATGCTTGGTAACTGGTCTTTTGGAGATTATTATAAGGAAGAAGCTATTCAATGGTCATGGGAGCTACTTACTGATGTTTGGAAGTTGGATAAATCACGTCTTTGGGTTACGGTATTTGAAGATGATGATGAAGCTTATGAATTATGGGAAAAAACAACAGATATTGATAAGAGTCGTATTGTAAGATCTGGCGCAAAAGATAATTTCTGGGAAATGGCAGAAACAGGTCCTTGTGGTCCATGCTCTGAAATTCACTATTATATCGGAGATGATCCAGGCAATCAACAATCTAAGCATGTAAATAATTCTGATGAATATTGGGAATTATGGAATTTAGTATTTATACAGAGTAATCGTTTAAAAGATGGAACCTTTGAAGATTTACCAAAAAAACATGTAGATACTGGAGCTGGACTTGAAAGAATTTGCTCGGTACTACAAAATAAAAATTCAAATTATAAAACTGATTTATTTGCAGAAACTATATCTGACTTAGAAAGAATATCTAAGACAAGTTATAAAGATAATGAAGTTTCATATCATGTGATATGCGATCATATTAGGATGTTATCATTTGCAATAGCAGATGGAGTTTTGCCATCAAACGAAGGCAGAGGTTATGTTGTAAGAAGAGTTCTTAGGAGGGGTTCAAGATTTGCAATGAATCTCAACAGTAAAGAGCCAATTTTATATAAATTAGTTCAATCGGTTGTTTCTACAATGTCAGATGCTTATCCAGAGTTAAAAGATAAACAAAAGCATGTAGAGCAGACTATTTTTAACGAAGAAGAATCTTTTTTGGCTACCCTAGAAAAAGGAATTATTCAATTTGAAAAAATAATCAAAAATTCTTCTTCTGATAATATTAATGGTTCTGATGCCTTTAAGCTATATGACACCTATGGATTTCCTTTGGATTTAACAGAATTAATGGCTTCTGAAAAAGGAAAGACGGTAGATAAAAAAGGCTTTGAAAGCGAAATGAAAAAACAAAAAGAGCTTGCTAAGAAGAGTCAAAAATTTATTATGGATAGCACAGATATTAAATGGAAGCTAAGCAACGATTTGCCGCATTCAAATTTTATTGGATATAGCGAAGAAAATAGCTCTAGCAAAATAGTAAATTGGGCTGACGTTGATAATAAAGTATATATCGTATTAGATAACACTCCATTTTATGCTGAATCAGGTGGTCAAATTGGAGATATTGGAATTATTAAGAATAAAGATTTTTCTGCTCAAGTAGTAGATACGCAAAAGAATGGAGATTTTATTATTCATATATGCAATCTGACAAAAGGAGATATATCAACAGATATGGATGTATCTTGTAAAATAGATTCAATGAGAAGAAAAAATATCAAAATCAATCATTCAGCAACACATTTGCTACATCAAGCTCTTAAAGATATTCTAGGTGATCATATCAATCAAGCAGGTTCTTTGGTGCATCCAGACTACCTACGATTGGATATTACCCACCTTTCTAAAATTGATCAAAAAGATATCGATGCAATTGAATTACTTGTGAATGATAAAATTGCTGAAAATATATCCGTAGAAACAAATATAAAAAGCTTAGAAGATGCAAAAAAAGAAGGTGCCACTGCTTTGTTTGGAGAGAAATATGGAGAAAGAGTAAGGGTAGTAACTATGGATTCTTTTTCAAAAGAACTATGCGGAGGTACGCATGTTGCATCAACAGGAGAAATCAATAATTTTATTATAAAGAATGAGAAAGCTATTGCATCCGGAGTTAGAAGAATACATGCTCTTACCGGAGAACATGTTGAAGTTCATCTTCAGGATCGATTGGATGTCATTAATCGTCTAGAAGAAGCATCTGAAAAAAGAGAAATTGATAAGAAGAATCAATTAAACATGTTAGATGTTATTGATATTGAAAAAATGATTGAAAATCAAAAACATATCAATAATATTCCATTTATAAATGAAGAAGTCACTTTAGGTTCTAAGAATGATTTGAAAAAATTAAATACAAAATTAAATACAGCATTTCATTCAGGTATTGCAATTTTCTCAGCAATAATTAATGAAAAACCGACGGTTTCGATTAGCGTATCAAAAGATTTGATTAAAAAATCTGTATCTGCATCTTCTTTGGCACAACTTATTGGAAAAGAGCTAGATGGTGGGGGTGGAGGTAAGGATGATTTTGCTACAGCTGGAGCATCTACAGACTTCTCTTTAACCGATATTAAAAACAAAATTAAAGAACTCATAACATCTGAAATGGAGAAATTATAATGCAATTTCAAAAAATTGATAATTCGTACATAGTACACGTAGAGAAGGGTGAAAAAGTGATGGACACACTTACTCAATTTTGTATTGATCGTAATATTACTTCGGGTCAGCTTTCTGGAATAGGAGCAGTTAAGAATGTTGATATCGGAGCATATAATATTACTTCAAAAGAATATATTCATAAGATTTTTGATTCAATACTTGAATTGCTTTCATTTCAAGGTAATGTAGCAATTAAAGATGACGAGCCTTTTATACATGCTCATATTACTTTAGGTAATCATGATATGGAGGTTTCAGGAGGACATCTTTTTGAAATGGAAGTAGCTGCAGTAGGAGAGTTTATAATACATGATTTTAAAGATAAAACACACAGAGTACTTAATGAAGATATTGGATTAGCTACACTAAGTCTTTGTAAAATTTAAAAGGATATAATAATGACTAATTTAAAAGCACCTACCCCCGTTGGACCATATTCAATGTTTAGATATTTGTCTACTCTTGCTCCCATTGGTAACTGGGTTATGGCAGGATCAATTCCTATAGATCCTTCATCTGGACAATTAAATAATGATACAGTTGAAGATGAAGTCAATCAAGTATTTGATAACATTGAAGCTGTACTTGCTGATAATAATAAAACTTTAGAAGATGTAAAAAAATTTACTGTATTTTTAATGGACTTGAGTTATACCCCATTAGTAAATGCTCAAATTGAGAAAAGAATCAAAGGAGAATATCCAGCACGTTCTACAATTCAGGTAGCAGGCTTACCAATGGGAGCAAGAGTAGAAATTGAATGTTTAGGTTAATAAAAATATTCGTTTTTAGTGCTATTATTTTTTCAAATCTTTTGTCTCAACAAAAAGTAGATTTTCGTACGGAAGAAGAGCAGTTAAAAGATCCTAAAATTGCTTTGAAACGATCGTTGACAATTCCAGGATCTGGACAGCTTTATAATGATCAAAAAATTAAAGGCTATGCATTAATGGCTGGTGAAGTTTTAGCATTGTGGAGTTTTAATGAGAATAGAAAAAAATATAATAATTATGAAGATTCTTATGCAAATTCTAAAGATTATTATTTAAGAGAAAGAAATCGTTTTGCATGGATTGCAATTGGTTTATATTTTTATAGCGTCCTTGATGCAGTAGTAGAGGCGCATCTTGATAACTTTGATGAGATTGTTAAAGAAAGTGATCCCTCAAACAACACTAAGGAAAAAAATGAGTAATAACAGAGAACAATGGAGTTCAAAAGCAAGTTTCATTTTAGCTGCTGCTGGTTCAGCAGTAGGTCTGGGAAATATTTGGAAATTTCCATATATAGCAGGTGAAAATGGTGGAGCAGCTTTTCTGTTTATTTATCTTATCTGTATTGTATTGGTTGGTCTACCAATATTAAATATTGAGATTCTTTTAGGAAGAGCAACACAAAAAAATCCCGTAGGTGCATTTAAGACGTTAACAGACAAGCCTTTTTGGAAGTATGTAGGTGCATTAGGTGTCTTTGCTAGTTTTACAATTTTATCTTTTTATAGTATTGTTGGTGGTTGGTCAGTTGCTTATACATTCGAAGCATTAAAGGGAACATTCTCTTCTTTTGATAATCCTCAGATGGCTGCAGATTTCTTTAATTTAAAAAATAGCAGCCCTATGTGGGTTATTGGTTGGCATACAGTTTTCTTTTTGATGATTGTTGGTATTATTTTATCTGGAGTGAGAGCAGGCTTAGAGAAAGCGAGTAAATTTTTAATGCCAGTTTTATTTGGAATTTTAATGATTTTAGTAGTACAAGGATTGATGTTGCCTGGTGCAGATGGAGGTGTATCATTTCTTTTTTCTCCAGATTGGTCAAAGATTAATCCACAAACTTTTCTACTTGCGTTAGGACATGCTTTCTTTACGCTAAGTTTAGGTATGGGTGCAATGATGACTTATGGTAGTTACTTGTCTGAAAAAGACGACGTAGTGAATGCCTCATATATGGTTGCTTTTCTTGATACTGTCATTGCTATATTAGCAGGAGTTGCTATATTTACAGTGGTATTTTCATCGGGCTACGATCCTGCTGCAGGACCTGGCTTAGTCTTTCATGTATTACCACCATTGCTTGCACAATTGGTAGGGGGTTATATTTTTGCATTGTTATTCTTTTTACTACTTACAATAGCTGCAGTTACATCTGGAATCTCAATTTTAGAGGTTAGTGTTGCTTACCTAGTAGATGAATTAAAATATTCTAGGAAAAAAGCAACTTTAACGATGGGAATGCTAGTGTATCTTGCTGCTATTCCATGTGCATTATCTTTTAATTTATGGTCAGATGTGACATTATTAGGTACAGGCCTTACTTTTTTTGATGCGGCAGACTTCCTTGCCTCTAATGTCTTATTGCCTCTTGGTGGATTCTTTCTTGCTATTTTTGCAGGATATGTATGGGGTATAGATGAAGTTGTTAGAAATTTATTAATAGGAGATTCTGGATCAGTATATTTCGGAAATTCAATATTCAAATCTTCTTCTTTTAAGAGCGTATTTTCTTTCTTAATTAGATATTTGAGTCCGGTACTTATTTTTCTTGTATTCTTATATGTATTGGGATGGATTTAAGCTAAATGCTTAAAAGATTTTTTCCTTCTGAATCTTCTCGATATAAGCATATTCAGAATCTTTTTCAAAGAATTGATGTAGATATAATCGATCGATTAGAAATATTCTTTCCGATGTGGATTATGCTTGCTTTTCAACACTATTTAATCAAATCTTATGACACAATCTTCAATAATAGCATTTTTTACGATATAGTGATAGGAAGTGATTTGGATAGGTACTATATATTCTCAATGATTTCTCAAGACTGGATTAGTGTCATAAATATCCTATTCCAGTCTATTCTATTTTTATGGCTAATGAATAAATTTGAGTCTTTTGGACCATTTCGTAGCGTAAAAATAGATTTCCAAACAAATTTTTTACTATTTTTATCACTCTATTCTTTTATCGGTATTTTAATTTTTGGAAAGATGATGATTGGATTATGCTTGTTATTGCTAGTACTATATTCATTATATCGTTCAGATAGTATGCGTAGCAAGTTTTTATCCTTATTGCTAACCCTTATCGCATTAATACTATCTATATATCAAGATGAACCAATTTTATCTACTAGTTCGATGGTATATCTACCGTTCTTGATTACTACATTGTTATTTAAGTCAAAAGAGTATCTTTATTATGCTCAAAAATATTTACCATTTATTCTATTTATATTCTTGTCCACTAAAGAGTTATGGTTTGGAGTTCTAGGTCTAGGATATTTTATATTTTTTTATTCTTACTATTACTTCACAACCAATAAAAAGTATAATTGGTTAAAATTTGATAGCGATTAATAATCTGCTGGATTTTCTTATCTTTTGTATTAAATTGTTCAATGTTAACCTTAATAAAAACTTTTTATCTTAAGAGTTTTATCACACTAACCATTCCAACCCTTACGCTCGGAGCTTTTTATGTCTAAAAATACTATTCAAAAAACATTAACATTTGACGATGTGCTTTTGGTGCCTCAGAAATCATCTGTACTACCTAAAGAAGTTGATTGCTCTACTTTTCTTACAAAAAATATAAAATTAAATATACCTGTAATGAGTGCAGCTATGGATACTGTAACAGAGTCTGATATGGCCATTGCTCTTGCAAGGCAGGGAGGAATTGGTGTTATTCATAAAAACATGAGTATAGAGCAACAAGCTCTAATGGTAGATAAGGTGAAACGCTATGAGAGTGGAATGATTAAAAATCCTATTACTCTAGATCAAAGTAAGCCAGTTGGAGATGCAAAGCAATTAATGGAACAGTATTCAATTGGTGGTTTGCCAGTATTAGCAAAAGGAAAATTAGTAGGTATTATTACGAAAAGAGATATCAGATTTGAATCAGATTTAAATGTACTGGTGAAAGATAGAATGACATCAAAAAATTTAGTGACCGTTAAATCGAATACTACTAATGAAGAAGCAAAAAAAATATTGCAGAAACATAGAATAGAAAGATTGTTAGTAGTAGACGATAAAGACAATCTAGCGGGTTTAATTACAGTAAAAGATTTGATCAAGAAAGAAGAATTTCCTAATTCTTCAAAAGATAAAAATGGAAGATTAAGAGTTGCAGCAGCGGTAAGCGTCAGAGATGACTGGGCGGATAGAATTAGTGCACTTGACTCTGTTGGTGTTGATGCAGTTGTGGTAGACACCGCACATGGTCATTCACAGTATGTTTTAGACTTAGTCAAAAAGATTAAAAAAGCATTTCCTAAGTTAGATTTAATAGCTGGTAATGTTGCTACAGCCGAAGCAACCGAAGATTTAATTAAAGCAGGAGCTGATTGTGTTAAAGTCGGTATAGGTGCAGGATCTAGTTGTACAACAAGAATTGTCGCTGGAGTAGGAGTCCCTCAACTTTCGGCAGTCATTGATTGTGCTAAAGTTGGTTTAAAGTATAATATTCCAATTATTGCTGATGGTGGAATACGCTATAGTGGCGATATTGCAAAATCATTAGCTGCTGGCGCAAGCGTCGTAATGTTAGGCGGTATGTTAGCCGGTATGGATGAAAGCCCTGGAGAAACTATTGTTTATGAAGGAAGAAGATATAAATCATATAGAGGTATGGGTTCTTTAGCTGCTATGAAAGAAGGTGGTGGTGAAAGATACTTCCAAAAAGAAAAAGATGAATTGAAACTAGTGCCTGAAGGCATTGAAGGCATGGTCCCTTTTAGGGGTCCTGTAAATAATACAATATTTCAATTAATTGGTGGATTAAAATCATCTATGGGATATTGTGGAGCTCAAAACCTATCTTTATTCTATAAAAATAAAAAGTTTATTCAAATATCAGCAGCAGCTGGCAGAGAAAGTCATCCCCATGAAGTTAGTATCATCAAAGAGGCGCCTAATTATCAAGGTCATGATAAATAAGATAATTATTAAATAAAAAAAATGATAATTATTGAGATTTAATCTCAACAATCAATAAAAGTATACTTAAATTACGCCACTAATAATTAGGGGAGATCCACAATATCATGAAAAAAATAGGTTTGTTTTGGGGAAGTACAACAGGAAATCAAGAAGAAGCTGCTGAGTTAATTCAAAAGCATATGGAAGCAGCGGGCTATGAAGTAGACTCATATGATATTAGATCAACTGATCTATCTAAAATGTTAGAATATTCAAATCTTATTATTGGTTGCCCAACATGGAATGTAGGTGAATTGCAAGAAGACTGGGAAGAGGTATTTCTAGAATATCGCAAGCTAGACTTTACCAATATTACTGGAGCATTTTTTGGTGCTGGAGATCAAATATCATATAGTTTCAATTATTTAGATGCTGTTGGTTTGCTAGCTAAACCATTTATGGAAAACAGTGGTAAGCTAATAGGTAAATGGTCTACAGAAGGATATGAATTTGATGAATCTGAAGCGCTTGAAGGAGACAAATTTTTAGGTCTAGGTATTGATAATGATAATGAAGAAGAATTAACAGAAGAAAGATTAGCTAGCTGGGCTGAGTTTATTAAAGATAAGTTTGAATAAATATTTATGCACTTAAGGAATTCAGATAATTAGTAAGTCTTGATTTTTGTCTAGCAGCGTTATTTTTATGAATTAAATTTTTGCTTGCCATCTTATCAATAAAAGAAATCGCACTAGCATAAGGCTCTGTTGCTTTTTTAGCATCGTCTTGACACATAACATTTTTAATCAATGTTCTCATCTTAGATTTGTTCTGAGCATTGACTGCTCTACGTTTCAAATCTTGTCGATCTCGTTTAATTTGTTGTTTATGTCTATCCATAAATAGCGTACGCAACTTATTCTATTAAAAATGCGATGTCAATAAATTTCTAGTTTTGATTATTGTTTTAAAATTATAGCAATTAAATTAGAATGTGAGTTCAAAAAATTTAAAGAAGATTCTAAAAGATGCACAAGCGAATAATTTTATAGCAATTTCAGACTTAATGACAGGAATTGAGACGGGAGTTTTGTCAAGGAGAGAAGTTTCAAGTCATATTCTTAAGCACTCTATTAATTCAATTAAAATAGGTATTACAGGTCCTCCTGGGGCAGGTAAAAGTTCGCTGATGAACCAGTTAATTCCAAAAATAAGAGAAAAAAACTTATCTGTTGGTATTATCGCCATTGATCCATCTAGTCCTATTACAGGTGGTTCTTTCTTAGGTGATAGAGTTCGTATTAATAATGCGATTGATGATAATAAGGTTTTTGTAAGAAGTATGGGATCTAGAGCTGAACTTGGAGGTGTTACAGATTTAGCAGAAGATTTTAGCGATATTCTAGCTTTTAGCGGTAAAGATATCATCTTTATTGAAACAGTAGGCGTAGGACAATCAGAGTATAGTGTATCTGAAATTACAGATTTAACTACGCTAGTATTTGTTCCTGAGTCTGGAGATGAAATTCAATTATTGAAAGCTGGCATACTAGAGTTAGCAGATGTATTTGTAGTGAATAAGTCAGACAGAAAAGATGCAAATCTTTTGGTTAGATCAATTAATAATATTATTTCTGCCACTAAAAAAAATATTAAAAATGTACCTATTTTTAAGACTAGTTGTAAATCAGGAGACGGAATTGAAGAGTTTGCAACAGCACTTGTTTCTTATCATAAATCTATGCAAGACAATGACCAGATTAAAGATCGCCAATTATCACGTTTTTCTCGTAGAATGAGAAAGATTATAGAGAAGGATATTATAAAAGAATTTTGGTCTGAAGATAGGCTAAAGTTTATTGAAAGCTTGAATAAAGAAGATATCAAGTTTAAGTCTCCTTATGAAATTGTAGATAATATGAAGAAGTTGAAATGAGTAATAATGATATGTCAATAATTGATCATCTAGAAGAATTTAGATGGAGAATACTCAAATCTCTTGGCGCAATACTGTTTATGTCAATTGTTACATTTAATTTTGCTAATCATTTAGTAGATCTATTGATTGCTCCAGCAAATCAAATTAGCGGAGAGATGAATCTCCAAGTTCTTACTATTCAGGGTATGTTTATGCTAAAATGGAACTTAGCAATTATTGGAGGAATTATATTCTCAATGCCTATTATTACAGTACAAATTTGGAAATTTCTATCTCCTGGATTATACGATAAAGAAAGAAAAATACTTTTACCTCTTATTTTGACTGCTTTTGGTTGTTTCATGTTAGGCGGGTTCTTTGCATATAAGGTAATACTGCCATTTTCGTTAGATTTCTTTGCATCGATGATAACAGGAGGTATTGAGAATAATTTTTCTATTAATTATTATTTTAATTTTGTGCTGGCACTGATTATTGGTTCAGGAGCAATTTTTGAATTACCGGTCGCTTCTTTTCTTTTTTCATCGATTGGTCTAATCAATCCTAAATTTTTACGACAGTATAGAAGGGAAGCAATAATGGGTACAGTTATTTTATCTGCCATTATTACACCTCCAGACCCTATAAGTTTGATTATCATGTCGATACCAATGATTATTCTTTATGAGATTAGTATTTTTGTTTCATGGTTTGCAAATAAACTATTCAATCAAGATTCATAATGAAAAAAATTCTTATTATAAGAATGAGCTCGATAGGAGATATTGTCCTATCTACATCTTTCTTACAGTCAGTCAAAACAAAATTTCCAGATTCTAAGATTGATTTCCTTATTAAGTCAGAATTTGCTGATATTATGCGCCATAATCCTTTAATCGATGATTTGATTACTTTTAAGAAGATAGATGGTTTTAGAGGGTTAATAGGGCTTGGAAAGAGTCTTAGATCTAATAACTATAATATAGTTTATGATATTCATAGCGTGTTTAGAACCAGAGTGTTATCATTTTTTCTAAAAAAGAGACTTTTCAAACAAATAAAGAAGCCTCGTCTTCGACGATTTCTACTTTTTTATAGTTATCAGAATTTTTTTGAGAAAAATTTTAGTCATATCAAAATGTACCATTCATTGTTAGATAAAACTGATTCATTTCCAAAAACAAAATTATACTTATCTAATCAAGAGATAGAAGAAACAAAAAATTATTTATTAGACAACAATATTGATCAAAATTATATCACAATAGTACCCGGCGCAGCATGGAGTCAAAAACAATGGTCTATTGATAATTATAATAACTTAATTAAAAGACTGATGGATTCATTTGATGCAACGATTATAATTTTGGGAGCAACAAATGATATTATATGCGATCAAATCATTAAGCATGATAGAATTGTAAATTTAAAAGATAAAACTAGCCTAAGGATGGCAATGGGCATTTTGAAGTCTTCTCAACATACTATTGGTAGCGATACTGGATTACTTCACATCTCTGAAGCCTTAAGTACTCCAGTAACAATGATTCTTGGTCCTACATCATTAGAAACTGGCGCAAGAATTGTTTTGCCTGAATCTAAGATTATTGAGAATAAAAGCTTATGGTGTAGACCCTGCTCTCAGAATGGAAGTAGACCATGCTATCGAAAAGAGCAGTATTGTATGTCAGAAATTGATAGTGAAAAAGTATTTGAACATGTTAAAAGGTCTCTTGCCTTATGAAATTATTCTGGCTAAGTATTTATAATCTTATTCTCTATCCTGCGTTCTTTATAGTAGCTGTATTGTTATGTCCATTTAACCATAAAATTCGAGCTGGTTTCTTAGGAAGATATTATTCTTTAAAAAAATTAAAATATTTTAAAAGTATGAACTCTTCTTCGGATATATATTGGTTTCATGTCTCGTCTTTTGGAGAATTTCAACAGATAGAATCAATTATTTCTAGTATAAAAAATAGTAATGATAATGTTAGAATTATAGTATCATTTTTTTCTCCATCTGGATATAGCAATGTTAATGATGACAATATTGATTGTAAGATATATCTCCCATTTGATTTTGCTTGGTCTATTTTTAGGGTATTAAAATTAGTTAAACCTAAAAAAATTATTTTTGCTTCATATGATATCTGGCCAAATATCGTCCTTATTGCACGTTTTTTAAATATTGATACAATATTAATTTCTGCAAGAATTCATAATGATAGTTTTAAGTTGGGAAGATTGGGAAAGAGTATTTATAAAGCTATATATAGTCTTATTGGTCAAATATTTACTGTGAATAATCAGGATTTAGAAAATATCAAATTAATTGTTCCAGATAAGATAATTGAGGCTATGGGAAATCCGCGTTTCGATATTGCACTAAGAAGAGAGTCTAATGTTGATGTTAAGTTTGATATAGATTATAAACTAAAGAACAGATTATTCTTATTTGCCAGCTTATGGCCTGAAGACGATTCAATACTTTTTCCTAGAATTTTTGATTTATTAAAAAATAATCATAGTGCTAAAATTATTCTTATTCCACATGAGTTATCAGATAGATCGATTAATTACTATCAAAAGCAAGCTAGTAGAAACAATTTATCTTCTATAGTAGTAGAGGACTATATTGATTTATCAAAACTGAAAGAGCAAATTATTATTATAAATACAGTAGGTATTCTATATAAGCTATATTGGCAAGCTCATATATCATATATAGGTGGAGGATTTTCAAAAAATGGTATACATAATATTATGGAGCCAGCTGTAGCATCTAATCCAATAATTTTTGGACCAAATTATTCAAATGGAAATTTTTCAGAAGCAGAAGAGTTGTTGTCTACATCGGCAGCATTTACAATAAATTCTGATTTAGAATTAATAGAAGTATTCGAGAAACTTAATGATATAAGTATATATGATTTAGCAAGTACTTCTGCGAGAAATGTTATGGAGAATAATATAGGATCTACAAGCAAATTATTGTCGAAGATACTAGCATGAGTAAATTATTTCAATATAAAGACATTTTTCTTGTTCCGAATTTAATCACTTATGTAAGGTTTTTATTAATTCCTCCAATGATTATCACCTTTAATCTTGATATGAAAGTCTATTTTTATGTGATATTATTTATTTCTTTATTATCAGATTTTTTAGATGGATTAGCTGCGAGGAAGTTAAATCAACACTCAGAGCTGGGAAAAACATTAGATCCTATTGCAGATGGAACAACTTTATTTGCATTTATAATTTTATTAAACAGAAGAGGAGACATCGCTGATTGGTTTTGCATTTTCTATTTTGCTAGACAAATAACAATTTTAATATTTTCTCTTATATATTTACCAAAAATAGAGAAGATATATGGTTCTAATATAGTAGGTAAGATAGGGGTGTGTTTTCTTGGTGTTGCTTTATCAATACATACTTTAGGCTTCACACAATTTATCTACTTAACAGATCATTTAATTTTAATTTCTGCCATTCTACTCTTTCTTAGCTTGTTAGATTATTTACGTTTCTTCTTTACGTTAGACTCTAAGAAATAAAACTTATTGTCATACTTTATAAATTGTTTTTTATATCAATAGATATTATATTTAATAGACAATATGGCAGACTTTAAACTAGTTTCAGATTTTCAACCATCAGGTGATCAGCCTGGGGCAATCGATGAACTTGTCGATGGTATAAAAAAGAATTTAAATCATCAGACATTATTGGGAGTTACTGGTTCTGGTAAGACTTATACTGTAGGAAAAGTGATTGAAGAAATTCAAAAACCTACACTAATTATTTCTCATAATAAAACTTTAGCAGCACAACTTTATGGTGAGTTTAAAAGCTTGTTTCCTAATAATGCGGTAGAGTATTTTATTAGTTACTATGATTATTATCAGCCAGAATCATATATGCCGATTACGGATACTTTTATAGAAAAAGATTTTTCAATGAATGAAGAAATTGATCGATTAAGATTAAAAGCTACGAGTTCATTGCTTCAAAGAAAGGATGTTATCGTAGTCAGTTCAGTATCATGCATTTACGGACTAGGTTCTCCCAAAGAATGGAAGAATCAAGTAGTTAATTTGAAAAAAAATAATCCAATAAGTCGCAGAGGTCTTACAGAGGCTCTAATTGATATATACTATAAGAGAAATGATCAAGTTTTAGAAAGATGTAATTTTAGAATTATGGGAGATATTTTTGAAATATTTCCAGCATATGAAGAAAAAGCTGTTCGAGTTGATATTTTTTCAGATACTATCCAGTCTATTGTGATTTTTGACCCATTGACAGGAGAAGAAATAGAAGAAGTTAATGAATCAAATCTTTTTCCTGCAAGACACTTTGTATCAGATAAATCAAAAAATAAAAAAGTTATTAAAGAGGTAAAAAAAGATCTAAAAGATAGAGTAGCATTTTTTAATAAAAATGAAAAATTCTTAGAAGAGCAACGCATAACTCAGCGTACTAATTTTGACATAGAAATGATTGATGAGATAGGTTATTGTTCAGGTATTGAGAACTATTCTAGATATTTTGATGGAAGAAAAGAAGGAGAAAGACCTTCAACGTTAATAGACTTTTTTCCTAAAGATTTTCTAACTGTCATTGACGAATCTCATGTAACTCTTCCACAGATAAAAGGAATGTATAAGGGAGACAGAAAAAGAAAAGAAAATTTAATTGAGCATGGATTTAGATTGCCAGCTGCTTATGATAATAGGCCACTCAAATCTGAAGAGTTTGAAGCAATTCAAAATCAAGTAATTTATGCTTCTGCAACACCAGCGCAAAAAGAATTGGAATTATCTTCCGGAACAGTAACTGAATTAATTAATCGTCCAACAGGCCTAGTTGATCCTGAGGTTATAGTAAAGCCATCTATTGGTCAAATTGATGATTTAATTAACGAAATAAAAATTCGCGCTGCAAAAAAGGAGAGATGCCTAGTTACTACCTTAACTAAAAAAATGTCAGAAGATTTATCTGAATACTTAAGTACTAAGGGAGTCAGAGTTAGATATCTTCATTCTGAGATAAAAACTATTGAAAGGGTAAAAATTTTAAGAGATCTGCGTTTGGGAGATTTTGATGTGCTGGTCGGAATTAACTTATTAAGAGAGGGTCTTGATTTACCGGAAGTTTCTCTTGTTGCAATTTTGGATGCAGATAAAGAAGGTTTTTTGAGATCTAAAAGTTCTCTCGTTCAGACTTCTGGTAGGGCAGCTAGACACATAGATGGCAAGGTTATTTTGTATGCTGATAGAATTACAGATTCAATGCAGCATTTGCTTGATGAAACCGACAGAAGAAGAGAGATCCAGTTAGCTTTCAATAAAAAGAATAATATTATTCCAAAATCAATTAAAAAATCAATTGATGAAATAATGAAAGCTACGAGTGTAGCTGAATCATTTAGAGATGGCGAAATTGAAATTAAAAGAGATATCAAAACAGATAGATTCTTAAATGAAGATAAAAAAGTTGTTCTAGAAATGCTTGGACAGGAAATGTTAGAGGCTGCTGATAATTTAGAATTTGAAAAAGCAGCAAATTTAAGAGATGAAATAAAAAAATTAGACAAAGAAATTAGAATAAGCAGCTAAGAGGTTAACTATGAATATTGAATTAATTAAACAAAAAGCAGGAATTATCGGTGAAAGCGATGAGATTAAGCATGTTTTGCATATGGTTAGTCAGGTTGCAGATGTAGATATTTCTGTTTTAATTAACGGAGAATCTGGAACAGGAAAAGAGCTTATAAGTAAGGCAATACATTTAGGGAGCAAAAGATCATCTAAGCAAATAATTATTGTTAACTGTGGAGCTATTCCAGAAGGTATTATTGAAAGCGAGTTATTTGGTCATAAAAAAGGCGCTTATACAGATGCCAACGAATCTCGAAAAGGCTATTTTGAGACAGCAGATAAAGGAACAATATTCCTTGATGAAATTGGAGATATGCCTTTAGAAACTCAGGTTAAAGTATTGAGAGTGCTAGAAACTGGAGAATATATGCGAGTAGGAGACTCTGTATCTAAAAAAACAGATACTAGAGTAATAGCTGCTACCAATAAAGATTTAGCAAAACTTGTTAAAGAGGGAAAGTTTCGACAAGACCTTTACTATAGACTTAAAACAGTTACAATTAATTTGCCTCCATTAAGAAAAAGGAAGAGCGATATCCGACTATTGGTTGATAGATTTGCATTACAGTTTAGCAGAACAAATAATATTAAGTATAAAGGATTTACTCCGGAAGCAATCAAAGTTATGCAAAAGTGTGATTGGCCTGGAAATGTAAGAGAATTAAGAAATTTTGTTGAAAGCGTATTGATTCTACAAAAAGGTGAAAGAATTACAGGTGAAATTATTGAAAGACAGTTAGAAAATGAAAATATGACTAATTTCTCTGACAATGCCGCATTACCTGTCTTAATCAATCGAGATCCAGATCAAGCAGAAAGAGAATTAATCTTAAGACAGTTATTGTACTTAAGACAAGATGTTGAAGACCTGAAATTATTGCTAAAACAATCTGATTTTTCTACCTTAAATTCTCCTAGAAATATAAATACAAATTTTGAAAATCGTATTCAAGATAACGAAATTAGTAATTCCGATAATGATCATTTGATCAAAGGAGATGCTATTGGTGCTTTTAATACTAGAGACTTAGAAAAAGAGATGATTATTCGTACATTAGAACACTTTAATAACAATAGAAGAGCTGCTGCAAAATCATTAGATATGAGCGAAAGAACTCTTTATAGAAAAATAAACGATTATGGAATTGAAAAAAAGATTAACAAAGATAATTAGCCTTCATTTAATTTTTTTATTATCTGGGTGCGCTTACTATTCTATGGCGGGATCAATCCCTGTAAATATTAACAATGTTTCTATCCCATTGTTCATCAATGATACGCCAGAGTTTGAATTATCTGAAAAATTGACATCAGAGATTGTTCAGCAAATTAGTAGCCAAAATGTTATAAAAATAACAAATGATATCGATAGTGATAGCGTTATTAACGGTACAGTAATCTCTGTATCAGATGGTCCTTATGCATTTAATAATAATGAACAAGTTAGTGAATATAGATTTTCACTATCTGTAAAAGTCTCTTGGATTGATAATGATGATGACAGCAAATTATTTGAAAAAACATTTTCTGCATTTGGAACATATAGTATTGATAATGACCCTTCTTCTGACGGGCTAGACAATGACAATGATGGTATTATTGATGGAGATGATAGTGATGAATTTGGAGATTCAAGAGAATTGGCGATTAATGTTGCAATTAATAAAATTGCAGTTGATATTGTGAACACAGTTCTTTCAACATGGTAAAGTTATGATCGAAATAAGCATTAAAAATTTAAAAAATTCTATCGGAAAAGAAGTCCAAGTTAATGGATGGGTATACAATATTAGATCAATTGGAAAAATTTGGTTTGTAATTGTTAGAGACGGTACAGGTTATGTGCAATGCGTAGTAACAAAAAACGATGTGTCAGACAAAGTTTTTCAACTAGAAAATACATTAACCCAAGAGTCTTCATTAAAAATTAAAGGAACGGTCCAAGCAGATACCAGGTCTGATACTGGAGTTGAAATACTCGTTACTGATATAGATGTAGTTCATATAGCAGATGAATATCCTATCTCGTTAAAAGAGCATGGAGTTAGCTTTTTAATGGATAATAGACACTTATGGTTAAGATCTAAAAAACAATTTGCGATAATGAAAATTAGACAGCGACTAACTAGATCGATAAGAAATTTTTTTGATGATAGAGATTTTGTATTGCTTGACTCGCCTATTTTTACAGCAAATGCAGTTGAAGGGACTACAACACTTTTTGAGACAGATTATTTTAATCGCTCTGCATATTTATCTCAAAGTGGACAGTTATATCAAGAGGCAGGAGCAATGGCTTTCGGTAAAACATATTGTTTTGGACCAGTTTTTAGAGCAGAAAAATCAAAGACTAGAAAGCATTTAACAGAATTTTGGATGGTAGAACCTGAAATGGCATACTGTGATATAAATCAGAATATGGATATTATTGAAGAGTTTATGTCTTATGTAATTAAAGATACTTTAGATAATTGTTCTGATGAATTAAAAATTTTAGAAAGAGATGTTTCAAAACTAGAAAATATATCAGCTCCATTTCCTCGTATATCATATGATGAGGCTGTTGATATATTAGCTAAAGAAGGACATGAATTTGAATATGGTAGCGATTTTGGAGCACCAGATGAAGAAGTACTAGCTGCACAATTTGATAAACCAGTAATGGTCCATTCATGGCCTCATGAAACAAAAGCATTTTATATGAAAAGAGATAAATCTGATAAGTTTGCTTTGGGAGTTGATGTTATAGCTCCTGAGGGTTATGGAGAAATTGTTGGTGGCGCACAGAGAGAAGATGATTATGATGTTCTTGTAAAGCGCATTGAACAACATAACCTTCCAATAGATGCCTTCAAATGGTATCTTGATTTAAGAAAATATGGTTCAGTTCCTCATTCAGGTTTTGGTCTTGGATTAGAGAGGCTGGTATCTTGGGTTTGCGGGATTGATCATATTAGACAAACTATCCCTTTTCCTAGAACTATGGGAAGGTTAGAGCCATAATGAAATTTAAAGGAAGAATTGCTGTTTTCGGAGGAAGAGTCATTACCGAATCAATTTATAAAGACACGGTAGAAATTGGTAAAAGGATGGCAGATGAAAATTGGCTAGTGTTTTGCGGTGGAGGCGAAGGAGTAATGGAAGCTATTGCCAAAGGAGTTTCAATGAATAATGGTGTATGTATTGGAATTCTTAAAGATAAAGATTTTAAATCTGGTAATGATTTTTTATCTATTCCGATTTCAACAGGCCTTGATATCACAAGAAACGCTTTAATCAGCTATAATTGTGATGTTGGAGTAGCAATTTCTGGAGCTTATGGAACCTTAAGTGAAATAGCATTCACTCTAGCACAAGATAAACCTTTGATTGCATATAATAGTTGGGATATACCAAAATCTATTAATGCGAATTCTGTTGATTCATTAATAACGGAAGTAAAAAATTGTCTAAGCCAATAAACGTCGCTACATGTCAGATTAATCCTATCCTGGGAGATTTTGAATATAACTATCAGAAATTAGTTGATAGTTACAATACAGCTTTAAAAAAAGGTGCAGATCTAATAGTATTTCCTGAAATGGTTATTACAGGATACCCACCACAAGATTTACTTTTTTCAAAATCTTTTATTAAAAGAAATTTAGAAGTATTAGATAATTTCTCTAAAATAGTTTCTTCCCCATGTATTCTAGGTTTTATTGATGAAAAGGATGGAAAATTATTTAATGCTGCTGCATTATGTCAAAATGGAAAAATAGTTAAAGTTTATCATAAAATTCTCTTACCAAATTATGATGTTTTTGACGAAAGACGCTATTTCGAAAGCGGTTCAGATGTCGGCCTTGTCGATATTAATATTAATGGTAAAAATTATAGCTGTGTAATGCAAATATGTGAAGATTTATGGGAAGATAATCATGATAGAAAGTTGTCAGAGGAAATTGTTGAAATAAATCCGGATATTATTATAAATATATCAGCATCTCCTTATTGCAAAAATCGCGAAAATGATAGAAAGGCGCTAATTAAAGAGAAGTTCAAAAACACAAAATCTTTTTTCATTTATTGTAATCTTATTGGCGGTCAAGATGAACTTATATTTGATGGAAATTCAATGATATTTTCTCCTGGTATGAATTTAATAAATCAAGGAGCAAGTTTTGAGGAAGATATTCTAGTTCAGCATTTAGATATAGAGTCATCTCCTGATCTTATGGAAGATTTTATGATGCCTGAAGCTATGGGACGCTCTATGAGTCATTCAAATGTTATTGAAGATAATATTTTAAATGCTCTCAGGCTTGGTATTAAGGATTATTTTTATAAAACAGGTCATAAAAAGACAGTTATTGGATTGAGTGGTGGAATAGATTCTGCTCTTGTAGCTTGTTTGGCAGTTGATGCTTTAGGTTCAGATAATGTCTATTTAGTGTCTATGCCTTCTAGGTATTCAAGCGATCATAGTAAAGCTGATGCAAAAGAACTTGCAGAAAATTTAAATGCGCATTTTGATACAATTGATATTGATAGTTTATTTGAGAAATATCTAGATGTACTATCATCTCAGTTTAAGGGATTAAAGAGTAATGTTGCAGAAGAGAATATACAATCTAGAATTAGAGGAAATATATTAATGGCTATATCAAACAAGTTTGGTTCCTTGGTATTGTCTACAGGAAATAAAACAGAGCTGGCATTAGGTTATTGTACGCTTTATGGAGATATGAGCGGAGGTCTTTCTGCCATAGGAGATTTATCAAAAAATGAAGTTTATAATCTTGCTAATCGTATAAATGAGCTTAACGATATTATCCCTAAAAATTCTATTAAAAAACCGCCATCTGCAGAATTAGCTCCGAATCAAGTAGATCCTTTTGATTACGATTTAATTAGTCCTTTAATTGATAAGATGGTATTGGGAGAAGATGCTTCAGATGATATTATTAATAATGACTTAGGAGATATTTCTAAAAAAATCAATCATAATGAACATAAAAGAAGGCAAGCAGCACCAGTGTTGCGCGTAAGTAAGAAAGCCTTTGGAATGGGTAGAAGAATGCCGATTGTGAATCATTTTGATGAGTGATATCAGTTTAATTCGCAACTTTTGTATTATTGCCCATATCGATCATGGGAAATCAACTTTAGCAGACAGGTTGCTCGAGGATACGGGTACCATTTCTAAAAAGGATATGAAAAATCAGGTTCTAGATAATATGGAGCTAGAGCGCGAGAGAGGCATTACAATTAAAAGTCATTCAATTCGAATTAAGTATAAAGACTACATATTAAACCTTATTGATACTCCAGGACATGTTGATTTTACCTATGAAGTTTCTAGGACATTAGCTGCTAGTGAAGGAGCATTATTAATTGTTGATGCCGCACAAGGTATTGAAGCTCAAACTGTAACTAATTATTTATTAGCTTTAGGTAGTGATTTAACAATTATTCCAGTAATCAATAAAGTAGATCTGCCTAATGCAGATATTGAGAATGTAACCAATCAAATTATTGAACTTACAGGTTGCGAAGAAGAAGAAATATTATTTGCTAGTGCTAAAACCGGAGAAGGTGTCCAATCAATAATTGATACAATAATTGATAAAATTCCTCCACCAAAACCTCCAAAAAATGATGCTTTTAAAGCATTAATTTTTGACTCAATTTATGATAAATATCGCGGCGTTGTCGCCTATATTCGTGTTTATGAAGGGTCTATAAGTCGAGGTAGTAAGATTAAATTTTTTTCTCATAATACTTATTACGATATTGATGAAGTTGGTCATTTTGTGATTGATAGAAAGAAGTCTGATTCTTTGAAAGCCGGAGAAGTAGGCTATATTATTGCAAATGTGAGAGATATAGAGCATGTTTTGCCAGGCGATACAATAACAAATGTTAACAAACCGTGCAAAGAGGCGCTTCCTGGTTTTCAAAAAATTAAACCAATGGTATTTTCGGGATTATTTCCAGCTGATTCAGCAGAATATGATGACTTACGTACAGCACTTGAGAAATTAAAATTAAATGATGCTTCTCTGTCATTTGAACCTGAAGTAAGTGATGCATTAGGTTTTGGATATCGATGTGGTTTCTTAGGATTGCTACATATGGAAATTATACAAGAAAGACTGGAGAGAGAATTCAACCTTTCAATTGTGACTACTAGTCCAAATGTTAAGTATTTAGCAAATCTTAGAGATGGAAGTCAAATTGAAGTACAGCGACCTGCCTTACTGCCAGAACCAAAGATATTAGAAAGTATTATGGAGCCAATTGTTACTGCAGAAATCTTAACTCCAGTAGACTATATCGGCAATATAATGAAAATTTGTCAAGAGAAAAGAGGAAAATATAAATCTACCTCTTATCTTTCTAGTTCTAAGGTTCAATTAATCTATGAGCTACCTTTAGGCGAAATATTATTTGATTTTTATGATAGCATTAAATCTGGATCAAAAGGATATGCTTCGTTTGACTACGCTTTTAAAGAATATAGAGAAGGAAAATTAGATAGACTTGATATTCTTATCAATAAGGAGCCAGTAGATGCTTTATCAATGATTTGTTCAAAGAAAGACTCCTATCATAGAGGATTAGCGCTTTGTCAAAAGCTGAAAGAACTAATTCCTAGACATCAAATTCAAATTCCAATTCAAGCATCCATTGGAACTAGAGTAATTGCACGTACTAATATTGCCCCATTTAGAAAAAATGTAACTGAAAAACTATACGGGGGAGATGTAACTCGAAAAAATAAATTATTACAGAAGCAGAAAAAAGGAAAAAAGAGAATGAAGATGATTGGAAGAGTTGAAGTTCCACAAGAGGCATTATTAGCTGTTCTAAAAATTTGATATGATTCAAGATTACCTGAAAAAATCTAAGTCCTCTTTCTATAGCTTTGTTATTACTTTACCTATTTTCCTAATATATGAATTAGGAATCTTTTTAATGAGAGATACTGAATTTAGTTATATTAAAAATGGCGCTGACGTTCTAATAGAGGAAGCTATCTCTACCTTAGGATTTGATATTTTCTACGTAGTATCTACTTTATTTGTATTAGTATTTCTTAGTGTAGTCTATTATCAGAAAAAAAATTATGATTCTTTCAAGATATACAAATCATACTTATTGATAATGTTAGTAGAATCTTTTTTTTATGCTTTATTGCTATTTTTTATGCTCGGAAACATGAGTCTCTATCTGATGGATGGTTCTGTTGCGAATACATATTTTAATATAATCCTGTCATTAGGAGCCGGAATCTATGAAGAGTTAATATTCAGAGTATTCTCACTTTATATTTTTTATCAATTAATGAAATTCATATTCAAGTCAATGAGTAATTTTTCTTCACAGTTCTTTGCCTTAATCTTATCAGCTATTTTATTTTCTTTATTTCATTTTATAGGCGCAGAACCATTTACTCAAGATGCATTTACAGTTCGATTTATTGCTGGAATATTACTAGGATTTTTATACATAAATAGAGGTTTTGGCATTACAGCAATTACCCATTCATTTTATGATATATTTGTTATTTTTCAGTTAACTTAAGATATGAGAAAACTAATGTTTTTTATCCTGTTTTCGGGATCAATTTTTGGACAGTCTGTCATTGACACGCTATCTGTAACTGTCTATCCAGAGTTTTCATATCCCGGAGTAGCAATAGAATATAAATTTGATACAGATTCGGTATCACAATATGATTTTCAAATACCTAGTGGAATTGATTCTGTATTGTATACAATATCAAGCAATGAGTCTGAATTCGAAAAAATTGTAGAAATAAATGACAATATCTTGACTACGATAAAGCAAAGTGGTAATCATACTATTTATCTATTTCTAGAAAAATTTATTAACGATCCAGGTCCTAGAGATTTTTTATATTTATTTGAGTCTGCTACAGATGTAGATGCATTAATATTCAGTTTCCAAGTACCGTTTGCCGCAAAAGACTTTCTTGCTGATGCCGGAGATACCAAATTAGAAAAAATTCGTGATCAAAATGGACTGACATTTATGCAGGGTATAGATAGCAATTATTCAAAATTTGGTAAGAAAGCACTATTTTTTAGTTATTATAACCCGCATGGCTTTACATCTATTCAGTATGCTGCTAATATAAGCACTGAGAATACATCTCTAGAGGCACCAACTACTGCAAGCGAAAGATTTGTTAGGTATCCCTTTTTAACGTGGGAACCAATGGCTATTTTCCTATTATTAACTTTAGTACTGGTATTTTTATATGAACTATCTAATAGAAAAAAAACGCATAATTAAATATTTATCAATCTTTATTTTTTGTATAGCAATTTTTAGTTGTGATATAAAAAAGGATGCAATCGGAGCAAATGACGATTTAGTTGTTCTTGCTGCTAAAGAAGATAGAAACGATATACGAAATTTGTTGTCTATAGTATTTAATGATACTCTTTTAACGCCGGCTCCAGAACCATTTTATAATGTAAAGTTTGCAGATCCGAGTAGTTATGAAGCACTAAAGACCCAGACAAACTTAATTATTGCCTCTATTGGAGATTATGAGCTAAATCCTGCAACTAAGCTTGTTAGAAAATTATTAGGGAAAAAAGCATTTGAAAATACCTTAGAAAATAATCCAGTTGTTTTATCTAGAGATCAATTTGCTAAGAACCAATTATTTATGATATTAAGCGGTGCTAAAGAAAGCGATATCAGAGAATATTTATTAAAAAATGGAGACTCAATTAAGAATAAATTTGATCAGAATTTTGATAAAAAACAGTCTCAATATTTTTTAGAATCTAAGCGACAGGAAGATATAGAAGCTCAATTGTTATCAGATTATGGATGGAGTATTAATTTACCCTGGGGCTGGGAGATGATAAGAAATAATCCAGATTCAAATTTTGTATGGATTGGTCAAGAAATGCCATTTAGATGGATGGCCGTACAGTGGAAAGATGGAAATCATTTTTCCGAAGAAAATGCAATTGACTTAGGAGCTCATTTTCCTCAAACATATTTTAAGTCACAGCAGTATAATAAAGAATTTTTGTCAATTGATTGGGTAGACTATCGAGATGATGTAGCTTATAGATTATCTGGACTGTGGGAATCTATTGATCAGGCAAAAGGCGGTCCGTTTGTGGGATATTTATTTTATGACTATGCATCTGATAAAACATTTTATGTGACTTATATGATTTTCAATCCAGGTGGAAGAAAAGCATTTTATATGAAACAGATGGAACTATTCTCTAAAACATTAAAAACAAAATAATGAAAAAATTAGTCATACTTCCCACTTATAATGAATCAAAAAATATTATTAATATTATGGATATGCTTTTAAATTTAGATATAGATCTAGATATTTTGATTGTAGATGATAGTTCTCCAGATAATACAGCTCGTATTGCAAAAGATTATAATAGTAATAATGTTTTCATAGAAAAACGAGCAGAAAAAAGTGGTTTAGGTTCTGCGTATATACACGGTTTTAACTGGGGATTAAAAAATAAATATGATAAAATTATTCAAATGGATGCTGACTTATCTCATGATCCGAATGAGGTCCCCGCTATGTTTGGTTTATTGAATGAGTATGATTTGGTTATAGGTAGTCGATATCATGGTGGATTAAGAGTCATAAATTGGCCAATTAGTAGACTTTATATCAGTTATTTTGCTAATCTTTATGCAAGAATAATTACAGGAGTGCCCGTTAAAGATCTGACTGCTGGTTTTAAAGCATGGAATTCTGAAACGTTACGTTTAATTAACTTTAATGAAAGTTCATCCCAAGGCTATTGTTTTCAGATTGAAACATCATTTCGAGCTTATCAAAAAGCTTGCAAATTAATCGAACATCCAATAGTATTTACAGATCGCACTATTGGCGAATCTAAAATGAGTAAAAATGTAATGATTGAAGCAATTTTTAAGGTATGGTTATTTGGATTTTGGAGATTATTTAAACTAAAAAAATAGATGAAAAAATATTACTTAACTTTCGAAAAACCTTTAAAAGATTTGGATCAAGACATTGAAAATTTAATTTCTATTGATTCTGAATCTGATAAACTAAATCAATTAAAAGCAGAGAGAGGTCAGAAAGAAAAAGAGATTTTTTCTGAATTAGGTGCATGGGAAACAGTACAAATTGCTAGACATCCTAATAGACCCTACACTTTAGACTATATTGACGCTTGGTGCGATGATTTCATTGAGCTGCACGGTGATAAGGCATTTGCTGATGATCATGCTGTAGTAGCAGGAATCGGTACAATTGGTAAGCATCGAGTTGCTATTATAGGACAGCAAAAAGGTAGAAATACAAAAGAAAATTTATATAGAAATTTTGGGATGATGAAACCTGAAGGCTATCGCAAGGCATTGCGTGTAATGAAAATTGCAGAAAAATTTCATTTACCTATTGTTACCTTGATTGACACTCCAGGAGCTGATCCAGGTATTGCGGCAGAAGAGAGAGGTCAGGGATTTGCTATTGCTAATAATTTGATAGAAATGGCTTCTATAGATACACAAATTTTATCTGTAGTAATTGGAGAAGGTGCTAGTGGCGGTGCTTTAGGTATTGGTTTATGTGATAAAATGTTAATGTTAGAAAATACTTGGTTTTCAGTAATTAGCCCAGAAGGTTGCGCTTCAATTTTATGGAAAGATTCTTCAAAAGCTCCACAAGCAGCTGAAGCCTTAAAACTCAGACCTAAAGATCTTATGGAGCATGATATCTGTAATATGATTATTCATGAGCCAGTGGGTGGGGCACATCGTCATTTTGATGAAACTCTTTTGATTGTGAAAAACGCCGTTATTGATGAAATTGATTCTTTTAAAAAAGATGATAGTATGACTTATTTAGATTCTAGAGTAGCTAGGTATAATAAGTTGGGTGTTTTTAGAGAGTTTTAATAGAAATCAAAACGATAATCTTCAATTTCAGACTCATCACGAAGCGCTTGCAACCAATGACCCCAAATTAAGTTTTGTCTTTGAATGATTAAGCTAAACTTTAACGATTCTTTCTTTTCTTCAAAATCTGATTCATTGATTTGATCTATCTCTAACACTTTAATAAATGTTTGACCCCTTAATGTTGGAAGTGGGCCAAATATATCACCCGCATTAGCATTAAGTAATGCACCTGATACATAATTACTTTTTCCAATTGACTCAAAGCTTCCTACTAAATTTCCACTATCTTCTGCAATATATTCAAAGCTAGAATTGTTATTAGCTATATCAGAAAATGTTGTTGTTTCATTGTTAAGTTCTTTCGAAATATCTTGGGCAATATTTTTAAGATTTCTTTTTTGAGTTTCTGCTAAATACTGGATCTTCAATTCTTCTTCAACTTCTTCAAAATTTATTGTTTCTTCTTCTGATATAGAGTCTAAATAGAAGATAAGAATATAATTATCATTACTTACTGCGTCAGAGATATCACCAGGATTACTATTAAATGCGAATCTTACAGCATCTCTTGCTACTCCAATATCTTGAATAAAGATTGATTCTTTTTGCACTCCATTTGCATCACCGATAGTCATACCTAAAGAATCTGCTAGCTGAGTAAATCCACTCTCTTTAGCATCTAAGGAGAAAATATTAGCGGTATCACTTAAATTGCTTTCAGTGTCTTTTCCAGGAGATACAGTCAAAAGAATGTGAGAAGCATTAACTTGCTCTGTTCCATCTTCTAATATTTTTTTATCATTTACTTTAATAATATGATAACCAAAATTTGTTACTACAGGACCAACTAAGTCACCGGATTCAGCTTCAAAAGCTGCTTTGTCAAATTCAGATATCATTATACCTTTATTGAACCATCCAAGACTTCCACCTTTTGGTGCATCTTCGCCCATACTATTGCTAGGATCTTCGGTATACATATTTGCTATACTCTCAAAATTTTCGCCTTGATTAATACGATACATTAAATTTTCAGCTTCAAGTTTTGTACGCAATGAATCGTTAGAGCTAGAAACTATAGGCCATTTAACATATTTCATATAACGCATTTCTGATTGTTTATAATCTTCAATATTTTCATTGTATAATTCATTCAATTCTTGATCAGTAGGGCGACCCGCCATCATGCCGTCAAAGAAATCATTATCTTCTAAAGCTTTATCTGTGATGTGCAATATCTCAATTTTATAGTTTATAAATCGTGACCTGTAGCTATCTATAACATCTTGTTTTGATGTAGATGCGCTATTAACGACTAATTGTTGAAGTTTATAATTTGGAAGATATACATCACGCATAAATTCTTCAATTGGACGCCAATCTAATTCGCCTGGATTGAGAATTGCATCCATATATTTTTCTAAATCAAAATTTCCAGCAGTCTGGAAGGCAGTGCTTGCTCGTAAGAATGGAGGAGGATTATTTTTTAGTTGATAAAGAACTTCTTCATCGCTTATAACAATGTTGTTCTTTTCAATTTGTTCTTGAATCAATAAGTCTTGTATGATCCTTTCCCAAACTACTGCTCGAATATACTCTCTGTCTTCATCAGTTATATCTTGAGCTGATTGAGATTGTAATCTGATAATTTCGTCACTAACTAAACGATTAAAATTTTCATATAAAATTGGTTTACCATTTAATGATCCAACATGACTTCCGTTCTGTTGACCAAAGATATCGCCAATACTAGCTCCACCTACAAGGCCACCAATAGCCATGCTTGTAACGAAGAGAACTAAAATAGTCCACATCACTACTTGCATTCGATTACGCATGTTTGTAATAATACCCATAAGCATGGAATTTATATAAGCATACATGGGAAAGCAAAACTATTTACATAAAGTATTTAGGTGATTTTGTTTAAAAAACTCGGTATTATTGTTTCATGCGTTTTTTACTAATCATATTGCTATCGACACTAGTCATTTCTCAAGATAAGACAATTGAATTAGACAATATCTTTAATGGAGATTTTAGTTCATCAAGTATTGGAAGATTTGATTGGGTAAACGGAGAAGATGCTTACTATTTTTCTGAATCTGATTCAGATGGAAAACATTTTTATAAATATAATCTAGCTTCAGATGATACTACGAAGGCTTTCTCAATTGATACTGATACAATAGATCGATTTAGTTCAACGTTTAACAATGACCAAACAAAACTATTATTAAAAACAAATAGTGTTCAAATATGGAGACATTCTTCTTATGGAACTTATCACGTCTATGATATTAAGACCGAAAGCATTCAGTCTGTATCCGATGAGCCTGATAGTTTACGTAATGTAAAATTTTCTCCTAATAGTGATTATATATCTTATGTAAGAAATGATAACAATCTTTATATATATTCATTAGCCAGTCTCGAACAGACACAATTAACCTTTGACGGTAGTGAAACTATTCTAAATGGTCATTTTGGTTGGGTTTATGAAGAAGAGTTTGGTAGTTATGATGCATATAGATGGAGTCCAAATAGTCAGTATATAGCTTTTTGTAGAGAAGATCAATCTATGGTGAAAAAGTATCCACTTATTGACTATGAAACCAAATATCCTACAGTAAAATATATACGCTATCCTAAGGCAGGAGAAGATAATCCGGAAGTTTCAATTGGCTTGATAGATGTTATTAATCAACAGGCTGATATTCGTACTTTACCAAAAGATTCCTACTACATTCCAAATATACTATGGCAAAGAAATAGTAATAATTTCTTTGTTACTACGTTAAATAGGAAACAAAATGACTGGAAATTATATAGGCATGATATTGATACCAATCAAAACACCTTAGTATTAAATGATAAAAATGATACCTGGATTGATGCGTTTGATTTTTTTGGAATGTCAGGTGTTTTCAATATTGATATATTAAATAATGGAGAAATTATTTGGATGTCTGAACGTGATGGATTTAAGCATATTTATAGAAGTCGTACAGATGGAAAATTTATCAATCAAATTACAAGAGGTAATTGGGAGGTCAATGGAATCAATGCTATTGATGAAGAAAATGAAATTATCTATTTCAATGCAAAAAAAGAGTCTGAAATGGAAGACCATGTTTATTCTGTGAAATTTAATGGCTCAAGACTAAAAAGGCTTACAAAAGAAGAAGGCAGTCATTCTGCGTCTTTCTCTCAAACAAAAAATTATTTTATCAATACTCATTCTAGCTTTACGAGAACTCCGAAAACTGTTTTAAGATCAAATTCCGGTGCAATTAAACGTACATTGTCAACTACAGATAAGAGTAAGTTTGATGATTATGGATTTACATATCCTAGACATGTAAATCTATTTACCGACGATGGTACTAGATTGAATGGTATTATTACATTGCCACATAATTTTGATTCGATGAATCAGTATCCAGTTATTCTTTATAATTATGGAGGCCCTGGATCTCAAATGGTAAAAAATAGATGGGGAGCTGGAAACCATTCTTTCCATCAATATTTTGCACAAAGAGGATTTATCATTTTCTCATTTGATAATAGAGGAACTGGAGGCAGAGGAAAAGCTTTTAAAGACTTTGCTTATGGGGACTATGGAAAATATCTTGTTATAGATCATATTGCTGCAGCTAAATATTTACAAAGTTTGACTTATGTGGATGGAGATAATATTGGGGTATGGGGATGGAGCGGTGGTGGTTATTTAACAAATATGTGTATGACCTTAGGTAGTGACTATTTTAAAGCAGGTGTCTCTGTTGCTCCAAATGTAGATCCTTTATTATATGATACAATATGGACAGAAAGATATATGGGTCTTGTTGATGAAAACCCTGAAGGCTATAAGAACACGTCTGTTTTAACTCATGTTGATAAGGCAAAAGGTTTTTTACTTCAGATTCATGGAAATGCAGACGATAACGTACATCATCAACATTCGCTCAAATTAGCTAAAGCATATGCAGAAAAAGGTAAGCATATGGAAATGTTTATATACTCTAATGCAAATCATGGCGTCAGAAATAACAATTTTTTAACATCTGAAGAGACTAAAGTTGATGGTCGAGCAAACTATAAGCATGTATATAATAAGATATCTAGCTTCCTAATTGAGCACTTATCTAATAGTGATCAAAATTAAGCTACGATAGAGATTGATTTTTTTGGTGATCCTTTTTTTCAGCTTGTAGCGCAATCTTTTTAAACTGCTCCATAGAATCTTTGTGTCCATTCGTAATATCAATTAATTCATCTGCCCAAGCTATGTCAGCATCTCCCACCAACTCGTTTAATCTATCAATAGTATTAGTAAACATTTTTGGAAGGAATGACGGTGTAGGGGATCCACCTGTACCTTTAGCTTTTGTTTGATGTTTGTATGGATCGGGTGCTCTTAGAATATATCCAACAACCATTTTATAGTGATCTATACGATGTTGAATAATCCATCGAACAGAACTAGCAAGACTCTTCTTTAAATTTGGATCTGATTCAATTCTATTAAAGTAGGAGGAGTTTTGTAGCTTTTCTCGAGTTTTTACAATCATTGCATGATGTGCAGGAGGTCTATAGCCCACTCTAAATGATTTGAGAAGCTTGGTAAGTGAATCAATTTCACAATTATGTGGCAAGTCTTCATCTGCTATAAATCCTTTACTTAGAATATTCTCAATAATACATGCATCTATCTCACAATCGCATACATATGCATTAGTATGTGCACCTACTCCAGTTATTTCGTCTGCAATGGGGTGATAAGAGCTATTAGCGCCAGTTTGTCCATGAAGCTTTCCAATATAAAGACCCTTTTTATCATATGTTTTACTATGGGTCTCTCCACATCCTTCAAAGAACAAACCTTTATCAGCATAAATACTTCCTTGATTTCCATAGAGTCCTTGAATAAAGATACGTACTTCCTTATTGTAAAGAAGTGGTTCGCTCACATTCCACATACAATTAAAAAGCTGATTTGATTGCTTTAAAGCCATTTCTATTTTTTCGAGATTGTCAGATATATCTTTTCCATCAATAGCATCTAGTGAATTTTGAATCATCATGTTTGATGTTCGTTCCATTGCGAGGTGTGTCATTCTAAATCCTTGCTCATTTCCATCAAAATCATGGAATGAGACTACAGGCTTAATTGATCTAATATAATCAATACTATCTTTCATATTATCAAAGTTATCTAAGGTATATTCTGGTAATATCCCTGATCGTAAAACATAATCTGCAGCATATTCAAATTCAGCTTGTTGTCCTGTAATTCTTGATGACAATAATAATAATCCAGATAGTGGCCAAGGGATAAAAGAGCATGCTTTTTTCTCTCCATTAAAAATTGGTTCAATTTTAATACCGTTTGCTAACCAAGAAGTCCAACATCTGATGTCTGCAATAAGTTGCGCAGACTCTCTAGTAGGTTCGTCAATGTGTTTCTTGACATGTAATATAAAATGATCCATTAAGCTATCATCTAATAGGAGAACTTCATCTAGTAATTGTTTCTTACCAATAAGACCAGTTTTTCCATGATTATGTACAGCCATCTCACTTGCAAGGTCGCTAATACTAGAAAAAGGGTGCGGTAGAGGCTTTAGTGTACTGTAAGGCAATGTTGAATTAGGTTGCCAAATTAATTCAGATGTTTTTTGTATTATAGATGAATCAAATTTTAGATTGAAGCATGTTTCATTAAAGCTAATTCCTTCTCCTAAATAAGGAAAATTTTTATCTGTTTTAATAATAATATTTTGCTTCATATTATTTATAGTACATCATTAAGATAATCTATTACAGATTGATCATTCCATGTTGCAGAGCCTACATCTTTTACTATTATTTCACCTGAAGTATCTATTATAAATGTAGTCGGAATGCCGCGAGTACTAAATAGTTCATCGTCACTAATTATCTTATATAGTGGTAATTGTGCCAAAGCTTCATCTTTAGGTATGTAGTCAATAATAGTGTTTTTATCTTCCTTGGATAAGTATAAGAAAACAATATCCTTATTATCTTTATACTGATTATACAATTCAACCATTGATGGCATTTCTGCCAAGCAAGGATTGCACCAAGTTGCCCAATAGTTAATAAATAATATTTTGCCCCTAAAATCACGTAAAGAGAATTGAGATCCTTCCAAATCTTCGAATTGTAATAAATTTGCATCGAAATCAACTAAAGTTGTACCCATCTCTTCTAGAGTTGGCGCCTTTAGTTCTGGCGCTTCCATTATTTCTTGCACATACGAAATAGCTACTGATTTATAGTAACCTTTCCATTCGTCAAGTTCTTTATTTAGCTTGTATTGTTCGTAAGATAAATAAGAAAGAGCAATAACCATTAAGCCTATAATTAAGTATAAGTTTTTTTTGCTCATAGTGATTGATAATATTGTAGTTTATTCTAAAAAACTAGTTAAATTTGTTAAAACATCTTCTAAATATGGAAAAAATAGGATACATATTACTTACAGCTTTTTACCTTCTTACTTTATATCTAGCCTTACAAGAAATCCAAAATTTTTACCCCGAAGGTATATTAATACTCCTAGTATATAGTGGACTATTTGTACTCCTTATCAAAGTCATAAAAGAAAGATTAAATAATAAAGAAGATGATTACTATTCTAAGGAGATTCACAAATGATTATTACCACACAAGAGAAAGTTGAAAATAGAAATATAGCCGAAGTATTGGGAGTTGTTAGCGGTCAATCAATTAGAGCAAGGCATATAGGAAAAGATATTATAGCTGGATTGAGAAATATCGTTGGAGGAGAAATTAAAGAATATTCAAAGTTGATGGCCGAATCAAGAGAACAAGCGATGGATAGAATGAAGTCTCAAGCGGAAGAATTAAATGCAGACGCGATTGTTTGTATAAGATTTACTACATCTATGCTACAAGCGGGTGCATCTGAAATCTTTATCTATGGTACCGCTGTTAGGCTATCATAAGAATCTTATGGACCATAAAATATTTCAAGTTGATCAGTTACATTTTTACTTCAAAATATCCTATATAGATGATACTTTATATAGATTGACTTTCTCTGATCAGAAAAATGATCTAATTAATCCTCAGCTATCATTAAAGATAAACGAAGGAAAGCCTTCTAAGTTTGCAAAAGATATACAAAGTCAATTGAATCACTATTTTAAAAGAAAATTAAAGAAATTTGATATTCCATTGCATGTTGAGGCTAGTGATTTTACGAAAAGTGTTTTAGAGGAGATTTCTAAAATTCCTTATGGTAAAACAAAAAGCTATAAACAAGTAGCAGAAAAGATCAAAAAACCCAAAGCTGCACGAGCAGTTGGAAGAGCCAGCGGTTCTAATCGTATTCCTATTATTATTCCTTGTCATAGGGTAGTAGGTAGTAGTGGTGAATTGGTTGGTTATAGTGGAGGCGGAGGCCTTTTATTTAAATCTTATTTACAACTTTTGGAGAAAAAATGAAATTATATATATATGTTATTGCTGTTATAGGATCTTCCTATCTGTTTGGACAAGATCTTATATGGAATCAAGAAGTCGTCACTTTTAAAAGTGCAAATCCATTCTCTTTTCAAGAGATTATTATGAACTTAGACAATGAGCCTGTTCAAGATGTTTCAGGTATCTTAACACTACCTGAAGACTTTGATCCAAATATCAAGTATCCTTTAATTATAGGAGTAGCAGGAAGTCTAAATTGGGGTACTCATCATCTAAAATACTTAAAAATGTTTCAAGAAATGGGGTTTGCAACTTTTCAATTACAAAGTTTTGATAGTCGTGATATCCAATCAACAGTTGGTACTCAGACAGAAGTGACAACAGCTATGGTTATCTTAGATAGTTATCGCGCTTTAGAGACACTTAGCACCCATCCCAATATTGATACTAATCGTGCAGGGATTACAGGGTGGAGTCTTGGAGGGGGAGTATCGTTATACTCCGCGTGGCTCCCATTGATTGATGCAATTAATGGCGGAGAGTTTATGTTTGCTGCCCATTTGCCCGTTTACCCACCATGTATGGCATATCCATATCCAAGCGAAAATATGCAATTCAGTACAGCTCCGATTCATATTCTTATTGGAGAACTAGATAATTGGGTACCTGCAGAAGCCTGCACTGAATTGATAGATAAAATGTATGCGAGCGAACTTCCAATTAATATTGATATTACGATTTATAAAAATGCGCATCATTCTTTCGATAGAGTATCGGAAGTTACAGTGAGCGAAGATGGATATACATTAGGTGATTGTCGCTTTCCAATGAATGGAGAAGGAACGCTCTGGTTGAGTGAATATTGGCAAATACCTATCAATACACCTCTAAGACAAAAGTTAGCATTATTAACCTGTGCTGATCGAGGTCCTAGTATGGGAGGAAATACTGAAGCACGTGAAGCATCATTCAAATTTTCGGCAGAATTTTTTACTAAATATCTACAACTCTAGTTTTTTTACTAATTATATAAAAGAATAATATTTAAGTTATTATGTGGGGAAACAATCTAAAACATTCATTTTATTAAGTAGGTATTTACCAATAGCTGTTTTTATTACGGTTGCTTTTATTGGTTTTTCAGTCAAGTCTTTTTTAAAGCCTACTGATATTCCTTACGAGGGAGAAATTAGTAATTTAGATATTCAAGATACCGTTGATGTCTATTTTGATGAGTATGGTGTCCCAAGTATTTTTGCTTCAAATGATTCTGATATGTTTAAAGTGGCTGGGTATGTAGGAGCTAGAGATCGACTGTTCCAAATGGCATTTATGACATATGCATATAAAGGCGAACTTAGCTTAGTGCTCAATGACTCACTGTTTCGAGAAGACAAATTTTTACGTACACTAGGATTTGAAAAAATTGCTCAAAAGAGTTTAGCGACAATTCCAGCTCAAACGTTACAACATCTCGAAGATACATGTTTTGGTATTAATACTTATGTGGAAACCCTATCTCCGTCAGATTATCCGTTAGAATTTAAGCTTTTAGGTATAGAAAAATTACCAACTTTTAGACCACTAGATATAGTTGCCTTGTCAACAATGATGGCATGGGAATTGCAGGGTGGATGGGATTCAGAGCTATTTTTTGGTGCTGTGAATGAACAATTAGGTTCAGAATATTTAAACGAAATCTTACCAGCTTATGATGATAATTTTATTACCATTGCTTCAAACGATGTCTTGCTAAAGAGTTATCAAGATTTTGCCAGCGATACCAAAAGAATTAGAGAAATACTTAAAACAGACAGAGATGGATATGGATCGAATGCATGGGTAGTTTCAGGAAGTAAAACTGATACAGGGCTCCCACTTTTAGCGAATGATCCTCATTTGAGCTATGGTCAGCCTCCCTGGTGGTATGAGATTAGACTAAAGAGCGATAATTATAATTTTGGAGGGTATGGTCTCTACGGATTCCCATTGCCTGTTATAGGGCATAACGATCATATTGGTTGGGGTTTTACCAATGTGATGACGGATGACATGGATTTTTATATTGAAACATTAAATGATGATAAAACGCAGTATATGCTTGATGGAGAATGGAAAGATTTAAAGATTGAAGAAGAAGTACTGTATCTAAAGTCTGGTAATACCAAAACTATAACCATTAGATCTACTCATCGAGGCCCTATTGTGAGCGATATTCATCCTGATGCCAAAGGGGGAAGCAAAGCCATTTCTTTTCAGTGGACTGAGTTCGATGCATTTGATGAGACAACGGCTTTATTTAAGCTAGCTCAGGCAACCAATTGGGATGAATTTTCAGAAGCATCTAAATTATTTGGAGCGCCTGGACAAAATTGGACCTATGCAGATAAAAATGGAAATATTGGATGGAGACCTAATGCTAAAATCCCAATTAGATTGGGAGCAGAACAATTAATACCTTTTGATGGCAGTACAAGTAAGCATGATTGGAAAGGATATGTTCCTTTTGATGAGATGCCATATGTATATAATCCTGAAAAAGGATATATATCGAATGGTAATAACAAAACAATCGATGACGACTACCCTTATTATATTTCTCGATATTGGGCAGATCCTAGTAGAGGAGAGCAAATTGATAGAAGACTAAGAGTGGATTCTAAGTTAGGAGTGGAAGATATGAAATCTATTTTGAATGAGATTACGTCACCATTTGCTCAAGAGTACTCAAAATTATTCTATAACAATTATACTGAAGGTTTTTCTGCTAAGGGAGATGAAATGTATAATATCTTAAATGGATGGGATGGCGTTGAGTCTCTAGACTCAAATGCTACCGTAGTTTTTCATGCTATCTACATTCAGTTGGTCCAAAATTTGTTTCAAGATGAATTGCAAAGTTTTGGTAGTGATTCTTTTGATACTTTTTATAGCTTAAAATATATCCGTTCGTTAGCTATTCGTAGTATTTTTGATGGAAAGGCGACCTTATGGATAGATAATGTTTCATCAAGTGAAAAAGAAACGTTGAATGATATTGTTAATCAGTCTTTTGAAGATGCGCATGACTTTCTAACTAAAAGTTATGGCAACCCTAGAGACTTGACATGGGGAGACGTGCATCAAGTCACTTATCGTCATCGATTGGATAGAGATCCATTAGTAAAAAGATTTATTAATTTCAGTACAGGTCCTTTTCCAATGGCTGGATCTGGAATGACACCAAGAGCTGCTAGTTATTCCGTTAGTGATCCATTTGATGTCAGAGCAGGATCTTCTATGAGAAGAGTTATTGACTTTTCTAATTTTGATAACGGTTTAAGTATTCTTCCAACAGGCCAATCTGGTGTATTCAAATCACCGCATTACACTGATCAAACATCTCTTTATAACAAAGGAGAGTTTAAGTCATTTAAATTCTCAGAGTCTGCTATTAGAGCAGATAATAGAATGCGCAAATTGATTTTTGTGAAATAATTAATTTATCTTGCTAACTGTATTCACCTATGTTTAAACTCTATAAAATGAAGAACTTTTTCGACTATTATTATTTTAGAAGCAGGGAGACTGTAGAGGCCTAATAATAGGACTATATAAAAAACTACACGAACCCTAGCATAACTCGCTAGGGTTTTTTGTTATATGGAGGTAATGATGAATAAAGACATAGAAAAAAATAGAGACAGAATTGATACAATTGATAACCAAGTATTTGATTTGTTAATTGATAGATTAGATGCCGTGACAACCATTGGATATATTAAAAAACAAGAAGGACTGCCGGTATTAGATCAAAATAGAGAAGATAGAATTTATGCAAGAATTGATGCCAAATTTTCAGCAATAGAAGGAGACTTCTTAAAGCATATCTATCAATCGATTATTACAGAGTCAAAAAAAGTTGAGGAGAAATAATGAGTAAATGGACAAAAGATTCATGGAAGAATTTTGATATAAAGCATATCCCTGAATACAAAGATCAAAACGAGTTAGACGAAGCGCTAGAGCGATTGAGTACATTTCCACCATTGGTATTTGCTGGAGAATGTAAAAACCTTAAGTTAGAATTAGCAAAAGCAGTGAAAGGTAAGGCTTTTCTAGTGCAGGGAGGAGATTGTGCTGAAAGTTTTAAAGAATTTAATGCCAACAATATTCGAGATTCTTTTCGTGTCATTTTGCAAATGAGCGCAGTCATTACATCAAAAATGAAAGTACCCGTTATCAAGTTAGGTAGAATTGCAGGACAATTTGCAAAGCCAAGATCGTCTGAGACTGAAACAATTGATGGCGTAACATTGAATAGCTATTACGGAGATTCAGTTAATGGAATAGAATTTACAGAAAAAGATAGAAATCCTAATCCTGCGCGATTATTGCATGCATATTCACAATCAGCATCTACATTAAATTTGATAAGATCTTTTGCTCAAGGAGGATTCGCTAATTTGCGTAAAGTAAATTCCTGGAATATGGGATTTGTAAAGGCGAGTAAAGAGGGAAAGAAATATGAAGAAATTGCAAATAAAATTACAGAATATTTAGATTTCATGGATGCTGTAGGTATTGATACTGAGAAAGTAATTGACCTAAATACGGTAGATTTTTATACGAGCCATGAAGGATTACATCTTCCTTATGAAGAAGCATTAACTCGTAAAGATTCTTTATCTAACGATATTTATTGCACTTCAGCACATTTTATTTGGATTGGAGATAGAACACGTTTTGTTAATAGTGCGCATGTAGAGTATTGTAGAGGTATTAGCAATCCTATCGGAATTAAATGTGGACCTTCACTAGACCCAGAAGAATTAATTAAGATTATTGATGTAATTAATCCAAGTAATGAACCAGGTAAAATTTCATTAATCTTCCGTTATGGAGAAGATAATATTGAAGCACATTTACCTAAACTAATAGATACGATTAATAAGCATAAAAAATCTGTGTTATGGATCTCTGATCCAATGCATGGGAATACTGTAAAATCCTCTTCTGGTCTTAAAACGAGAGATTTTTCATCGTTATTAAATGAAACTACAAAAGCGATTCATGTTTTAAAATCTAAAGGATGTCATCTTGGTGGAATTCACCTAGAAATGACAGGTCAAAATGTAACAGAATGCACGGGTGGTATATATAAGTTAAGTGATGATGATTTAAATTCTAGATATCACACTCATTGTGATCCAAGGTTGAATGCAAATCAAGCATTAGAACTATCATTTAATATTGCAGAGGAAATAGCAAAATAATGATTATTAATTCTACTATTTCATTACCGGGAGATAAATCAATTTCGCATCGATCAATCATGTTAGCTTCCATTGCAAGTGGAGTAAGTTGTATTACAAATTTAAATGATGGAGAAGATTTACAATCTACCATTAAAGCAATGCAATCATGTGGAGTCTCAATAGAAAAAGAAGGTGATACTATTCTAGTAACAGGGTCAACTTTAGAAAATCCTATAGAACCAATTGATTGTGGAAATTCTGGTACAACTTCTAGATTATTAACAGGATTATTATCTTCACAACACCTTTCGTTCTCATTAATAGGAGATGCGTCACTATCTAAAAGACCTATGAATAGGGTTATTACACCATTAACTGAAATGGGATGTACGATTAGATCAAATGATGGATTGTTGCCACTACACATTGATGCATCGAACGGTTTAGATAGAATTAATTATAAAATGCCTATTGCAAGCGCTCAAGTCAAGTCAGCGATATTGTTAGCTGGTTTAGGATCAAAAGATTCATGTCTAGTAACAGAGTTAAAACATTCTAGAGATCACACAGAAATCATGCTAAAAAGTATGGGAGCTGATATTAAAGTAGATGGTGATAATATTGAGGTAAACCCACTTTCGTCTGCTTTACAATCATTTACTATGGATATTCCCGCCGATCCATCATCTGCATCCTTTTTTATTGCATTAGCAGCTTTATTAAAAGGCTCTAGTCTTACTGTAGAAAATATTTTATTAAACCCTACACGTACTGGCTTTATTGACGTACTTGAAAAAATGGGAGTGCAAGGCTTGGTATCTAATCCAACAATAAATAATGGAGAATCTTGTGGAAATATACAATTTATTGGTTCTGACATTAAAAGCTGCGATGTCCCAGCCCATATGATTCCATCTATAATCGATGAAATTCCTATCTTAGCAGTAATTGCAGCATTTGCAGAAGGCAAAACTATATTTTATGAAGTAGAAGAATTGAGATTTAAAGAATGCGATAGATTGGATGCTATCATAAAGAATTTACAATTATTTGGTATCAATGCATATGAAGAGGGAAATAATCTAGTAGTAGAGGGAGGAAAACCAACAAAGATGGCTAAAATTTTATCTTTTGATGATCATCGCATAGCAATGGCATTTATCATATTAAGTATAGTAGCATTTAAGGAATACCATATTGACAATACAGACTGTATCAATATTTCTTTGCCTGGATTTTTTAACATATTGAAGGAGATACAAGCATGAATCTAGGATTGATAGGTAGTCCAGTAGAAAAAAGCATTAGCCCTGAATTGCAAAGAATTCTATTTAAAGAATTAGAATTGGATAATTGTACATATGAAAAACATCATGTTGCCTCCGACGATCTCCCTTCTTTCTTTGATAGATTTAAAAAAGGAAAGTTTGATGGAATAAATATCACTATTCCACATAAAAAAACAGGATTAAAATTTTTAGATGAAATTGATGACAACGTAAAGATATTAGGTAATACAAATTGCATTAAAAGAGTAGGAGATATCTTAACAGGATATAATACAGATTTATATGGGTTTAAAATGCTTCTTGAAAAAAATAATATTAATGTTCATTCAAGTCGCTGTCTTGTATTAGGCGCAGGTGGTTCAGCTAGAACTATTGTTAAGGCATTAATTGATCAAGGAGCTGAGTCAATTACAATTAAAAATAAGTCAATTGACAATGCATTAGAAATACAATTATATGCTCAAAAATTAGGTGCTAAAAATATTGAGCTTTATACTGGATCTGATAACAAATTTGATATTGCAATCAATACAACACCGCTAGGAATGTATCAAGAGAAAGACAATATAAGCTTTTTTGATATCCCAGTAGATAAAGATAGCATACTTATTGATCTGATTTATATTTCAAATCATACGTTATTTTTAAATCAATATAAAGATCGAGTAAAACAATCAATCAATGGACTAGAAATGCTTATTTTTCAAGCCATCAAGTCTATTGAAATTTGGACAGAAACTACCTATAATGTGGACCAGAAATTGGATTCCATTAAAAAACAATTGGAGAAAGTAATATGTTAAAGAAAATATCATATATGACTGCGGGAGAATCCCATGGAAAAGGATTAATTGGAATTATTGAAGGTATACCAGCTGGAATGAATATTACAGAAGAGTATATTGAAAAAGATTTAATTAGAAGAATGCAAGGGCATGGTAGAGGCGGTCGTATGAAGATCGAAAAAGACCATGCAGAAATATTTTCTGGAGTACGTCATACTGTTACTTTGGGGTCACCAATTTCTCTATTGATTAAAAATTTTGATTGGGTGAACTGGGAAGATAGAATGGCTATTGGAGAGCCAAAAAAAGAGCATAGAAAAGTAACAATGCCTCGTCCTGGACATGCAGATTTAGCAGGAGTAATGAAGTATGGATTAGATGATATCAGAAATGTATTAGAGCGTTCTTCTGCAAGAGAAACAGCAATGCGTGTAGCAATTGGAGCTGTTTGTAGAAAGTTATTAGAGGAGGTAGGTATTACGGTAGGAAGTCGTGTATATCAAATCCATAATGTAGTAGATAATACTGCTGTTTCTAATGATATGAGTTTACAAGAATTAAACGATACAGTAGATGCATCACCTGTACGATGTTTTGATAAAGATGCAGAGAAAAAGATGATGGATGTAATTGATGAAGCTAGAACTAATGGTGACTCTGTTGGAGGCTCTTTTGAGGTAATAGCAAAAGGACTACCATATGGATTAGGAACTTATATCAATGCAGATGGGAAGCTTCAAGCAAGAATTTCACAAGCTATGATGTCCGTAAATGCATTTAAAGGTGTAGAGGTAGGAGCAGGATTTGCTTCTTCAGCTGTATTTGGTAGCGAATTGCATGATGAAATCTTATATGAGGATAGTAAAATAACGCGTGCAAGCAACAATGCCGGAGGTATTGAAGGTGGAATGAGCAATGCTCAGCCAATTCATGTAAAAGTAAGTATGAAGCCTATTTCAACGCTTATAAAGCCATTACGATCTATTGATTTAAATACTATGGAGCCAAAGTTAGCGCATAAAGAAAGAACAGATTCTTGTGCTGTACCAGCAGCTTCAATTATTGGTGAAGCTATGTTAGCTATTGTTTTAGCAGATGCATTATTAGAAAAATTTGGCGGAGACAGCTTAGATCAACTTAAAAAACATATAAAAGCTAGTGGAAAATATTAAGCAAATTTTCTTAATAGGAATGATGGGATCAGGAAAATCTACTATAGGATCTATCTTAGCAGATAAGCTTGATTGGACCTTTATAGATATTGATACAGAACTAGAGAAAGATCATAGTCTTTCAATAAATGATATGTTCAAAAATGGAGAAGATAAATTTCGCACTTATGAGACAGAGAAATTAGAACAAATAGTATTAAAAGATCATATTGTTTGTGCAACAGGTGGAGGTATTGTGCTAGAAGATTCGAACTATAGAATTCTAGATCAATCTTTTTGCGTTTATTTAGATACATCACTTGAGACTCTTCATAAAAGAATTAAAAATGATAATAGTAGACCTTTGCTGTCGGTAGGAAATAAAAAAGATTTAATGAGAGATATTTTTAATGATAGAGAAGAAAGATATAAATCACTATCTAAGCTTAATGTGAATACAGACAATATAAATATTGATGATAGTTGTAAAATGATAATGGAATATATAAATGAATAATACAGTAAAGGTAGATCTTGGAAAAGATAGTTACGATATTATTTTTGATGATAATTTTGTGGAATCTGCTATTGCGTTGATAGCAACTTCTTCGAAGTGTATGTTTGTTACTCAAGAAGTAATCTATGAGGCATTTGAAGATAAATTTTCTGTGTTAAAATCTTTGCCAAATGTAGAATTTCATTTTATCGATCAAGGAGAAGAAGCGAAATCGATTGAGACGGCAGTAGAAATCTGTGATAAGATGACTGCAATGCAATATGATCGCTCTTCCACTATTTTTGCAGTAGGCGGTGGCGTAGTCGGTGATACAGCCGGTTTTGTAGCCTCTATTTTCATGCGAGGCATTAATTACATACAATATCCTACTACATTATTGGCTATGATTGATTCTTCTATTGGAGGAAAAACTGGCGTAAATCTAAAAAGTGGAAAGAATTTAATAGGAAGAATACATCAACCAAAAGCAGTTATTATCGATACATCTTTTTTATCTACATTACCTGAAAGAGAAATAAATGCCTCATTAGCTGAAGCAATTAAATATGGATTTATTTATGACAGAGATTTGTTTGACTATATCGTAAAAAATATGTCCGATATCCTCAATAATAAAAATGATACAATTCTTAAAAAAATTATCTTGAGATCCTGTCAAATTAAGAGCGAAGTGGTAAGTCGGGATGTAAATGAAAATGACTTGAGAATGATTTTAAATTTTGGCCATACTATTGGGCATGCTCTTGAAGGTTATTTTCAGTATAAAACATTGCTTCACGGAGAAGCAATTCTATATGGAATGAAGTGTGGATTATATCTTTCACATACTGCTGGTAGTTTGAATGAAAAAGATTATCATAAAGGGTTGAAAGCCTTATCTGCTTTTACATTACCTTCTATTGATGTTAAAGACAAAGCTGAGATTATTGAATTTGTAAAAAGAGATAAAAAATTTAGAGAATCACAAATAAGATTTGTATTAATTTCAGAAATTGGAAAGGCTATTGTTAGTAAAAATATAACATTAAATCACATTGAAGAAAGTTTAGGAGTCTTATGAATATTATTATTGTAAATGGTCCTAATTTGAATTTATTAGGAGAAAGAGAGCCTGAAATATACGGCTCTGAATCATTGTCAGAGGTTAATTCTTGGATAGAAAATCATGAAGCATGTGCTAATTTGAGCTTAGAATTCTTTCATTCTAATTCTGAAGGCGCTATTATTGATTTTATTCATTCAAAGCGTAGAGATATAGATTATCTTATTATCAATCCAGGCGCATTGACTCATTATTCATATGCATTAAGAGATGCTATTGTCGCAACGCAACTAAAGGCAATTGAAGTACATTTATCTGATATTCATAATCGAGAAAATTTTAGAAAAATATCAGTAATAAAGGGTGTTTGTTTGGCTCAGTATTATGGCGAAGGTAAGCATGGGTATATTACAGCAATTAAGCATATTTTGGAGAAAAAATGAAGAAGATTGGCATACAAGGAATAGCGGGAAGTTTTAGTGAAGAAGCAGCAGGATCTTATTGTAATAAATTTGATATCAAAGAATTCGAGCTAGATTACTTAGTAAGCTCAATGAATGTATTGAATAGCTTAACATCAAAAACGATTGATATTGGAATTTTTGCAATGGAAAATGCACAAGGAGGCGTTGTAATTGAAAGTGTTGAAGCGCTTGCTAAAAATCAGTGTAAGATCATAGATATGTTCTATGTTGAGATTAGCCAAAATTTATTAGCAAAAGATAATATTTCTCTAGGAGATATTGAAGAAATTCATTCTCATGAACAAGCTTTAAAGCAGTGTAAAGACTATTTAGCAGAGAAATTTTGGTCCAAAAAACTTGTGGAAGAGGATGATACTGCTAAAGCAGCACAAGATCTTTCAGAAGGAAGATTCTCAGATAATGTTGCAGTGATTGCAAGTAAAAATTCTGCAGAGAAATATGGATTAAATATTCTCGAAAGCGATATTCATGATCTAAAGAAAAATTTAACATTATTTTTAGCGGTAGAAAGGATTGATAACAATGAATAAAGTTAGCATTATTGGATTTGGACGATTTGGAACTATGCTCCATCAGTTACTTATCAAGGGATTTGAAGTAGACGTGTTTGATATCGATCCCATTAATCAATCAGATATTAATTTTGTATCTTTAGAAGATGTATTAAAAAATGATACAATATTTGTTGCAGTTCCAATTAGAGATTTTGAAGGCTTAATGGACAGCTTATCTGGAAAAATAAGCGGTAAAAAAACTATAATTGATGTCTGTTCTGTTAAAGTTCATCCAAAGCAAGCAATGTTAGATCATCTTCCTTCTGAGGTAGATATTATTGCTACACATCCACTATTTGGACCTGACTCGCTTCAAGAGCGTGATTCAGTGATGATGATGGAAAAAGTACGTGATATACATGACAGATATGAATTCTGGAAAGCCTACTTTGAAAGTCAAAATATTATAATTGAAGAAATTTCTTCTGAAGAACATGATATGATGGCAGCGCGCTCACAAGGATTAACTCATTTGGTAGGAAGAGTGATTGATGATTTTGGAACACAACAGACTAATATTGATACCGTTGGTTATAAAGCATTACATAAGCTTGTGAGTCAGACTTGTAATGACTCATGGGAATTATTTGAAGATATTCAGAAATATAATCCTTATACTCAAAAGATGATTGTAGAATTGAATGAAAGTTTTAAAAAGATAGTTGATAGTTTAGGCAACGCTTAAAAGGAGAATAAAATGAATCATATTTTTAAAAAAGTAAGTATTAGTTTATTGATTTTAGGAGGCGCTTTTTATATTATGACAGGCGCTGAAAGTATTACAGCATTAATCCCAGCTTTTTTAGGTGGAATTGTAGGTGGATTTACTCTTCTATCTGATCGTTTTCCAAATCAGAGCAGGCACTTTGCACATATTAATTTATTTATATTGGCTATGGGTGTAGGATCTACTTATAAATCTGTACTAGCTATTTTTGGTTATCTAATCAGTGGAGGCGCTTTATTAAGACCTCTTGCTACGGTAGAGCAGTTCACCACATTCGTTCTATGTTTGAGCGCTATTATCATGGGCGTACAATCTTTTACTGAGGCAAGAAAAAAATAATCTTTTACTTTTTCAATTCTAAATAGTCATACTTGTATGCCGAAAGATCATGATCTAATAAAGCAGTTTAATGATGGCGATCGAAAGGCTTTTGATAAACTTGTAACAAAGCATATAAATATGACATATAATTATTACTATTCAATTACTCGGGATGAGCTCGAAGCAGACGATTTAACACAGCGCGTATTCATCAAGCTGTATAAATCATTAAAGAACTTCCGATTTGATGCTGCATTCACCACTTATTTATATCGTATAAAGGTAAATACATTGAATTCTTATTTTTTTAAAAATAAATGGCGTTCATTCCTTCATTTAGATCAAGTACCAGAATTGCATGTTTCTGATGATAATTATGAAAAAAAAGCATTAAGTATAGAACTATGGAATGCTATTAAAACATTACCAAAAAAACAGAGAAATGTAATGAATCTACGCGTTTCAGAGGGTTTGTCTTTTAGGGAAGTTGGTGATGTTTTAAATATTTCTGAAGATGCAGCAAAAAACAATTATAGTCATGGTTTAAAAACGTTACGTAAAATTATGGATACAAATAGATGAGCGATCATTTTAGACAGAAGCATTTTAAAACTAATGTATCATTAGATACTGATGAGTTTTTAGATAAGCTTAATCATAGGATTGATTCAGAATCGTCAAATAAACGAAAAACAGGTATTGGATTATCTACTTTAGCTATTGCAATTCTTTTTTATATTTTCATTCCTATTGGAGTTATTGCTTCAGAAGAAAATTTATATGCTGAAATGGATTATTTAGAAGATTCTAATGATTTAGATGAATTAGACTTAATTAACATATTTGCAGACAATAACATAGAGTTTGTAAGCAATAACGAGGAGTTTTAAATGAAAAATATGCTAATACTACTAGCTTTAACTGCTGGACTATATGCTCAAGATAGTGGCAAGAGAGAAGTGATGATGAAAAAGATGGAGCAAGGAAAAGAGCAGCGTGAAGCGTGGGTTATAGGAACACTGACAAAGCATTTAGATCTTACTTCTGAGCAAGCTCAAAAGTTCTTTCCGCTACAAAATGAATTTCATAAAAGATCAGATGAGGCAAAAAAAGCACATCAAGAAAAATTAAGAACATTACGATCTGCTGCTAAAGATGATCGATCAAAATTTGATGTTGATGCAGCAATAGATTCTAAAGTACGAATGAAAGGTACTTTAGTCAGATTGGAAAGTAAATTTCTAAAAGATACAAAAGGTATTATAACAGAACAGCAACGTATGAAATTGCTATTCTTTGAAGAAAGAATGAAATCTAATCTATCTAAAAAAATGTCTTTCAAGGACCAAGAAGCATTGGGAGCCTGGGGAAAGATTATGAGAGATCGTAGAGGCACTCCTCCTCCTCCTCAAGATCAAAATCGAACAAAAAGAGATTTTGACAGTAACAGAAATAAATAATAACTTTGCTAACGTATAAACTAAAAAGGATTTTATAAAATGAAAAAAATATTATTAATGTTTGGAATGGTGTTCTTTATTTCTTCGTGTCAAGACAATATGTCTTATATGGAAGCAGATATGATGAACGATATGCAGCTTATCGAAGCTATTGCTAATGATGAGAATAAAATAGAAGTAGATAATGTAGATCTACCAGCTCTTTCTCGATTGGTTATTGAAAACCAATACTTTGATCATATAGCTATTGAAGTAGAATTATCTCCTGGCTATGGATATCAATTATCTTTAGGTGATATGGCTATAGATGCTGGAGATGTTACCGAAGTATTTTTTGCTAGAGATGGTAGAAAATTAGGTGATAGAGCCGGTGATGATAGAAAAAGACATGGAAAAAGAAAATGCTTTAGATTTGTATTTCCACTATCATTCTCATTTTCAGATGGATCATCTTATACTGTAGCTGACGGTAAAGAGTTTCACACTACATTAAAAGCGCATTTTAAAGCGACTGGAGCTAAAGAAAAACCAGCATTCACGTTTCCAATTCAAGTACAATTCAAACCTGAAGAAGAAGGCGCAGAAGGCGAAATTTTAACAGTAAATTCTGACGAGGAATTAAAAGAAGCATTTCAAGCATGTAGAGGGGAAGAAAATGACAAGAGATGTTTCTCTTTTGTATTTCCTGTAAGCTTTACAATGCCTGATGGATCAACGCTTACTGCATCAGATGAAGAAGACTTAGCTACGCAAATGAAAGCATTCTTTGAGTCTTATGATGGAGAGAAAAAAAGACCAGAACTTGTGTTCCCTGTTGATATTGTCTTTGAAGATGGTAGTATTTTAACAGTGAATTCTTATAAAGAGATAAAACAAGCATGGAAAGATAATTGTAGACGTAAAGGCGGAGAAGAATAAGGCAGCGAAACTCGCGGATAATTTCTTAATCTCAATCTTATCAGATTAAAAAAAGGGCTATAATTTTATAGCCCTTTTTTATTTCATCACATTAAAATTGTATTTACAATTTTTTTTATTAAATTGTCTCACTATGAAGATTTTTCTTGATACATCAGACGTAGAAGTTATTCGTCAGCATTCTGAAACAGGAATGATTGATGGCGTAACTACAAATCCAACCTTAATGATGCAATCAGGTAGAGATCCTATCGATGTTATTAAGGATATTTCAGCACTATTTTCTGACGATTCAAGTATTAGCGCTGAAGTAGTTGCTGATACAGCTGAAGAGATGATATCCCAAGCAAAACAATACTATTCAATCAGTTCTAATATCACTATCAAAGTACCATGTACAGAAGAAGGTTTAAAGGTATGTAAATTTCTTTCGGATAAAGGCATTCCAGTAAATGTGACTCTTATTTTTTCTACTACTCAAGCAATTTTATGTGCCAAAGCTGGTGCAAAGTATGTATCACCTTTTATAGGACGTTGCGAAGATAATGGTTTAAGTGGTATTGGATTAATAGAATCTATTCGAACTATCTATGATAGAAGTAATATTGGGCATCCGCCGGAAATTCTTGCTGCATCCATTCGAACTACCGACCATGTCACAAACGCTTTTATAGCTGGTACTGATATAGTAACACTCCCACCATCTATTTTGAAAGAAATGTATAAACATGATTTAACCGATCAAGGGATTGATCAGTTTGATAAAGACTGGAAAAAGGTAAATCATAAATAATTTGGGGCTGTAGCTCAGTTGGTAGAGCGCGTGGATGGCATTCATGAGGTCGCAGGTTCAATCCCTGTCAGCTCCACTTAATATTTAGTAGTGTAATGCTAAGATTTTTTTATTAAAATGTTTGGTATTACTTTAATTAATCAGGGAAGAAAAGAGAATTAAGAAATGAAATTAACAAAAGATATAGTAGGGCTATTCTTCTTTGACCTTGATGGTAAGATTGATGGCGTTGAACAATACACGAGAGATCTTGAGTAATAAAAATATCCTATTGTTTATTATTAGTTGCTGTGCAATTTTAAATGCGCAGGAGCTATCTTCTCATAAAGGAATTAATTTTCCTGATATTGACGGTCATTTAACTTTAGTATCTGATTTTCATTCACATACTGTGTTTTCAGATGCAGATGTATGGCCAACAATTAGAGTAGAAGAAGCTGACAGAGAACAGCTTGATGTTTTAGCTATTACAGATCATTTATATAAAGATCCTAATTATTCTGGTAATGGCGCTGACATACCCAACCCAGATAAAAATAGATCTTATAGCATTGCAGAAAGTGCCGTTAAAAGTGATCTCATATTAGTGCATGGTATTGAACTGTCAAGAAGCATGCCACTTGGTCACTGTAATGCAATCTTTGTTACAGATGCTAATGCATTAATCATTGAAGATCCAATTGAACTTTTTGAAGAAGCAAAAAAGCAAAATGCTTTTACTTTCTGGAATCATCCATATAGAAGACAAGAGCCTTATGGCTTATTGGAGCTAAAGGATATTCACAAAGAATTGATTAAGAAAGGCCTACTCCACGGCATAGAAGTGGTTAATAGAGGAAAATTTTCTGATGGCGCTCTTCAGATTGCTCTAGATAATAATCTAACAATCATGGGAAACTCAGATATACATGGATTTATTGATTGGGAGTATGAAGTTCCTAGCGGAGGCCATAGACCAGTTACATTAGTTTTTGCTAAAAAAAGAAATCAAAAATCAATCCAAAAAGCTTTATTTGATAGACAGACAGTTGTTTGGCATAAAAACAGTTTAATTGGAAGAGAAGAATGGTTGATTCCTTTAATTCATGCTAGCTTAGAAATCGAATCTTTTAAATATAAATATGATGATTCAAGCTATAAGAGAGACTTAGCTTACGTAGAAATTAAAAATAATTCTGACGCTAGATTCATTTTAAAGAACATTAGTGATTATAGTTTCTTTATGGATATAGATGTGATTGAAATTCCTGCTCATGAAACAGTAGAATTGCAGGTTATTACAAGAGCAAAATTAGAAAAATTCAATTTAGAATTTGAAGTATTAAATGCTATATTTGCACCAAGAAAACATCCAACAATTACAATGGAAGTTGAAAAGGTGAAGCGATGAATAGAGCATTAGGATTAATATTATTAACATTATTAGTGATAGGGGTATTATTTATGACTTATGAAAAAGAAAATGAGGTAGCAGTAATTTCAACAAACTATGGAGATATGGTGGTAGAGTTTTATCCTGATATCGCTCCAATGCATGTCGACAGTTTTGTGACGCTAATCAATGAAGGATATTTTGATGGCACTACGTTCCATAGAGTCATTCCAGACTTTATGATTCAAGGAGGAGATCCTAATTCTAGAAATGAGAATAAAGCTACTCATGGTACGGGTGGTCGAGCAGGTAAATTTTTTGGTATTGGAAATGAAGAAGATCCAAGTACTTGGCTTATTCCTCAAGAATTCAGTGATACGCCTCATGTAAAAGGAATTCTATCTATGGCAAGAACCAATGACCCTGATAGTGCTTCAAGCCAATTCTTTGTTTGTCATGGTAATCCAGATTTCTTAGATAACAACTATACCGTATTTGGTAAAGTTATAGATGGATTAGACGTCATTGATCAAATTGCAGCTGTTGCAAAAGATCAAAATGATAATCCGCTTGAGAGAGTAGAAATGTCTGTTCGTATCGCTAAAAGAAGCGAAGTTTTATCAGAATAGAACTATTATATCTATAGAAAAAATATAACAAATTAATAGTCTGTTCATTTAAGTAGGCAAGGAAGATTGTGTTAATTACTTCTTAGATGCGCTGAAGAATATTTTAAATAAATAACTTACTTTCTATTAAAGATTTTTTTCCTTCTTCATAGCCAATATCAATTAGTTCTTTTGCTTTATGAAAATCCCAGCCTTTAAATTGATCTATTGGAGGTTCAATAAGCAGGTCTGGTTTATTTAGTTTAAAACTAAGGTGAGTAATATTATTTAAAACAATTTTTGCTGATCGATCAATGATATCAATAATATTATATTTCTCATCTTGTTTCTTAGAAGATTTTAAACCATAAAGATTGACTGCTATAGTATAATCTGAGCCCATATTAATCGCAGATTCTAACGGTACAGGATCTATTAACCCACCATCGACACAAAGTGTATTATTTATATAGGTAGGACTTAATACTCCTGGAATAGCAATACTGGCTTTGATGGCATTAATTAAATCTCCAGAATTGCATTCCACTTTTTTATTTTTAACAATATCTGTTGCTACTGTAGTGAGAGGAATATTTAGCTCTTCAAAGGTGGTTATATCGGTAAGTTTTTTAAAGACTTTTATTACTTCATTCCCATTCATTACTGCCAATTTTGGATAGATCGGATCTAGCTTAAACAAAACATCTCTTATAAAGCTATTTTTACTCCTGATTTCCTCTTCAAATTGAATAAGATTTCCAGATGCATATAAAGCTCCTATAAAAGATCCAATACTAGTTCCAGATATAAAAGCAATGGGAATTTTTAATTCATCGATAGCTTTGAGTACACCAATATGTGCATATCCTCGCGCAGCACCACCACCAAGAGCTATACCTATTTTATAATTTTCTTTGATAATTTTTTTCGTTATAATATGTTAATCTATATCTTAACTAACAAAGAAGGAATATTTACTATGTATTTTAGACTAATTATTTTTTATCTTTTCATCCTTATGTCTTGTGCTGAAAATAATAACTCATCAAATTTAGAAATACCTCTAAGATCTGAAATTGATTCAAAGTATAAATGGGATCTAACAGCCGTATATGCAACAGATGCTGCATGGGAACGCGATCTAGAAGAACTTAAAAGTCTTTACCCTGGAATGGGAAATTATAAGGGTAAGCTGATTTCAAATCCTGAAACTTTTTTAGAGTCAATAAAGTTAAGCGAGAAAATTAATCAATATTTTGGAAAACTATATCATTATGCATCAAATTCGCTAAACGCAGATTTAACTAATGAGCAATATCAAGAGATGGTCCAAAGAGTGAGAAATGTGGCTATAAAATCAGGAGAAGTGACAGCATACTATACTCCTGAAATGCTCGAGTCTGATTATAGCGTGTTAGAAGATTTTATGAATAGAGAGCCGAAATTAAGAGTTTATGAGAAAGATTTTAAGGATATGTATATTGCTAAATCGTACATATTGTCGGAAAAAGAAGAGAGAATTTTAACGATGGCTGGAAAACTATCTGGAGTCCCTAATGAAGCTTATGATATAATGAGAGCTACAGATTTTAAATGGGGAACATTTGAAGACGAGAATGGAAATGATTTGACGATGTCTCCTGGTAGGTATGGTAAATATAGTAAGTCAACTGATAGAAGAGTCAGAGAAGATATGTATAAAGCTCTATATGTACCTTTCAAAAATTCATTAAATACAACATCAGTGTTGATGAAAGGGAATGTAGAGGGCCATATTTTCTATGCTAAAGCACGAGGCTATGAAAACACTCTAGAGGCTAAAATGAAAGGATCTGGAATATCCACAGATATCTATAAAAATTTAGTTAAGAGCGTAAATAATAATCTTCAACCTTTGCATAGATGGGCAGAACTTAAAGCTGAACTTCTTGGTTTAGATAAAATAAAGCCATTTGATACATATGCTCCTCTCGCAGATTTTTCGAAAGAGTATACATATGAAGAAGGCCAGCAAATGGTATTAGAAGCTTTACAGCCATTATTGCAAGCTAACGACGGAGAATTACAAAAATTTACAGAGAAAATGTATAGTGAGAATTTAATTGATGTATTTGAAAACCAAGGAAAAGAAAGTGGTGCATATATGTCTTCTACTTGGGATTTACCTCCAAGAATTAAGTTAAATTTTTCTGGTACTTTAGATGATATTTTTACATTAGCTCATGAACTAGGTCATGCTTACCATTCTTATTTGAGTCAAAAGAATCAGCCATATCCATATTATGGATATGATACATTCAATGCAGAAGTAGCATCAGTAACTACCGAGTCTTTACTTATGGATTATTTGCTAGCTAATGTAGAGAATGATGAGGAGAAAGCTGTTTTACTCCAAAATTATATTCAAAATATTGGATCGACATACTATAGACAGACACGCTTTGCAGAATTTGAATTACTGATACATGAAGCAGCAGAGAATGGCCAGATTTTAACTGAAGATTTTCTAACAACTAGTTTTGGTGAGATGTATAGTAGATATTGGGGCCCAAGTATGGAAATAACAGAAGAAGAAGCATATTCTTGGTCACGTATACCTCATTTTTATTATAACTATTATATGTATGCATATGCGACATCATTTGCCGCGGGAGAAAAAATTTCTGAACGAGTCCAGAATGATGGCCAAGGTGGAATTGATGACTTTATTACATTCCTATCTAGTGGTAGTTCTGATTATCCTGTAGAGCTGCTTAATTTAGCAGGAGTAGATATGACGACATCTGAACCTTTTGAAGCCGTGTCAAGAAAGATGAACTTCTTGATGGATGAGCTAGAAAGCATTTTAAAATAATTTTGAAGCTAAATAAGAAAATAAGACAAATTCATTATTGGATTTCTCCGTTTATTATTGTTCCTGTAATGTTAATTTTTACAACAGGAGTATTGCTACAGCTGAAAAAACAATCGAATTGGATTCAGCCTAGTATAGAAAAAGTTAGTGCCAATAAACCTACAATGCTTATTAGCTATTTGGATGCAGCAAAGAGTATACCTCAGGCAGAGATTAATTCATGGGATGATATAGATCGTATTGATATTCGTCCAGATAAGGGAATTGCAAAAATTAGATCAAACAATCATTGGGAAATACAAATAGATAGCCAGACAGCAGAAGTGTTCTCAGTGAATTATAGAAGATCAGATATTATTGAATCCGTACATGACGGTTCTTTCTTTACAGATTATGTAAAGTTTGGATGGTTTTTACCTACTGGGATACTTTTAATTGTTGTTAGTATATCAGGTATTTATATGTTTTTATTACCATTTGTGCTTAGGGATAAAAGGGCTAAATTGAGAAAATGAAGAAAATATTTATATTATTATTAGTCAGTGCCTTGTTTGCACAAAACGAAGAAACAAGTAAAAAAACTTATAATGTTTCTCTTGTAGCTACATCAAATGTATTTGCAGAATATTATGACTGCGGGTGTCCAAAGGCTCCATTAGGAGGGCTTGCAAGAAAAGCATTCTTTTTTAAAAACATGATGTCTGGTAGAGAACCTCTTCTTATCGATGCAGGAAATACATTCTTTTCACATGGAGTTATTAATCCTGACGGCTTAAGAGTAGATAGTAAAAAATATAAAGCTAGAAATTTTGTTAGCGCTCTCGAGCTTATCGGTTATGAGGTTATAAATATTGGATCAAATGATTTTAAATTAGGAGAAGTTTTCCTGAAAGAAATTATCTCAGGTTCATCAATAAATTTTCTATCAGCAAATTTGTATGACAAGAATACAAATAGTTTATTATTCAAACCTTATCACATTAAAGAAGAAGATGGTGTTAAAATTGGATTTATAGGCCTAAGTGAAGCTACTAGATATGAATCTATCATCAATAAAAATTTTATATCAGAAGGTAATAGGTATGTTGATATAGTAAAGCCAGAGGTAGATATTGTAGTTTTATTGATAGATATTAGCTCAAGTAATGGAGTAGATCTTTCTAATGCATTTCCTAAAGCAGATTATATTTTTCTAAGTGGAGTTACCAGAAGAACTGAACCTAGGAGTAAACAAGCTCAAGATGGTCCATTAGTATATTCTACTGGTATTCAAGGAAAGCATTTAAGTATTCTTGATATCAGAATAAAAGACCTAAATAAGGCAGTAGAAGACGTTTCAGCACCATTTAGTCGTCTTCAAGAGATAGATTTCCGCCTAAAAAGATTGCAAGCCAAGGATGCATCAAAAAAATTGGAAGAAATATATGCCAATGAACCCAATGTACTTACTTTGGTAACAAAGTATCAAAAAGAAGCATTTGAGTTGGGTCAATCTTTGGCAAAGTACGGAGATCGTAGTATATTTTTTAGTGTACCTTTATCACCGGGTATTCCGGACGATAAAGACGTTGCAGCATTGATTGAGAAGATAGCAGGTAATGCAGATTTTTCTTTTGAAAAACCATAATTTTGTTTTATTATGCACCACACATGCGAGTGTAGCTCAGCTGGTAGAGCACAACCTTGCCAAGGTTGGGGTCGCGCGTTCGAATCGCGTCACTCGCTCAATTCTTAATCCAATTTAGAAAACTATCTATTATTCTCTTATGAACAATCATTGAACTAGCCTTGAGTTCTTGTTCTCTTATATCGAAATACCAATCTAATATGTTACTATCGATATGCTTCATCATGATACCAGATCCATATCTTTGAACAATAACCTCTTCAAACTTATACAGGTGGTAGTTTTGAAGCTTCATAGAGCTTGCTTTAGGAGGTTTTGTTATAAAATGTATCATTTTGTGCTTTAGATAGGTTTTAATAGCGCTACTTAGCTGCATTTCTCGTTTACCGCCTTTTTTAATAGCAAAAACACGATCAAGTTCTTTTTTTTGTTTCAAGCAGTCATCCCAGGTTAGGGTAGGACCAATTTTTCCTAAAGTTATATTAAAATACCTTTTTTTATTTTTTAAAGGATCGTAGGCATAAATCGAATACATTACATATCCATCATTTTTCCCATTTCTTTTTCGTTTATAAATACTACTCATAATTATATTTTCTCTTTAAGTTTTGGTATAAATATGATACAAAAAAACTTAACACACAATTGTTATACACATAATGTTGAAAACTTTGTATATTTAACAATATTTAAATTTAACAAAATAATATTAAAATAATAGAACTTTTTTTATGAGCGAAAATATAGAGATTATTAGTAATAACAGAAAAGCTTTTCATAGCTATACGATTATCGATCGGTATGAAGCTGGTATGATCCTCCTCGGTAGCGAGGTTAAAAGTTTGAGAGAAAAGAAATTGAATTTAAAGGATAGTTTTGTTTCAATTAAAGATGCAAAAGTATGGTTAATTGGAGCACATATTAGCTCATATTCGCATACAGGATTTTCAGGTCATTCTCCGACAAGAAATCGTCAATTACTTCTTCATAAAAAAGAGATGATAAGATTAAAGAATGTTGTAGCCCAAAAAGGATTAACTATTGTCCCCTTAAAAGCTTATTTTAAAGAGGGCATAGCAAAGATTGAATTTGCTACAGCCAAAGGTAAGAAAACATATCAGAAAAAAGATGCTTTAAAGATGAGAGATTTAGACAGAGAAGCCCGACGAGAAATGAGTAAAAAATAATGGCATTTTTACCAGTAGATGATCAGTTAGAAATTATATCCAAAGGGACAGAAGAGGTAATTCCACTTCAGGACCTTAGGCATAAGCTAAAATTTTCTATTAAAAATAACAAACCTCTCGTCATAAAACTAGGCTGCGACCCGAGTAGGCCAGATCTACATATCGGACATAGCGTTGTTCTTCAAAAGCTAAGAGATTTTCAAGACCTAGGACACCAAGCTATTCTTGTAATTGGTGATTTCACAGCAATGATTGGAGACCCTTCTGAGCGTAACAAGACACGTCCACAACTTACTTTGGAGGAGGCAAAAAATAATGCAGAATCATATATCGAACAATCTAAAGTTATACTTGATGTAAAAACTCTTAAAGTCTTATTTAACAGTACTTGGCTAAATAAAATGAACTTTTCTGATGTAATAAAAATGAGTAGTAAGTATACTGTTGCTCGCATGATTGAGAGAGATGATTTTACAAAACGCTTTGAATCTAAAATTCCTATTTCAATGCATGAATTCTTATACCCTTTAGCGCAAGCAATGGATTCTGTTGAAATTAAATCTGATGTAGAGTTAGGTGGTACTGATCAAAAATTTAATTTGTTAGTTGGTAGAGACTTACAGCGAGAGTACGATCAAGAACCTCAGTCTATCATCACACTACCTCTATTGGAAGGTACTGACGGAATAGAAAAGATGTCAAAGTCATATGATAATTATATTGCGCTGGATGATTCTCCCGAAGACATGTACGGTAAGTTAATGTCTATTAATGATTCTATGATCTGTAAATACTATAAATTGGCTGTATTTGCCGACAAAGAAAAAGTTTTATCAGTAGAAAATCAACTTAAAGACACTTCTATAAATCCAAGAGATATAAAAAGAGATTTAGCCAAAGATTTAGTTACGCGTTACTATGACATGGATACAGCACTTAAAGCTGAGCAGGCATTTGATCAAATATTTGTTAAGAAGTCTATTCCAGATAATATCACTGTATTTGACTTATATGACGATACGACTATTCTTGAAGTTTTGATATCAGAAAGCTTGATTAAAAGTAAGGCAGAAGGCAAGCGTCTAATAGCACAGAATGCTATAAAAATAGATGGAGAAGTTTGTTCTGACCCAAGTCATCCTCTCAGTAAGGGATGTGGAGATTTGATAATTAAGATTGGCAAAAGAAGATTTCTAAAAATTTCCGGATAATATCTCTCGGAAAAATCATTTAACTTATTTTTTTGTTACTCAAATTCAATTATTCTTATAAATTCCATGGTAATTATTAATATGATTCGGAAAACTTATGTCTGAAAAAATTATCAAAATAACAGATCAAAACTTTGAAGAGCTTGTAATTAAAGCACAAAAGCTTGTAATTGTAGACTTTTGGGCTGAATGGTGCGGTCCATGTAAGGCCATAGCACCCATTTTAGATAAAATTTCTAATGAATTCAGCGATAACGTCCTTGTAGGTAAGGTAAATGTCGATGAAGTCAAAGAAGTGCCCGTAAAATACGGTATTCGCAGCATTCCAACATTATTGTTTTTTAGCAATGGAGAAATTGTAAGACAAGAAGTTGGACTTCAGTCTGAGCAGGCATTAGTTGATAGTATTAACCAAATCATAAAAAAGAGTTAATATTAAACAATTAATTTAAATGACAGATAAAACTATTCATAAAACTATCATTATCGGTTCTGGTCCAGCTGGATTAACAGCTGCGATTTATGCTGCTCGTGCTAATTTGAATCCAATTGTCTTTGAAGGGAATCAGCCCGGAGGTCAATTGACAATTACTACAGATGTAGAAAATTATCCAGGATTTCCTGACGGTGTTTTAGGTCCAGATATGATGGATCTCTTTCGAAAACAAGCTCAGAGATTTGGAGCCGAATGTTTTTATAAATATGTCTCAAAAGTTGATTTCTCTAGCTCTCCATTCAAAGTTTACGTTCAAGATGAAGAATATCTTGCTGAATCAGTAATTGTTTCTACTGGTGCCTCTGCAAGAATGTTAGGTCTGAAGGCGGAAAAAGAGTTAATGGGGTATGGAGTTAGCACTTGCGCGACATGTGATGGTTATTTTTTCAAAGATAAAGAGATTATAGTGGTCGGTGGAGGTGATTCAGCGATGGAAGAAGCAAGTTTTTTAACAAAATTTGCTAGCAAGGTAACACTTATCCATCGACGAGAAGAATTTCGTGCATCTAAAATTATGATTGATAGGGTGTTAGATAATCCAAAAATTGAGATTATTAAAAATGCAGTAGTAACTGACATTTTTGGTTCTCAAAAAGATGGAGTTTCTGGGGTCTTATTAAAAGATACTATTGATGGGAAAGAAAGAAATTTTGATTGCGAAGGTGTATTCTACGGTATTGGCCATAAGCCAAATACTGGTCAGTTTAAAGGTATTATCGATTTAGACGACCAAGGATATATCATTACCAATCCCGGATCAACTTTAACTAATGTAGCTGGAATTTTTGCTTGTGGTGATGTACAAGATAGTCACTATAGGCAAGCAATTACAGCGGCTGGTTCTGGTTGTATGGCCGCAATAGATGCAGAAAAATATTTAGAAGATTTATAGAATAGTTTCCCTGTCTTTTTAAGGAGAAAAAAAAGATGGAATTAAAACAGATTTATGATATTAGCGGTCTGAAGCTCAAGTTCGGATCAAAAAAGGCTTTAGAGATAAACACTTTAAAGTTCCACAATGGATTAATTTATGGTGTATGTGGTAATTTTGGATCAGGAAAGTCATCTCTAATGAAAGTCCTTTCAGGATTACAAAAAGAGTCAAAAGGAGATGTTCTTTATCAGGGAAATCCTTTCAAAACCAATTTTCTTGGAAACATTAAGAAACACAAAGAGATTCAATATATTCATGTAGACATGTTTAATGATTTTTCCCAATATTTAAAGAGTCACAGGACAGTTGAACAATTTTTAAAAGGAATGTTTTCTGCTAAGATAAACCAAATTCGCATACGACATTTTAAACACTTTAGCCTAGAACATCTTTGGAAAATGCCAATTAATAAATTGTCAGATGGTGAAAAACATTGGTTAAAAATTGTGGTAGGAGTTGAAAAAGATCCCAGGGTATTGATTGTAGATGATTATGGTCTATATTTAGATCCAAAAAATGAGATGATTCTGCGTAAAAAAATAATGAAGATGAATAATATTCTAGGAACCACTATTATTTTATCTTCAACGAGTGATTATTTTGTGAAACAATTTGCAAATGTGGTCATATATTTAGATAACGGACATGTATCGAAAGTCAGAAAAGGATATAAGCGTAATAGCTTCAACAAACACAAAAGCAAAAAATAGTAACATTTTTAATCTGTTATTCTTCATATCATTGATTGGGCCTCTATTAGGTCAAGTTGATAATAGATTTAATGTTTTTAGTTGGGAGCAATATAATCAGGTAGGTGCAGTTAATTCTATATCAGAAGATTATTCATATTTTTATTTTGGTACAGAAGATGCAGGAATTTTAAGATTAAATAAATTTTCGCAGCAATTTGCAAAACCAATTACTCAAGCTCAGGGAATAAAGTCTCAATCAATTGAGCATATTTATTTTGATGAGTATACAGGAATTTTATGGTCTGTGGGAGATAGTTTTATTGAATATAGTTTTTCTAGAGAAGGTAATTGGAATAAAATAGACTATAGATTACTTTCATTGAAATCTGGAGCTCAGATTATTGACATTGGATCTAGTAAGGATTATGTATGGTTACGATCAAATAGTAAATTTTTTAAATTAGACCACGTTAATGGTATTTTGCTGGGAGTATATGCTACGCCAGATGAGCAATCTATTGCATGGGGAGATATTTCTTCTCGAGAATTAAGATGGAATATTTTTGATTTCAATGATTATTTTGTTGAAGATGCATGGCTCTTAACATCAAATGGGGCTTCAGATAACAGGGGAAATTTCTCAAAATATCTATCTTATTATAAATCAAATAATGGCATTAATTGGATGTCACTTTCTAACGGATATATTCTAAAAATAGATGAATTTAATAAGTTGATAACACCAATATTTTATGGTCTCGCATGCGCAGTTCCAACCTCAATGATTGATAGTGATATGTTGTGGATTTCAGGTATTGGAAATAAATCGTTTAATGGCATTACTAAATTTGACATGGATAGTAATAAATTTGAAAACATACTATCTGATCATTATTTGAATTTTAGCAAAGATAATATTTATTCAAGTCTTATGGTTGATGATGAGATATGGTATGGGCTAGATAGTTATGTTTTGGTATATAATATAAAAAAGAATTCATTTAGATCTATCGGTTTTGAGAAGGGTATTCCTCGTGGTAAAATTCTTCATTTAGAGCATAAGAATGGGTCAATATTTGCTGGATCTATTAATGGAGTTGTTCAGATAAATAGAAATTCAAAAGCAAGAATGAGTAGTAAAGTAGAGAAGTTTATTTTCTCTAGAAATTTAACTTTAGGAGATATAGAAAATTTCGAAGATAAAGTTTTTTTTGTTTTAAGTAATACCGTATTCAGTTACGATAATGAGAAAGACAGTATTTCTACTTTGAACTGGAAAGATGCCACCTTCGATACTTCTATGACAAAAAATCAAATTGATATAGCATCTAGATCGGTATCTAGAATTTTTTCTAGAAATGATAATTTATACATAGTTACAGATTTAGGCGTTGTAGACTATATGAATCGAACTTTAGCTATTCCTTCAAGTCTTTACTTTAATTACAAGGTAACAGATATTGCTGTAGTAGATAATTCGTTATTATTCTTGTCTACAGTAAGAGGATTAGTTGTTGTTAATATAGATACAAGAGAGCTTATTAATTATTATGATTTTCCATTTTTGAGAAATATTTATCAAATAAAATATATTGATGGATATTTAGTGTTACTAACAAGCAAAGGTTTAATTAAGTTCAATTTCAACTTATGAAAAAAATTATATCCATTTATGTAATATTGTTGAGCATAATATATGCTCAAGGCTTAGATCGAAATATTGATCAGTTTAAAACTAACTCTTTCATTCGTCCAGTTGCGAAGGACTCTATAGAGGTTTTATCTTTTGTAGAAGTATCAAGTAATGCATTACAATTTCTCAAAAAAGACAATCTCTTTGAAGCTAAATATGAAGTAAATATTGCTATATTAAATGACAACAATGAGAAGAAATCTTCTCAGTTATTTTCAGATACGATTATTGTTAAAAAATTTGGTGACACTACATCGAAGATAAAGAAAAAAATAATAACAACAGCGTTTGTTTTGCCGTTCGATAACTATACAGTTACATCAAGTTTAAAGGATTTAGATGTAAAGCTTTCAGGTAAGAAAGAACAAGAAATTAATTTAAAATATTTGTCGAAAAGCACATCTCTTAAAATATACGAGCCAATATTTCTAAAAGAAGGAAAAGGTTCGTGGGGTTTTGGTTTGAATAAATTTCCTACTGTAGCTAACAGAGTGATATCTGATAACAATATTATATCTCTGAATCAGTACATTGTCTTAAATCCAGGGCCATATAATATCACAATGAGCGTTATTAGTCAGAAGACAGTACAATGGGAAGATTCTATTGATGCGGTTTCAGAAGGCGATGTAGTAAGCCACTTAGCCAATATCCCCATCAAAGATATTGATAAGAGAGATTTAACGATTAAGGTGGTAGTTACTCAAAATGATAGCGTTTCATCTAAGTCGTTTTCATTTAAAATAAAGAATACTATGCTTTTTGATGGAATTGATAATATTGATACTGCATTAGCTCAGATGAGTTATATCTTAACATCGAAAGAAAAGAAGGAATTAAAAAATCTTAAGCAGTCAGAAAAAGAGAAATTTTTTAGAACAGTTTGGGCAAAAAGAGATCCCATTGTTAAAACAAAAGTCAACGAACTTATGGAAGAATATTATAGTAGAGTTGCTTTTACTGAGGAAAATTTTTCAAGAGGAACTTCTGGAGGGTGGAAGTCAGATATGGGAATGGTATATATCTTATTTGGAAAGCCCGATGATATGACACGCTCAATGAATATGCAGGGTAGCTATAATTATGAAAAGTGGTATTATTTCCAGATTGGAGAAGAATTTACTTTTATTGATGACTATGGATTCGGAGATTATAGACTGAAAACCCCATTATTGTATTAAATATTATGAATAACGAAAAAAAATTAATTAAAATTTTAGAAAGATTTAGGGACAAGTTATCCGATAAGGAGATTGCTTTAATAGATAGTTTAGTCAAGCTACCAAATACTGTCGAAGATTCAGTGAGTAGTAGCGATATGTCTTATAAGCTTTTTACGGATGGAGCATCTCAGCTTGATAGAAATAATGCTGGTATTGGAGGTTTGTTAAAAAGTGGCCAAGAGATAGTATTTTCTTTTGCTGAAAATATAGGTGATTGCACCAATAATGAAGCAGAATATTTGGCATTAATCAGAGGTATTGAGCTTTGTATTAAAAACAAGATATTAGATGTAGAAATTTTTTGTGATAGTGAATTAATTGTAAGGCAAGTTAATGGCGATTATAAAGTAAAAAATGAAAGAATGATTAAACTGCATGCTAAGGCTTTAGACTTGTGTTCAATGTTAGGTAAATGGTCGGTTTCACATGTTTTGAGAGATAAAAATACGGAAGCGGATCTTTTGAGCAAAGAAGGGCTTACTAAATAAAAAAAACTAAGGAATGAGAATAATATTTTATAAGTTATAGACTATGAATTTCTTCAAAAAAATTAAAAATAACTTTACTAATAGCCTCAATTGGGTTAGCGGTGACATTGCCATTGATCTTGGAACGGCTAATACTTTGATATGGTTAGCTGGTAAGGGAATTATTGTTAATGAGCCATCTATTATTGCTAGATCTACAAAGACGGGGCAGGTTATTGCTGTCGGTGATACTGCTAAACAGATGTTGGGTAAGACTCACGAAGGTATTGAAACTATTCGCCCATTAAGAGACGGAGTAGTTTCTGACTTTACTGCCGTAGATGAAATGTTGCAGGGTTTTATTAGAAAAGTAAATTTAAATCGTTTGACTAGACCAAGAATGGTTATTTGTGTGCCGTCTGGTGTTACTGAGGTAGAAAGAAGAGCTGTAAAAGATGCCGGAGAAAAACAGGCAGCCAGAGAGGTATTTTTGGTAGATGAACCTGTTGCTGCGGCAATCGGGATAGGCCTAGATATTAGTAAACCTATAGGTAATATTATTGTTGATATTGGTGGAGGGACTACTGAGGTAGCTGTGATATCACTAAATGGTGTAGTGACTAAAAAAGCTATTAGAGTCGCTGGAGATGAAATGGATGACGCCATACAGCATTGGTTTAGAAATGAGCATAAGTTAGAAATTGGGGCACAAACAGCAGAGCAGATAAAAATTACAGTTGGTTCAGCTATGAGAGCGAGATCTAAAAATATTTTAGTCAAAGGAAGAGATTTAGTATCTGGAATACCTAAAACAATAGACATTAAATCTGATGAAATCAGACTAGCTTTGAAAGATCCAGTAAAAAGAATTTTAGATGTAATTAAAGATGCATTAGAGGCTACACCAGCTGAATTATCTTCAGACATTATAGATAGGGGAATTGTTCTTTGTGGAGGAGCTTCTCAATTAAAAGGTCTTGATCAAGTTTTACGTGAAAAAACAGGTGTACCTGTTAATGTTGCCGATGAACCACACTTAGCAATTGTTAAAGGATGTGGATCGGTAATAGAAGATTTAGAAAAATTTAAGCATGTTCTTCTTTAAGAATGGCTAAGACTGAATTAATTCTCAAAAAAAATTTAGATATCTATATTTTATTTATTTGTGTTTTCGCTTCACTTCTTCTCATTTTTAGTAATAATAATCAAAAAATTCAAAAAATTCGATCGAATACATTAGATGCATTCTCTTTTGTGTATCAACCTTTTAACTGGTTAGATAACCAGGTATTTTTAACTAAGAAACTTGAAGTTTTATCTTATGAAAATTTAAAACTTAATCTAGAAAATCAGATTTTATTTTCAAATAAAATTGAGAATGAAAGATTAAGAGACTTATTAAAATTTAAAAAACGCAATGAATTAAACTTAATTGGAGCGGATATTTTATCTAAAGGTGTTAATGCTAATATGTCATCTGTTCTTGTAGATCGGGGTTTTGTAGATGGTGTGAAAAAAAATAATGCAGTATTGTCATCTCGAGGTATAGTGGGAAAAATTATTTTTGTATCCAATAATCATTCAGGTGTACAGCTAGTAAGCGATGTAGATTTCAGAGTAAGTGTGAAAATAATGCCATCTGAGACTGAAGGTATTATGCGCTGGATAAAAAATGATATATGTGAAATTGTAGAAGTTCAATCCACATCAGATGTCGAAATTGGTGACATTGTTTTAACTTCAAATCTTAGTATACATTTTTCAGAAAATTTACCCGTAGGTGAAGTAATTAGTATCTATAAAAAATCTAACAGTTCAAATAAGATTGTCCGTATGAAGCTTTTTTCTGATCTATCTACTTTAAATCAATTATTTATTATTAGAGAGGAAGGATAAGATTATGGGTGTATATCTTATATACTTTCTGATTTCAATTATATTTCAACTAACCTTCGCAGAGCTATTAACTGTAAATGGATTCCAGCCTAATATTATACTATTATTTATTATTTTATCTTCTATATCTATGGACAATACTTCTAGAGCAACAGTCACAGGTTTTTTTGTTGGACTCTTTGCTGATTTAGTTCTATTTAATGGCTTTTATTTAGGTTTATCCAGTCTTATTTTTTCAGTATGTAGTTATCTTGCTTCTCAGGTAAGTTTTAATTTTGCACATAGAAATTTCGATTTATATTGGCTAGTTCTAGTGTTTATAGGCACTGGGTTATATTCACTATTTAGATATGATTTTTTCTTTTTTAATGACATGATATTTTTCTTAAAAAATTGGTTTTCTGTTTCACTTTATACTGCATTCGTCGGGTTTATTATTACTAGAATTTTTAAAGTAAAACAGTTAGTGTTAGAAGATGCTTAAAATAGATAATAAGGCAGATATTTTTCATTATAGAGCATTGTTATTCATATTATGTTTTTCTCTTTTTTCTCTTCTTGGTAGATACTTTTATTTACAAGTCATTGACTACGAAAGACATTTTTCTAAATCTCAAGTTAATAGTGTTAAGGCGTTGACAACTTATGCTCCGAGAGGATTAATTTTAGATCGTCATGGAGAAATATTAGTTAATAATTATCCAACTTATATTTTGACAGTGACTCCATACGAATTAAAAGATAGAGATGAAGAATTTATAAAACTTTCATCCATTATCGATGTTAGTGTAGAAGAATTAAATAGAAAATATAATAAATTTTATAGAGGACGTTTTCTTCCAACTACTATTGCTAAAAATCTAACATTTAAGGAAATTTCTCAAATAGAAGAAATGAGATTAGAATTTCCAGGCGTTCAATATAGTCGGTCTGATGAAAGAATATATTCTCCCATTTTAAATGATGCTCATTTTTTAGGATATCTAAGAGAGTTAGATAGGGATGCTATCCCCAATTTTGATAAAAAATTACTTTATAGAGCAGGTGAGTTGATTGGCTGGCAAGGGGTTGAAAAACAATATGAAAAAGAATTACGATTTTCCAAAGGAGTTGATTATATAGAGGTTGATACCTACGGTCGTCAAATTTTAAGATTAAATGATAATAGCATACCTGCATTTCCAGGGGAAGATCTTTCACTAACAATTGATGCTAATTTACAACGATACTGTAGAAATATTCTAGAAGGAAAGAAGGGATCTGTGCTGGTATCTAATGTTGATACAGGCGAAATATTAAGTATGGTTAGTGCTCCATCATATGATTTGAGTATCTATAGGGGAGAAACCTTAGATTCTGAATGGAATAATCTATTAAAAAATGAAGATAATCCATTATTAAATAGATCTATTGCAGGTCTTTATCCTGCAGGATCAAAACTAAAGCTGATAACTGTCATTAATTTAATTGAAAAAAGCTTGGTAGATCCATTGGATAGTTTGCTGTGTACAGGTGTTTACATTCCGCCTGGCAGTACTAATGAGTTTCGTTGTTGGAATGAAAATGGACATGGCCTTGTTGATCTAAATAAAGCGATTGCACAATCTTGTAATGTATATTTTTATGAAACAGTTCAGCTTATCAACCTAAAAGATTGGACAGATACTGCAAAAGAATTTGGATTTAATGAATTAACAGAAATTGATTTACCCAATGAAAAGAATGGGCTAATCCCAGATAAAGATTTTTATATCAGAAATTATGGTAGATGGGGTTGGTCAGAGAGAGGTGTCTTGCTAAATTTAACATTAGGTCAGGGTGATATTTTAATTACTCCCGTTCAAGCATTAAGATTTATTAATCATATTGCATCCAGAGGAGAAACACCTCAATTAAGATTAAATTTGTCTAAAGAAATATCCTATTATGATAAGATCGTATATGCAGAAAAAACATGGAATCATATTTGGGATGGAATGTTTGATGTTGTCAATGCAGATCAAGGCAGTGGTTGGAGAGCTCGATTGAAAGGTTTAGATGTGAAGCTCTTTGGTAAAACAAGTACCGCTGAGAATCCTCATGGAGAACCTCATGCATGGTTTATAGGATTTTTTGATATTGAAGGCTCTACATACTCAATTGTTGTTATGGTTGAGAATGGAGGAGGAGGAGGAGCTGTGGCTTCACCAATTGCAGGCGATATAGTTTCATATTATATCAATTCTTTTAAATCTTTAGCAGGGAATTAGAAATGATATTTATGGATAATTCTATATTAAAAGGCGTAAGAGACTCTATATGGAGATTATTTTTTATAATCATTGGATTGACTGCTTTCAGTCTAGTTACTTTATATAGTATTTCTGATAATCCATTAAGTTTTAGCAGTTCTTTTTATAGACAATCTGTTTTCCTTATTTTTTCATCTATAGTTTTTATTATTGTGCAAAATATAAAGATGAAGACAATTCATGATAATTCGACTATGATATTTATAGGAACCCTCATTTTTTGCATAATCCCATTCTTTCTACCGAGAGTAGAGTATACTTATAGGTGGATTGATTTTGGCTTGTTCTATATTCAGCCAGCAGAATATTTAAAATGTGCTACGGTGATCGTAATCGCTAAATACTTATCTAATAATCAATTGAAGGTAAAAGATAATTCTATTATTATAATTCCTTCAGTGCTGACATTAATGTCTGCTTTTATAGTATTAAATCAACCCGATTTAGGTACAGCAGTTATTATTTGCGCACCTCTACTTCCAATGTTGTTGTGGGCAGGAGTCAGTAACTTTCTGATTTTTTTAATGATAGCGCCAGTTGTTACAATTTTAGCAGCATCAAATATCATCACTTTTACTATTTGGGCTGTCCTAATGTTCATTTTCTTTATCATATTCCATGCAAATATTGTAACAAAGTCTATATTATATTTTGCCAATATTTTCACAGGACTCCTAACTCCATTTTTATGGAACAATCTGGCTGAATACCAAAAACAGAGAATTTTAACATTTTTAAATCCAGATCTTGATCCTATGGGTTCCGCCTATCATATTATTCAAAGTATTACTGCGATTGGATCTGGTGGATTATTTGGTAAAGGTTGGGGGTTAGGTTCTCAGACACAATTAAAGTTTTTACCAGTACAGGAATCTGACTTCATTCTCTCTGTTATAGCCGAGGAGTTCGGATTCTTAGGAATTTTATGTGTTATGACACTCTGTTTTTTATTGATTAAAACACTTTTAGATATTGCATTTCGATCTTCTGATTATTTCGGTAGTCTAGTTATAATAGGATTGGCATCAATTCTGTTATCTCATATCTTTATCAACTCTGCAATGACAATAGGTTTGATGCCAGTAAAAGGTCTTCCAATCCCATTTATTTCTGCTGGAGGATCATTTTTGTTATCTTGTTTTATTATGGTTGGTCTAGTGATTAGTTTTTCAAAAAATTAATATCTCAAAGTAATTAATAAACTTTTAAAATAATTTATAAATAGAGTGAAAAAATTTACAATAGAACAATTAGATAGAATTATTGAAATGGCATGGGAAGACAGAACCCCCTTTGAAGCTATTGAAAGTCAGTTTCAAATTAACCAAGATGACGTAATTAAAATTATGAGATCTAGCTTGAAAAGAAAATCTTTTAAAGTTTGGAGAGTGAGGACAAAAGGGAGAAAAACTAAACACAGAAACCTAAGCGATATCATCTATCATAGATTTAAATCTAAAAACCAAAAATAATAATAATTATTGGGAGTTGAAATTCTGAATGTCTATCGTTAATTTCTTGCTACTCATTTATCATGACAAAAAAACTCTTTTATATAACTAGTGAAATGGACCCGTTTGCATCGGTTTCACCTTTATCTGATCTTTCAGTCAAGGTTCCTTTAGGTTTACAGGAAAAAGGAAACGATGTTAGATGTCTAATGCCAAAGTATGGATTTATTAGTGAAAGAAAATATATCCTAAGAGAGGTTATTCGTTTAAGAGAGATTCTATTTAATTTTGATGACATTGATTATGAATGTTCAGCTAAAAGTGCTTTCTTACCAAAATCAAGATTACAAGTTTATTTCTTAGAGAAAGAAGATATTTTTGGAGATTTAAACAATCTTCTATATAAGGCAAAAAATGGTAGATTTTTAAATGATAATGATAAAAGATTTGCTGCCTATTGTTTAGCAGCAATTAAAATGCTTCCTAATCTATTTTGGTATCCTAATGTTATTATTTGTAGTGGATGGACATCGGCATTAATACCTATGCTAATTAAAATACTAGCAAAGAAAGATAAAGGTCTAGCTAAAATAAAGACTGTTTATATAGCAAGCTCTCTAAACGAAGATATTGTATTTGATCCCGCTAATCTTGGATTTAAAAAGGAAACTTTTTCACCACTAAAGTCATTAAACTTAAATCAGATCGGATGTTTGTATGCAGATAAAACTATTATTGTTAATGGCGCTGAAAAGGTTTCTCCTAAGTTGAAAAAAATGAAAGTTTTTAAAGACGCTAAGAATTGTTCTGTTGTAGATCTTGATTATGGGGAAGATACTGATTATTCTCCTCTACTAGATGCTATTGAATTGGGAATAAAAAAAATATAAATAATGAACAATCATTTTTCTTTAAAATGGATATTAATTCCAAGTATCGTATGCTTGTTTCTGAATGCATGCTCAGAAGAAACTATTATCTATAGTGAAATAGAGAATCCTAATTACACTATAAATACATTAACGCTTCCATTAGATCAAAATAAAATATTTCAAACTAGTCCAATGCTAGGCTCAAATACAAAATTTTTCTTTGGAGATGTTAAAGGGTCAGAAAATCTATTTTCCTTATTTAGTCTTACATTATTTTCAGGTTCATTGCCTCCAACGGCTTTGTTTGATTTATTAGCAGATTCAATACAGGTTGACAGTGCATTGGTATATATGCAGACTCAGGACACTATAAATTCAGCATTAAATTTATCACTATACTCAGTTTTAGCGACTGAAGATAGTATTTTTTCTGAAGATTCTACTAGTTATTATACATTAGATAATTATATGGATTTTGAAAATAATACTACATTGTTGCATCAAATTCCATTAGTTGATATTGAGCCTGATAGCGCAGGGTATGATACACTAAACTTTTTATTCAAAGATGACAATCTTCAATTGTTAAAAGAATTTTATTTTGATGCATTTACATATCCAGCAAGAACTTTTATGCTTAAAGTGGATGATGGTTTAGATGAGTTATTTACAATTGAAAGTGATGAAAGTAATAATCAACCAAGAATGAGGGTCTGGTATAAGGCGACAGTAAACGATACAACCACTATAGATACTTCAATTCTTTTCTTTGGAGATAAAGGTCTTAGTATTTTTTCTCCGCCAGAAATAGAAGAGGATGATTCTAATTACGTTACACTTAATTCTGGATCAGGAACTCGATCAATTTTACGATATGATTTAGATATTATTAATGAATTAGAGAGGAATTCTATAGTAAAGAATGCGAATCTTGTACTAAGCGTAGAATCATCAAATCTAAATGAAGATGATGAATTCTATGTTGTAGTTGCAGCACTTTCAGATTCTGTAGCAAATTGGGACTTTACTACATTTTTATCTGATGATGAATCTCTTAGTGACTCAGCTTATGTTTCAGATCAAAATTTTATTATATCAAGAAAGATGCAAGATGGAAAGATAGAAATTCCTATTCAATCCTTTCTTCAAGGTTATAAAAATGAGTTAATTGAGAATCACGGTTTAATCCTGTATAGCGCTCCAGCGAATAGCCCATTTGATAAAGTTAGATTCAATACAGAATCTGTAGAGGTGTTATATGTTAAGCCGTAGTTTTATTCTATTATTATTTATAACAACCCTATTTAGTCAATCAACAATGAATGGCTATGGTTATGGAATGTTTGCTCAAAATGATGACGCATCTACGCTAGGTTCTGGGTCTATAGGATTATTACCTAGTTTTAAGGGTGATGTCTCATTAGCTAATCCTTCAACATGGCACAACTTATCATTCACATATTTAAGCACTTCTTTTGAAGGTCAAATCAACGAATTTGGTTCAAGCTCTATTGCAAATTCGGGATTAACATCAGCAAAATTAATTATTCCCTCTAAAAAGAAAATTTCATTTGGATTGGCATTTAAGCCATTATTTTCTAGAGAGATAACTATCACAGATAGTACTTTTAGTGAATTTATATTTGCTGACTCTGATACATTGCAGTATTCTCGATCTAGCAGAGCAGGAGGAGGTTCTTCCATGGCTCAGTTTGCTATAGGTTATAAGCTTACAGAAACAGATGATATCGGATTAGGCCTAGATGTTATATTCGGATCATCTAGATCTTCTCAAAATTTAATTATTGATTCAGATAATCACTTATTACAATCTAGAGATTATTTTTCAGGTTCATTGGTAGAGCTTTATTATACTACAAAACGATTCTCATTTAAGGAGAAGCCATTATCAGTATCTTTGAACTATAATTTCTCATTAAATGATATTGATGTAGAGAATGAATCTTACCAAGCATTCTTAGACTTAAACTCAAACAATTATCATGATTCACAGGACTATCCAAATGTTTCTGCGGCATTAATGCCTACTAACGCTGTATTCAAAAATGAAATATCAATAAGCGATTTTAAAGCAGGTATTGATTATGAGTTTGCTGAAAGATATCACGCTCAGATAGAAGTGCAATCATGGAATAATAATGGAAAAAATGCTCTATCTAGCTCGCTTTATCCTGGATATATTAAAGGGAAAAGTAAGGTTAATATTGGATTTCTAAAATTTGCAAAACCGTACTCAAAAGATAAGCTTCATTTTAGAGCGGGATTATCATTTAGTGATTATGACGTTAAGAATCTTGATAACGTTAAAGAGGTTGGTTTAGGCTTAGGAGTAGGTATTGAATTTGGTTTAATGAGGAACCAAATTGATATTAGCTATAATTTCGTAGATAGAGATAATATACATAATGTAGGAAGCGAAACCGTACAATCATTCAATGTTGGGGTAAGTATTGGAGATTTATGGTTCGTTAAAAGAAGAAAAATATAATAGTTAGGTGAAAAAATGAGAAATTATTTATGGACTATAATAGGTTTAATCATTTTATTCTCTGCATCTCTTGATGCGCAATGTAAAAGAGGAGAAAAATTAAGAATTACAAATGACATCGAAATCAAAGTAGTAGACTGTAGAGAGGCTACGAGACTAATATATAACGATGGTTGGTATCCATATTCTATCGAAGATGAAAGAGAAGATAGATGTCCTCAATTAGCAAGTAGTTCTGCTGAGTATTACAGAAGTAGTAATTGGGAGTTAAGTGCAAATGCTTACTCTGAAATGATGAGCTTACGATGCGATCAATGGGATTCAGATTGGGTTAATCCAAATGAGGTTTATAAGTACTGGGCAGTGGCGTTAGAGTATTTGGGAAAATTTGATGAATCTGAAAAAGTTTTAATACAAGGTTTGGAAGAGTTACCAGACGATACAGATTTGATGATAAGATTAGCATTTTCTTTCAAAAAGCAAGGCAAGATGGATGAAATGATAATTGAGTATGAGAGAATATTGGATGCTGGTTTAGAAGATACGGATACATTACGAGATTTAGCCTCCGCATATGGAGAACAGGGAAGAATAGATGATCAGGTATCAATTCTAAAGAAAATTTTATCTTTTGATCCAAATAACTCTTCTATTCAATCTGAACTAGCTAGAGTCTATGAAGACTCGGGAGAAGACCCACTTGAAATTTTTAAAGCAAGATTTGAAGACAATCCAGAAAATGCTGCTTATGCCATAGAATATGCAGAGAAATTAATGAGTAATGGAGATACTGACGATGCAATAGAAGCATTAGAAAATACCTTAAGTTATAATGAATCCAATAATATGGTTTATCTTATTTTAGGTAATGCTTATAATGAAAACTCAGATTTTGATGAAGCTATTGAGGTTTTAGAAGACTTATTTGATTTAGATCGTAATAATTATAGAGTTGCAATGTCGATTTCGGACAACAATATAGAATTAGATAATTTTGATGCCGCCTATGAATGGGCATCCAAAGCATTGAAAGTATCTAAAAATAACGCTGAAAGTCTTGCTCATATGGGCAACCTATATTACAAAGCTATGAATGCATGCAGGGGTGATACTTTTTCACGCTCTGATAAAGCAGTAGCTTTATTAGCATATAATTATTTTGAACAAGCGCAAAAAAAGGGCAACTCTAAGTATTTTAAGCAAAAAGAATGGCTTGAAGAAAACGATGTTCTGTTTGGACGCGCAGACTGGTTTATGCTTGATAAAGATATCCAAGCTACAGGGGAGGTATCTCCAGCGGGTAGGTGCTATGATTGGGTAAGCGAATCTCTTACGAAAAAAAGCGACTGGTAATTTTATGTCTCATTTAAAGAATGAAGACAATGAAATTTTTACAATAATTAATTCTGAATTCAATCGTCAAACTGATTTTCTTGAATTAATTGCTTCAGAAAATTTTACAAGTAAAGCAGTATTAGAGGCTGCAGGATCTGTTTTAACTAACAAGTACGCGGAAGGATATCCTGGAAAAAGATATTATGGTGGATGTGTTCACGTTGATGAGGCAGAAAATCTAGCAATCGATCGTGCTAAGATACTGTTTAAAGCCGAATATGCTAATGTACAGCCACATTCAGGGTCTTCTGCTAATATGGGTATCTTTTTAGCAATGCTTAACCCAGGAGACTGTATTATGGGGCTTGACTTAAGTCATGGTGGACATTTAACTCATGGATCTAAGGTTAGTTTTTCCGGAAAACTATATAATGCAGTAACATTTCATGTTAAGAAAGAAGATGGTTTAATTGATTTTGATGATTTGTTGATAAAAGCACGAGAGCATAAACCTAAAATAATAATTTGTGGAGCTAGTGCTTATCCAAGAACAGTAGAGTTTGAAAAATTTAGAGAAATTGCAGATGAGGTTGGAGCTTTCTTACATGGAGATATTTGTCATAATTCAGGTTTAATTGCCGCCGAAATGCATCCTTCGCCATTTCCGCACTGCCATGTTGTTTCTACCAGTACCCATAAAACTTTAAGAGGTCCTAGAGGTGGTATCATATTGATGGGTGAAGATTTTAAAAATCCATATGGTGTTGTAGCGCCAAAATCAGGAAGAACAAAAATGATGTCTGAGCTGTTAGATAGTGCAGTAATGCCTGGAATACAAGGAGGTCCATTAATGCATATTATCGCTGGAAAAGCGGTAGCTTTTAAAGAAGCTCTATCTCCCGATTTCAAAGGATATATACAGCAAGTTCTTAGTAATGCTCAGTGTTTTTCAGAAGAATTTTTAAGAAGAGGATATAATCTCATATCGGGCGGGACAGATACACACTTAGTGTTATTAGACTTGCAAAACAAATCTGTATCAGGAAAGCAAGCTGAACATGCCTTAGATGAAGCTGGTATTACAGTAAATAAAAATATGATTCCTTTTGATCCTAAAAGTCCATTTGTGACTAGCGGTATTAGAGTAGGGTCGCCAGCATTAACTACTAGAGGTATGGGTAAAGATGAAGTCAGGGTAGTAGTAGATTTAATGGATAGAGTTATTACAAATAGTGAAGATAAAGATATTATTAGTTCTGTTAAGTCCGAAGTAAAAAAATTATGTAAATCATTTCCAATTTATGATTAATCTCACAACAAGAAAGATATATATAGCTATTTTTATAGGCTTATTTTTTAATTCTTGCTCATCCAATAAAGATCTAATGTTCGGATCTAGTATAGCAGAGTATGCTATACCAATTTCATTTAAATCTCATCAAAAGAAAATTAAAAATAATGCATTTAATCCAGCTGTTTACTTAAGTGCTTCTAAGAGTTTAACTCAGTATTCTTATGGTATTCTCATGGAGAAAGCAGATAGATTAATGTATGCAGATTATTATACAGCAAGAGAGTATTATAGCGAATCGTTAGATTTTTTTGTCACTTCGAGGGAATATATGGTTAAAGCTCTATCATTAAGACACGATGACTTTGAATCAAAAATGATGATAAAATCCGATATAGATTTTAACATTGATGATGTTCCTTATTTGTATTGGCTTAGCGGTTCGATGGCAGGATCAATACAGGCTAGTCAGGGAGATCCAGAGTATTTAATTGATTTAAATAATATTAGATGGTTGCTTGAAAATGCCATGAAACTTAATCCTTCTTGGGAAAAAGGATCATTGTATGCTGCAATGATGAGCGTATATCTCAATGATCTAAGTGGAGATAAAGATTCTGAAAGAAAAGCATTGGAATATTTTGAATTAGCTGATCGCGCGGCAAATGGATACAATATCAGCATATACGTTACATTGGCCGAGAGCTTTGCTGTTTCAAAGCAGGATAAAGCCTATTTTTTAGAGTTGATTAACAAGGCTTTGACAATCGATATTAGCAAAGATAAGGATCTAAAGCAGGCGAATACGGTATCTAAATTAAGAGCAAAGTGGTTGTTAACTAGGGTTGATGAACTTTTTTATATGTAGATTTATATAATGAATTTTCTAAAAAATATTATCGTAATAGTTCTTTTATCTGGAGCTTTAGTTTCAAAGCCAATCATCATTAAGCTCGCAACAGTAGCTCCCGAAGGAACAGAGTATTACAATCTTCTCCTAGAGATGGGTCAAAGATGGCAAGAAGAGACAAATGGTCAGGTACAACTACGTATTTACCCTAATGGTGTTGTGGGTGGAGAGATAGATACAATTCGTAAAATGCGTATCGGTCAAATTCAAGCATCTGCAATGTCTTCAATTGGCTTAGCACGTTTAACGGACAGTATTCAGGCCTTTACATTACCTATGGGTTTCAAAGATTATAATGAAGTAGATCGAGTCAAAGATGCTATGTTTGATGATATTCATGATGAATTATCTGATAGTGGATTTGAATTATTGTTTTTAGTAGATATTGGGTGGGTATATTGGTTTTCTTCAGATGAAATTACAGTACCTCAAGACTTGAAAGATTCAAAGATTTTTACATCAGCGGGCGATTATGTTACAGTAGAGTTATTTAAAAAATTTGGGTTTAATGCTATACCTATGTCAGAAACTGATATTCTTACAGGATTACAAACCGGCATGATTAATTCAATGCAAACAGTACCAATTTTAGCTGCTAGCTCTGGGTGGTCAGCATTAATGCCAAATATGTTAGATTTGAAGTGGGGTGCTTTTATCGGAGCTGTAATAATCGACAATAAAGTTTGGTCAAAAATAAAACCTGAGCATAAGAAAGCGATGATGATCGTAGCGAAAGATATTGGAAGAAAGTATCAAAAGAATGGCAGAGAAATGGAAATTAAAGCCATTGATGCAATGGAACAGTATGGTATGAAAGTTAAAACCCCCAATGATAAAGAATTGGAAGTTTGGGAGTCATTCAAAAATGAAATTACTCCAGATGTAATCGATACATTCTTGTCTGAAGAAATTTACAATAAAGTCACTTCAGCTATTGATGAACAATAATATCCTTAGTAAAGCAGAAAATTTTCTTTGTTATATATGTTTTGCTATAATCGTTTCTTTTCCAGTTTTTCAAATTCTATCTAGGTTTGTAGGATTTTTTTCAATCCCCGCTTCTCAAGAAATCGTACAACACATGACTCTGTGGATTGCTTTTATTGGGGCGGTATTAGCTGCAAGATCTAATAGACTCTTATCCATTGTCAGAGAGCCAGTTTTTAATCAGTCTTCTGAGTTTAGAATTAGTCATTTTCTAGTTCATATGTGTTCAGCTGGAGTAGTTTTTGTCCTTGCTATCTCTTATCTAAAAATGATACAGATCGGGATAGAATATCCAGAATTTATTGCTCCATTTATAACGGTGTGGTTTGCTCAAAGTATTATTCCAGTCGGATTGTTATTAATCTGGTATCATATGATAATGACAAGCAGTAGTAGATTGAATTATCGTCTCTTCCTAGTTTTTGGTTCTTTTCTGATGACCACAATCCTTTATTATTGGCAATTCCCGTTTTCTAATGAAATCTTTTTAACAATTAAGGTTTTAGGTATTATTGGATTAGTAGCATTTGGTTTGCCTATTTTTATTATTTTAGCTGGTCTTTCAATACTCTTCTTCTTGTCAGAACCTACTGAATGGGCTACAAACTTTGATTTAATGTCCACTATTAGTGATAGTGCATATCGTATTGTAGTTTCTCCTACATTAGCAGCTATTCCTATTTTTACATTAGCTGGATACATACTTGCTGAAAGTAATATTTCTAAGCGACTTCTAAGCTTTTTTAAAGCATCATTGGGATGGCTTCCCGGATCAACGGTATTAATTGTTGTTTTGTTATGTGCTTTTTTCACCGCACTTACAGGTGGATCTGGCGTCACAATTTTAGCCTTAGGAGCTATTTTATATCCCATATTAATTGAGGATGGCTATTCTGAAATTTTTTCTTTAGGATTAATTACAACAGCTGGATCTCTTGGATTATTATTTCCACCGAGTCTTCCTGTAATTATCTACTCTGTTACGGCAGGTATTAATCCGATTGAATTATTTAAAAGCGGTCTTATTCCTGGTTTATTTTTGTTATTTATTATTGTTTGTTATGGGATATATCATAAGCCAAAAACACAAAAGAAGGTTCAGTTTAGTATTAAAGACCTAACACAATCTTTTCTTGATGCAAAATGGGAGATAGCTATACCAGTATTAATTATTTATGGTTTATTTAGCGGAATAGCAACGCTAGTAGAATGTGCTGCTTTGTTAGTATGGTATGTTTTATTTGTTGAAGTTTATATCTATAGGGATATACAATTTAGAGATATTTATAAAATTGTTATTGATTGCGCAACATTAGTAGGTGGAGTATTAATTATTCTCGGATTTGCTATGGGATTTACCGGATATCTTGTCGATGCTCAAATTCCTATGAAAATCCTACAGTTTGCAAAGACATCTATCGACTCTCCTATAATGTTTTTACTGGCTCTAAATATTTTATTACTAATTGCTGGATGTATTATGGATATTTTTTCAGCTATTATTGTTATAGTTCCTTTAATTGCTCCTCTGGCGATACATTTTGGAATTGACCCAATACATCTAGGAATTATTTTTATCGCTAACCTAGAATTGGGCTATATTACACCGCCAGTAGGTATGAATTTGTTCTTATCATCTTATCGTTTTAAAAAAGATATGCCAACTATTTATGCGGCTACAATGCCTTACTTTTTTATAAGATTAATAGGGGTTCTAATTATAACATATATTCCTTTGTTCTTTTACTGATTTTTATTTATCTTTGTCTATCATGAAAAATAAAAATCTAATCACAGCAATTATTTTACTATCACAGCTTGTTATGGCTCAAGGCCAAGCAGGATCATTATTTTTATCCATAAATCCAGGTGCGAGAGCTAATGGTATGGGAGAGGCACAAATTGGATTAGCAAACGATGCTTATGCTACATATTATAATCCAGCCGGTCTAACGAACCTTTCTAATACTCAAGCTTCTTTTATGCATACTAGCTATCTACCAAACCTAGTAGATGATATGGCATATGATTTTATTACATTCGCTACTCCATTCAGAGAAGATTCTTCAATTGGTGGTCATTTTACTTATTTAAATCTAGGAGATCAGGTTAGCACAGATGCAAATGGTTCTGAACTAGGTTCATTTTCTAGTTATATGTATGCATTGAATGTATCATATGCTAAAAAGATTGATGAAGATTCATCTTGGGGTGTAAATGGAAAATATTTTTACCAAGAACTTGCTGTTATAAGCAGTCTTGATGCCTCTAGCAGCAGTGTTGCTGTTGATGTTGGTTATTTTAAGCATAATGCAATGGATAACCCCAACCTAACAATGGGTGCTGTATTAACAAATTTAGGTCCAGGTGTTAGCTTTGGAGACGGGGAAGAAGACCCACTACCTACTAAGCTTGGCTTAGGTTTAGGTTATTTGGCTTTTGAAGGTAAAGCAAATATAGCGTTTGATTTAAACTATGAAATCAACGATCAATCGATGGTAACTAATCTTGGATTAGAATATTATCTTGTAGAAGATTTTGCATTAAGAGCAGGTCTTATAAATGATCCATCCGGTGAGTTAAGCTATACAACTTTAGGTTTAGGAGCTCGTATAGACGCTCTTGGGTTTGATGTGAGTTATATCATGGGTGGAGAACTTGATCCACATTCAAATATGGTGAGATTCTCTTTAAGCGGTTCTTTCTAATCCCGCGCTGAGATATCAAAATAATAGCTAATATGAAATTTATATTCTTTTCAATTATCTTCTTTATGGTTGGTTGCGGCTGGTCAAATCCTTTTGATGACAATATTCCCTACAAAACCAGATTTGAAGACGGATTAGAATTTTTTGAAGATGAAAAATATCCAAAAGCAGCTCAGCAATTTAACATTATCGTTGAAAGAGCTTCCCATACCGACCTAGGAGATGATGCATTATTTTTTTTAGCAGAGTCCTATTTTTTAGATGAAGATTACGGATTAGCATTAATTGAATATGAAAAACTAGTATCACGAATGGGATTTAGTCCTTATATCGAAAAAACTCGATGGAGAATATGTGAAACTTTAATGGCCTTATCTCCAAATTATTATCACGATCAAGAGTCTAGTAAGAAAGCTGTAACAGAAATACAGCAATTCTTAGATGATTATCCTTCTTCTAACTATTCTGTTGGCGCCGACAATCTCATTAAAGATCTTAGATTGAGGTTAGCTGAAAAGAGCATGGAAACAGGTGTGTTATATTTCAAGCTAAAGGCTTATGATTCAGCAATCGTTTCTTATAAGATTGTAATTAATGACTACTATGATACAAAATATTATAGAAATGCAAATCTAGAAGTAATACGATGTTTAGTTCTTTTGGATAAGCAAGAAGAGGCTAAAGAGTTTTTAGATGGTTTAGGTGCAAGCGATAAATCGCTAGTCAATGATAGCTTCAAAGAAGAAGCTTCACAGATTTTAAATAACAATTCTTAAGGTAGGTAGATTATGAAAACCTGTATATTCGGTGGTACTTTTGACCCTCCTCATATTGGACATCTTCTAATTGCTCAGACTATTATTGAATCTGAAAACTTCGAAAGATTAATATTCGTACCTGCAAATATCTCGCCCGCCAAACAGGGAAAGGTCATGTCTTCCACTAGAAAAAGATTAGATATGCTCAATATGGCCCTTGTTGGTAATGATAATTTTGAAATATCTGATTTTGAAATTAATAAGGGAGATATTAGCTATACCATTGACACGATTAATGAGTTTGCTCAAAACCGCAATCTAGAAAAAAAAGATTTATATTTCCTTATGGGGAGTGATACTCTGCGAGAGTTTCACAAATGGAAAGATCCTAAGAAGATAATGAATTTATGTAATATTATTGTTGCAATTAGACCGGGATTTACTCCTAGTGATATACCGCAATGGATATTAGATGAAGTACATTTTGCTAACATTCCTCAATTTGAAATTTCCTCGACGAATATAAGAGCACGCTGGAGAGATGGAAAAACAATTAGATACATGGTACCAAAAGATGTTTGGAAATATATTAATAAGAACGGATTGTACTAATGTTGTCTAGTATATTTTTTCTTTTAATAGGTTCTTTAGGGTTATTTTATGGTTCTGAATGGTTAGTAGATGGCGCAAAAGATGTCGCCAAAAAATTAAAGATTTCTGATCTTGTAATCGGACTGACAGTTGTTTCTATTGGAACATCGTTTCCCGAGTTAGTCGTTGGTATTATCTCTTCTTTGGAAGGACATGCTGATTTTGTTATCGGTAATGTGTTAGGATCAAATGTCGCTAATATTGGCTTAGCTTTAGGATTACCTGCATTGTTTTATAAAATGGATTTCGAATACAAGAATGTAATATCAGCTTTCATGTATAATCTGTTGGCATGCGGAGTTCTTTACTATGTCATATTAGATAATCAGATTAGCTCTAGTGACTCTCAAATATTCTTATTTTTGTTTATAATTTATATTATTGCTAGTTTTTTAAGACCCAATATCACTTCTTGTAACAATGAAATGGAAAATGAGGAAGATGTTTGTTTGAAGAAGGCATTTGGTAGACTGTTTGCTGGATCTTTAGTTCTATATGCTGGTTCTGAACTTTTTATTTCAAATGGCGCAGCGCCTTTAGTGCGTGAGTTTGGATTTTCTGAGAAAGCAATTGGTATGACTGTTGTTGCTATGGGAACGTCCTTGCCTGAGCTATTTGTCACTATCACAGCACTTTCTAGGAAAGAGGTGGGTATATCCCTAGGAAACATCATTGGATCGAATATCTTCAATATATTATTTGTTTTAGGTGTAATAGGTTTAATAGGTCCTTTGGAGGTCAGCAATGTTTCTTTTGAATTATTTTTCGGAGTTGGATTACTATGTTTATTAGCTTTTTTAAGTTTCTTTTATAAGGGGCTTAATAAATTATCAGGCTTTTTATTGATACTAATATATATCTTATTTCTTTACCTTCAGTTCTATGGTTGAGTTTAAAAATATTACATATAATTACTCTTCAAAATCTGGAATTTATAATATTGACTTAAATATTCAAGATGATGAATTCTGCTTTCTAGTTGGTCCTACAGGCTCCGGAAAAAGTACCCTATTAAAACTCTTATATTTTGATCTCTTTCCAGATAAGGGCAAAGTAAACGTATTAGGTTATTCGTCTAAAAAAATAAAAAAGAAAGATATTTACAAAACAAGAAAAAAAATTGGGGTTATTTTTCAGGACTATAAACTATTAAAACAAAGAACAGTTTATGAGAATATAGCACTACCTTTACATATTAACGGCTTTGGAAGAAAAAAAATATCTAGCCTCGTAAATGAGGCATTAGAATTAACAGAATTATCTCGCTATGCTAAGAAATTTCCTAATCAATTATCGGGAGGAGAACAGCAGAGAGTGTGTATTGCACGTGCAATTGTAAAGAATCCAGATATAATACTAGCAGACGAACCTACTGGAAATCTTGATCCAACAGCAGGTCATAGAATTTTAAGAATACTAGAGCAAATCAATAAAGAGGGTACATGTGTAATAATGGCTACCCATAATTACAAATTAATAGCAGAAAAGCCATATAGGATTATAGAGTTAGATCAAGGAAGGGTGGTGAGCGAATGATTGATAAAATTGCTTTTCTCTTCTCGGAAGGACTAAAGAATTTTTTAAGAAATAAATTGACTAATTTTTTATGCATAGTAACTATTTTGATTAATTTTACTATTCTTGGAACTTTCTTTGTTGTTGGATTTAATACAGATAGTCTGGTTGATTTTTTTCGCTCAAAGTATACTTTTGAAATTTTTTTAAATGACGATGTTAGCTTAGAGCAGTCAACTGTCATAATTAAGCAAATAGAGTCAAATTCTGTTATATCTTCTACTATATTAATTGATAAAGAAAAATCTGCAGATATCTTTTTAGAAGAATTTGGAGAAGATGTTGTAGATATGTTGGGATACAATCCTCTTCCAATGTCCTTAAAAGTGTCACTAGAGAAAGATAATTTTGATTTAAATAAGGTAGAGTTATTGATTAATGATATAGAAAATTATGATTTTGTAGATAGCGTAGAATATAGAGGAATCTATATCGACAGTATCGAGGATAAGATTAATTTATTTATATTCTTTTTTCTAATATCCGTTATTGGAATTGTCTTTATTTCAATTCAAATGATATCAAATACAGTTAAATTATCAATGTCAAATCGAAGCGATTTTATTGAGATATTACAATATAACGGGGCTTCAGATATATTTATTAAAATCCCATTCTTTATTGAATCTATACTTCAATCTATCATTGGATCATTTATTGCATTTTTATTAGTGAATTATAGTTTCATTGTAATAAATTCCTACTTCAATTTGAATGTACAAATTGATAATTTTTTATGGGCCTGGATGATTGGCCTATGTTTGATAACAGGTATTTATGCATCAAATAAAGCAATGAAGAAAATATTAGTATGAATAAAAAAATAAAAAACGGATCAGATAGTTCTGCTAGCGGCGTAAAAGCTCCTCCAAAAAAGAGAATGACAAAAAAAGACTTAGAAGATTTTATCAAATCTCTTGAGGATAAACAGCTTAGGTTGAAAGCAGAATTTGATAATTTTAGAAAGAGAAAAGAGTCTGAGATATCTGCACTCTTTAAGTATGATGGTAAAAACTTTATCCTTGATTTTTTATCTATATTAGACAATATCAACAGAGGAATTGAATCGTATAAAGATGAGAACACTAAGAAAGCATTGTTGCTAATAAGAGAAGATTTCTTAAAAAAAATGAACAGCAAGGAAATCAAAGAATTTGGAAAGACAGGAGAGGTTTTCAATCCAGAGTTGCACGAAGCGCTTACTACAGCGAGCCTAGAAGATAAAAAAGATGATGAGATAGTAGATGTGTACGAATTGGGTTTTAAATATAAAGATCTGATTATTAGGCATGCGAAAGTAGTGGTCAATAAAAAATGAAAGACTTTTACGACATATTAGGCGTATCAAAGAGCTCTGCTGAAAAAGATATAAAGCGAGCATATCGCAAGATTGCTATGAAATATCACCCAGATAGAAACCCTGACAATGAAGCTGCTGAAAAGAAATTTAAGGAAGCTGCTGAAGCATACTCGATATTAAGCGACGCTTCAAAGAGGCAGAAATATGACCAGTTTGGCCATTCTGCATTCAATGGAATGAGTGGAGGGCAATCAGGATTCAATTCAATGAATATGGATGATATTTTTAATCAATTTGGAGATATTTTTGGAGGAAATAATCCATTTGAATCATTTTTTTCAGGAGGAAGATCTTCCTCTAAGCCAAGGAGCGGTGGCGATGTTAAAGTCAAGATTGAAGTTTCATATGCTGAAATTGTCAATGGAGGTCAAAAGAAAATCAAATTAAGAAGACTTAAGTTAGCAGATGGAGCAACTTTCTCTAACTGTACAATGTGTAATGGTTTAGGTCAGGTAACACGAGTTACTAATTCATTTTTAGGTCAAATGAGATCCGCGTCAGTTTGTCCTGAGTGCCAAGGGTATGGTAAGACTGTTGATAAGATTCCATCAGGTGCAGATAAAAATGGTATGATTAAAAAAGAAGAGACAATAAAAATTAAAATTCCAGTAGGAGTAGAGAACGGTAATTATATGACTCTGGATTCGCAAGGACATGAAGATATTAATGGTAATGCAGGCGATCTATATGTATTCTTTGAAGAGGAAGAACATGAGCATTTCTCGAGATATGGAAATGATGTTCTCTTACAAGCTAAGGTTGGATATTCCCATGTTGTTTTTGGAGACAAAATTGATATTCCAACAATCAATGGCCATGCTAGTTTAAAAATTCCTTCCGGTCTTCAGCCTGGTCAAATTTTAAGAATTAAAGGAAAAGGCTTTCCTAAGCTTGGAAAAACAAGTCGCGGAGATCAACTTATTAAAATTCAAGTAAATGTTCCTAAGAGTCTATCTAAGGATGAGAAAAGAATTATTAAAGAGTATTATCAAATAGAAAAAGATAAAGACATTAAATTTGAGAAATTTGAGGATTAATATCTTGCTATGTTCTTGATTTATTGTAAATTCTGTGGAGCCTAAAATGAATAAAGTCAAACAAAAATTTTTTAACGATTATTTAGAAATTATTATTTTCTTTGTATTCCTACTTACTCTTCTTGTAATCTATCTTCCTAGTACTATTTGGGAAGAAGAAGATATGTACAAAAACGAAAGTAGATCTCGTATCCAGGCATTATATAATGTTGAAAATTTCCATAATATCTTAGTCGGAAAATATGAACAAGACGGCCTTAAGGCAGTTAATCTTGTAAATGCTGTCAGAGATTCAGTTATGGCAGATTCTACATTCTTAGGAGATCAGTTAGTAAAATTGAATGGTGAAGAGTTTCTTGTAAATGTTCCTAGAGGTTTTGATGTGGAGTACGATACAACATTTGGACAAAGAAGAGTTGCAAAAGAGACGATTGTAGATACAACTGTCACAGTAGTAATGCTGTCTGAAGATACTGGATTGGAAGATACATTATATGTTCAAAAAAGAAATCTTTTTGAAGTACGTGAAGACCCACTATTTTTAAGCGTTGTTAGTGAAGCATCATTTGAGCGTGTAGAAACTATAGCATACTTTGATAGAAGGTTCAGAAAAGAGACTAGTCCTTATAATTTTATATTTCTTCCAGATGAATCTCAACTTGTATGCCCTTTAACGGGAGATCCTTATATCATCGATATAAACGAAGAAGCAAACTCTGTTAGAGTCTCAAGTCCAATTCGTTCTTATAAAGATAATAGATATGGATTCTTTTCCTTGAAAACTAGGAGTCATGGTTATATCATCGACGGAACTAGAAGTTGGGATAATTAATTGATTGCTATACTTTATAGTACATAGCGATACTCTTTCTGTATTTAAAAAAAGCTCTGATAACGATTCAGTACATCTAAAGCTTAAAATAAAATTTCATCATAATCTTATATCTATAGATAATAATTCTAAGTTATTAAGCAGTGTAATTGCACAAGCGCTTGATGAGTTAGGCGAAAAAATAGATTTAGAAAATAAGCATGCAGCTATTGCTATAGATGACTCAATATTATCTCATTCTTTAAATACTATATCTAAAAAAAATCAATCAAGCCTGTCTCAGTATATTAAGCGTGACTTGCAAGATAAGTGGAAAGAATTATTCAGAAATTATTTTTCAATATCAGAGAGTAAGAAATCTTCAAAAAATATATTTCATACAGTAGAGATGAATCATTATTTAAGAGAGAAGATAAAGCTAAATTTTAATAATTCTGGAATAGATATCAAGTTTCTCGTTCCCATGTCTAGTATTCTTCTTTCAGGCGCTAAATCTACTCAATACGTTGTGAATAAGTCATCTCGTATATATTCAGTTTTTAATTACTCAAAGAAAGGATTTTCTTTTTATAGAGGTAGTTTTACTGGAAAAAATAAGAAACTTACAAGAATTATAGGATTGGCTGATATGATTAAATTTAAAGAGAAGGATTTTAAAGATCCCAACCTTAAATATATTATGTTTAATGATGTTAAGATTGTAGAATTTTTTGCAAAAATTATAAAAGACTCTACTCCGATATTAAATTTTATTAAGCCTTTTGGAGTGCAAATTTTAGATGATCAAAAATATAGAAAAACTATACTCAATCTAGACAAGGGAAGTAATTATAATTTCTCCCAATACGCAAAGAATACTATTGCAGGATTTCTAACTTTAGGATTAGTAGTACTTGCTTTGATTAGAGTAAGTGATTTTAACTTTCTATATAATGAAACTTCAATTAATACTAAAGACAGCAAAGCTGTAGAAACTACATCCGCCGTTAGGACTGTAGCAGTTAAACCAGCTATCAACCAAGTAGATAAATATCTTGCTAGCTCACATGCAAGTATGGATGAATTTCAAGTAATTGCTAATTCTGCCAATATAAGTAAAATTCAAAGTATAATTATTCTTGATAACCATATTACTATTAATACTGGCTCTAATGATGGTATAAGCGGTACATATACTATTAAATCCTCTAAAGTTGCATCATTGCAAAGCTCTATGCCAATATATGACTTACTATCCGTTATTGTCGAAAAAGGAAATAGTAATCAGTTTGAACATTCTGAAGGATTATTTTTTGATAAAAAATCTGATAATGTTATTATTAGGTGCGAAGGATTAGATGGATCAATAGAAATTCTTGAACATATAAGACAATATGATAATTTGATTTCAAGAAAGATTGTATATAATAAAATTGATAATTCAGTTCATTTGTATGTCACAGTCTTGAAAGTATGAAAATACTATCTGGTATATTTAAAAATGAATCCATCACTCTAAGCTCTCGCTTTTTATATAGACCAACTACATCCATTGCTAGAAAAAGTCTTTTTGACACGTTAGGATCTCTTGAAAATAAAGATTTTTTAGATTTATATGCAGGATCAGGTATTATTGGTTTTGAAGCAAGTAGCAGAGGAGCAGATGCAGTAACTTTTATAGAAATGAATAAGCAGCATATGAGCCAAATTAGAAAAAATGCAGAATCAATTAATTATAATCATTTCAATTTTTTGGTTAGAGATTCTTTAAGATTCCTTAAGAAATGCAATAAATATGATGTCATATTTGCTGATCCTCCATATGGGTTAGCAAATCTACCAATACTTATTGATTTGGCTTGTAAAAAGCTAAATCCTGGAGGAATTTTTGTTCTTGAATGCAGTAAAAATGAATCGCTTGCAGGATATTATAAAATGGCTAAATTCGGGGATACGCAACTATTATATTGGCAAATATGAAGAAAATAATATATCCAGGCACTTTTGATCCCCTACATTATGGGCATATCGATATTACAAAAAGAGCAGCAAAACTTTTTGATGAAGTTCATATCTGTATTTCAGATAATTTGCATAAAGATCCATTATTTTCACATCAAGAAAGAGTGGATATGATAGAAGAATGTACTCATAATATTGATAATGTTTATGTGCATTCTAATCCAAAAAATTTAGTTATAAGATTTGCACAAGAGCATGATGCTGTAGCTATTATTAGAGGGCTTAGACATGTAAGTGATTTTGAATTAGAGTTCCAAATGGCAATGGTAAATCATGGTATTAATTCTGAAATTTCTACTATTTTGATGGTATCAAATGAGAAATTTCTTCATCTGAATTCTACTATTATTAAAGAATTAGCTAAGTATGATACCGATTTATCCAAGTTTGTACCAAAGAGCGTTGAAGATATATTGATTAAAAAAATGAAAGAGAATAATGGCTGATAAAATAAAATATGAAAATAATAAATTAATTGTAAGTGATAATCCGATTATTCCTTTTATAGAAGGTGATGGTATCGGACCAGATATTTGGCATGCAGCAAAGAAAGTGATTGATGCCGCTGTTGAGCATAGTTATAAAGGGTCAAAAAAAATTGAATGGTTGGAAGTTTTATGCGGAGAAAAAGCATTTGATAAAACAGGAGAATGGCTTCCGTCAGAAACATTAGACACCCTTAGATCCCATCATGTAGGAATTAAAGGTCCGCTTACCACTCCTATTGGTGGTGGAATACGCTCCTTAAATGTGGCTTTAAGAAAAGAATTAGATCTATATGCATGTGTGCGTCCTGTAAGATGGTTTAAAGGTGCTCCTGCAGCAATTTTAGATCCTAATAGGGTTGATTTTGTTCTATTTAGAGAGAATACAGAAGATGTATATAGTGGAATAGAATTTCCAAAAGATTCTGATGGAGCAAAACAGGTAATTAGTTTATTAAATGAATTGGGAGAAGGTCATAAGATTAGATTTCCAGATTCAAGTTCTATTGGTATTAAACCCATATCAAAAGAAGGTTCAATAAGATTATTTGATGCTGCTTTAAAATATGCTATCAAGAACAATAGAAGATCAGTTACAATAGTTCATAAAGGTAATATCATGAAGTTTACAGAGGGATACTTCAAAAAATGGACTTATGAACACGCTGAAACACATTATGGCGATAAAGTATTTACATGGATGCAGTACGATAGAATTAAAGAAGAGCAAGATGTGCATGCCGCTAACGCTGCTCAATCTAAAGCTGAATTAGAAGGAAAGATTATTATCAAAGATGTTATTGCGGATGCATTCCTTCAGCAAATACTATTAAGACCGGACGAGTATGATGTCATCGCTACAATGAATTTAAATGGTGATTATTTATCAGATTCTGCAGCAGCTGCTGTTGGTGGAATCGGTATTGCTCCTGGAGCAAATATTAATTATAACTCTGGGCATGCTATTTTTGAAGCAACGCATGGTACGGCTCCAAAATATGCTGGATTAGACAAGGTTAATCCATCTTCAGTAATTTTGTCTGGTGTGATGATGTTGCAACACATGGGATGGGAAGAAGCAGCTATCCTTATCGAGAGAGCATTAGAAACTGCTATATATAATAAAAGAGTTACTTACGATTTTGAGCGTTTAATGGATGGAGCTACATTATTAAAATGTTCAGAATTTGGTGACGAGATTATTAGCAATTTCTAAGGAATTATTATGTTTATCGATTATGCAAAAATAAGATTGCAAGCTGGAAACGGCGGACCAGGCATTGTTGCTTTTCATCGAGAAAAATATATAGATAAAGGCGGTCCTAGTGGCGGCAATGGTGGAAAAGGTGGTAACATTATTTTTCTAACCAATCCCAACTTACATACACTTCAAGATATTCGATATCGTCGTCTGTATAAAGCTCAAAATGGTAAGTCTGGAGGGGCAAATAAGCGCACAGGTAAATCAGGAGAAGATCTTATTATTCAAGTGCCTTGTGGTACAATTATTAAAGATTTAAATACCAATGACGTTGTTGTTGATATGGTTAAAGAAAACGAACATCGTATAGTTTGTTTGGGCGGTATCGGAGGTAGAGGAAATTATAATTTTAAGTCTTCCAGGCAACAAACTCCTCGATTTTCACAGCAAGGAATTTCTGGAGAATCATTACAAGTTGAGCTAGAGCTAAAAATTTTAGCAGATGTAGGTTTGGTTGGTTTGCCTAATGCTGGAAAATCGACTTTATTATCTGTAATGACTACAGCAACACCGAAAATTGCGGACTACCCATTTACAACCTTACAGCCTCATTTGGGAATTGTGAAATATGGAGAGTATCAATCATTTGTAATGGCTGATATTCCAGGTCTTATTGAGGGTGCTAGCCAAGGTAAAGGATTGGGTCATCAATTCTTGAGACATATAGAACGTAATAGAATTTTATTATTCTTAATTGATATTTTAGAGCCTAATCCACAAGATGTTTTCGATAAATTGTCTAATGAGTTATCTAGCTTTAATGATACGTTAATGGATAAGCCAAAATTGGTAGTACGTACAAAGCGCGATACGATGGATCAGGTAGAAAATTTAGAGAGTTGGAAGAATTTTTCAGAAGAATATATAGACATTTCATCTGTAAGTAATGTCGGATTAGATAAGCTAAAAGATAGGCTTGTATCTTTTTTGTCGAGTTCATAGTATTCTTAGTGTAAATTCCCCATATTTGGAGAGGTGGCTGAGTGGTTGAAAGCGGCACCCTGCTAAGGTGTTATACGGGAAACTGTATCGAGGGTTCGAATCCCTCTCTCTCCGCACTTCGTCTATAGAAGAGCAAAAAAAGGTGTTAAATCTTGCGATTTATAGCCCTTTAACTTTAATTAAATCAATAAAAGGAAATTAGATATGAAAATAGATATTAAGAGTTTATTAATTGGAGCATTACTAACAATTAATGTTATGTTAATTATGGGATTTGATGAACATGAAGAAGAATCTCAAAATGGCAGATACCAAGTAATTATTGATAGTAAAGGTGATCAATATTGGTATGATACTCGCTATGGGGATAAAATTGCAATTGGATCAAAATCTTATGGATATATCTTACTTAAAGAAAAAGGTGGTATGAAAGAAAGATTTGACAAAGAATTTCAATTAGTTGAAGCCTTAAAAAAAATAGATTAAAAATTAAAAGAAAGAGATTAATATTTTTCATCTAAACCAAAAATAGGTGAATTTGTTTTCCATTTTCCTCGTGTAAAATCAGGAATTTTTACTGAATTACTATTTAGTCTAATGGATTTTTCTGACAAAGGAACTATTACGCTCATACTTACAGCATCATAGACATCAATTACCGGTGCTTGGTTGCCTTTTAGTGCTTCTATAAATGCGCGGACAATAAAAAAATCCATGCCTCCATGGCCTGAGCCAGCGGCTTGATCTTCAAATTTTTTCCAAAGAGGGTGGTCATATTTTTTTAAATACTCTTCATCTGATTCCCATTGATGTTCGCTTGGGCTTGTGCCTTCTATATAAATAGAACGGTTGTCTTTCATCCACAGTCCCTGAGTACCTTGAACGCGAAAATTTAAAGAATACGGTCTAGGTGAGTTTGTATCATGACTTAGTACAACTGTTTGTCCTTTGGCACACTTAATAACTGTTGTAACTATGTCACCTAACTTAAAATCTATTTTTGCATTGGGATGTTTTTCTCCTCCAAGATCTACAATATACTTATGAAGTCCACGGGACTGGGTTGCTGTGGAGGTGAGAGAGAGCATTCTGTTGCCACGATTGATATCTAACATAGTACTTACAGGTCCTAATCCGTGAGTAGGATAAAGATCAGCATTACGATCTACTGAATGTTGTGTTCTCCATCGTGCTTCGGAAAAACCTTTATCACCAAATTCTACACCACCACCGTAAGCACCAACACCGTCATTAAGCTTAACATGCCGTAAATCATGTTGATATCCGCCTTGACAGTGAAGTAGTTCACCAAACAGTCCTTGACGAACCATATTGAGAACTGCCATAACATCTCTTCGATAGTTTACGTTTTCCATAATCATACACAATTTGCCAGTTTTTTCAGATATATTGACCAAATCCCAACACTCTTTAACGGTAAGAGCTGCTGGAACCTCTGTGCCTACATGAATATTGTTTTTCATGGCGGCAATAGCCATAGAATGGTGCCATTCCCACGGGGTAGCAATATATACTCCATCTAAATCTTCATTTGCAACCATGTTTCGAAAATCTTCTGGACCATTTTTGTATATTTTTGGCAAAGGACGATTAGCTTTTTTAAAGATTTTTAAAACTCTTTCAATCATAATATCATCAACATCACAAATTACAGGAATATCCACATCGGGACGGTTTAACAAAAGCTGTGAAACCCATTGGCCACGAAATCCTGTGCCAATTATCCCTACTTGTAATCTTTGAGAAGGACTACCAAACAGAATAGTTGGCGCTATAGATGCGGCAACCCCAGCCATTGTAGTTGTTTTAACAAAATTTCGGCGGCTGATTAGTGGTTTCATTACTTAAAGTAATTTTTTAATTTTTTTGAACAGAGCTTTAATCAAATCTCTTAGAATAATAAATACTAGCATAAATAACACAAAGCCAATCATAGCAATCAAGATTTTTTCTAATAAAATGCTCATTATTAAAGTGTTGGTGTTGGGTTAAAATTATTTAACTGCTCAAAAGAGTGTGCATACTCTATTAGCTGTTTATCAGACCATGCTGTTCCAATGAACGACATTCCAATAGGGAGACCATCAATATAATCTAGAGGAACGGTAACATGCGGATATCCTGCCATAGCAGCATAACTACCATTGACCCAAAATCTATATGCTTCAATTGCTTCATCATCGCCACCATCATGGTTGATTGCCCAAGCAGGACTCCATGATAAGCCAACAAGTGCATCAACATCATTCTCTTCAAGTAGATTGTCAATACCATTTCTGGTATCTATTATTTGATCTAATGCAATAAGATATTCTTCTCTTTGAGAGCTAGTTTTATCACTATCAATAAAAATGCTTTGATCAAAATATTTTAAAACTTTTTCTTTATTTGTATCATTGAATTCAATGAGCTCTGAAAGAGTTTTATGGGGAGAATTTGAAGTAGCTAGATATTTTTCAAGATTTTCCTTGAATTCATACATCAATACTAACAATTCTGCTTCTCCAGGATATTGTCTTTTATCATCAATATCAACGACTATAGCACCAGAATCTTCGAGTAATACTCTTATTTTTTCAAGCGCTTTTTGACCATCTTCATCATGCGATCCAGTTGCAAGCAATCCAAACTTTTTTCCTTGCAAGGACTCTTGATTTAGATTGGATGTAAAATTAAAATTGAAGTCTTTAGGAATATTCAGCGTAGCAGGATCATTCATATCTTTTCCTGCAATAATTTCTAATATTTCAGCTGCTCTTTTTACAGAGCTTGCCATTGGTCCTGCGGTATCTTGTGTGTGAGAGATAGGGATAATACCAGATCGACTAACAAGGCCTACAGTAGGTTTAATTCCTACAATACCATTCACAGAAGAAGGACAACTTACTGATCCATTTGTTTCTGTTCCGATAGCCACATCAATTAATCCAGTTGCAACTACGACACCAGAACCAGAACTGGAACCACAAGGCGTGCGCATTGAACCATAAGGATTAATTGTTTGGCCACCCATACTAGACCAGCCACTTGTGGATGAAGAAGAGCGGAAGTTAGCCCATTCAGATAAATTAGTTTTTCCAATAACAAAATATCCATTATCTACAAGTTGTTGAATAAGGAATGCATTGCTAGAAGGACGATTGTCTTTTAATGCTAGCGATCCAGCAGTATTTGCAAATCCTTTTACATCAATATTATCTTTAATGGCAATCGGTTTTAAGCCTTTAGATAAATTCTGCTCAATTTCTTCATTTGACAGCTTGCTAATATAGATATTAAATCTATTTTCAATTTCTTCAGCTTGAAAATCGTTATTACATCCGCTTAGAAATAAAACGGTTATGACTAAGATATATATGTTCTTCATTTTTTTCCTTTTATTTAAGTGAAACAATTTAAGCATTTTTTAAATAAGTAATAAATATGTAAAGTGTGCTTGACATTTATATATGTAAAGTGTACTTTACATTGTTCTCAGAAATAATAATAAGGAGTTAAAAATGAAACATATATATATTTTATCCTTTTTTCTTTTACTTACAATTTCATGCGAAGATAATATGTCTTCAAATAGTCAATCATCGGGACCAATTATTGATATGATCCCACCAACGGTTTCAATATCGTCTCCTTTGGATAGTCAGACTATAAGTGGATTACAATCAATTGTAATTTCAGCTCAAGATAATAACAAAATTCATGATGTTTCCTTGCATATGTCAAGTCCAACATCTGATGAATTTTATGAAATTGAACGCTGGAATAATACTTTAGATTCGAAGTCAGTTTCTTACTCTTACGATTGGGATACCTCACTAGAAAATGATGGTAACTACATTATAAAAGTGGTTGTTAATGATCATGATAGTTATCACACATCTGGAAATACTGGTACTAACAAAGAGGTAGGAGTTATGGTATATAATTACATACATATTGACGATGGAACTGGAGGAGGTTCTGGCGGTGGATGGTCAGGTGGCGGTTGTGGAGGAAGATGTGAATAGAATCTTTCTAGTTTTTGCAATGTTATTTGTTTCTTGCGATGAGAGTTCAACGCAAAATAATCAATCAGCACCAATTGCTGATATGAATCCACCAACCGTATCATTCATGTCACCAGACCATAATGAAATAGTTGAAGGTAGCCAGACAATTTCTATAATAGCTCAAGATGATCAAAAAGTACAAGAGGTTGATATTTATGTTAAAGGACCATCATCTAGTGAATATGATAATGTTGCTAGTTGGAGAAGTTTAACATCTCCTTATGCAAACTATTCTTATACTTGGAATACGGAACTTGAGGATAATGGTGAATACCACATCAAGGCAATTGTTAATGATCATAATACTTATATGATGAGTGGAAATTCAGGCGCAACAGAAGATATTATTGTAAGCATATATAATCAGTCTATAGATGATGGCCATGATGGAGCTACAAATGGATATATTGCTGTAAAAAATATATCTCATCATAAATCAATGGGCGGTGTTTATGGCAGTTTAACCAAACTGCGTAAAGTAGAATATGCTGATGGCGAAGGTTTAAGTGAATGTAGCTGTATGGCATGTAATAATAACTTCCAATATGATTTTGTAGAACTGTACTATAATCCAAATACGCGTTCTATAAAATATAAGAAAGCAGGAGATACTAATTACTTGTATGGAACCATTTCTACTGATAAGCATTGCGTACGATATACGACAGAGTAATACTACCTCTAAATGCAAAGGCGTCTGATTGAGGCGCCTTCATTTTTTAATACCATAACCAAAAAATATTGTTTAGCTTAAAAGTAAAGCAAGCTTTACAATTACAACTTATAAATAAAGGTAGAATTATGACAAAAATTACACATAACGGATTATGGTTAGATTTTTCTTCTCTGGATAAAGGAGATAAAAAAAATTATACCCTATCAAGCATTTTTTTCTTTATAGCAGGGGGAATAGCTGGGTTTGTAACAACAGCAAATAGCTACGGGGATCCAATTCCTGCAACTGAAATGACTATCGCAGGTATTATTTGTTTGCTGATAGGAGTATTTTTTTGGATAAAATTTTATCGCGCACAAGATGAAATGTTTAAGAGATTCCACGATTTTGCAGTGACTACTGGAGCATACTGTTTTATAGTTTTAGGAATTATATTTCACTCTTTATCGCTTGCGGGAGTGATTGCAGAAGTTGTACATCAAGATGTTTGCTTTCCTTTAAATTTTCTATTTTTTGGAATAGGAACTTTAGCAGGGCAGGTTTCTTTTTATAAGAAGCACTTGAGTTGATATAGGACATATTAAAGTGAAGAATAATTTAAAAATTCTACGTCGAGAAAAAAAGCTAAGTCAGCAAGAATTAGGACAGCGTCTTGATGTTAGTAGGCAAACAATTAATGCTATTGAGAAGGGTAAATTTCACCCATCACTACCTTTAACTATTAAGATTGTACGATTCTTTAAGAAAGATTTAGAATCAATTTTCTTGATGGATAATTAACTAACAATCGTCTTAAATATTAGTATATATAATATATCAACTTGATTATATTTTGAAAATTTATATCAATAAAATGAAAGGAATATTAAATGGAACCAAGAATTAAAAACGGATGGCTTAGAGCGATAATTTTTATGCCTGTATGGTTTTTTGCTCAGGCAATCGTACAAGGCCTTGGATTTGTTGCAGTAATGATTTCTAGTGGAGTAAATATGGAAGATCCAGCTGCTATTGAAGCATTTGGAGCAAGTATGCAAGGAATGAGCTTTGGATCACCGATGATGCTACTGATGACAGCCCTTGGAATTTTATCAAGTTTTGCTGCAATTTGGTTTATGATGGCAGTTGTCAATAGAGAGCCATTAATGGATATTGGATTATCCGTTGAAAATCGCGGTAAAGAGATGTTAGCTGGCCTAGGAGGCGCTTTACTGTTTATCGGAGGAATATTCCTTATTTTATGGGTTTTAGGCGCTATTACGGTAACAGGATCAGTTGGATTTAAAGCCGAAGTCTTTATGGTAAGCATGATGTTATTTATTGCTGCATTTAATGAAGAGATTGTTTTTAGAGGATATCTTTTAAAAAACATGATGGATGAAACAGACAATAGATGGATTGCATTAGCTGGTTCTTCAGTCTTCTTTGCATTAGTGCATTCTTCAAACCCAAGCGTTTGGAGTACATGGGTTCCAATGACAGAACTCTTTGCAGCAGGATTTATTCTCGGAATTAGCTACACATTTACTAAAAACTTATGGCTACCAACATTTTTCCACTTTGGATGGAATTTTTTCCAAGGATTATTTGGTTTTGAAATCAGTGGAATGGGTGTCGACTCATGGAAAATGATTGCTCATGAAAATACAGGAAATGTACCAGATGTTATTTCTGGAGGAGCTTTCGGTATTGAGGGTTCAGTGATTTCTTTATGTTGCACTATACTAGGTACTTATTTAATATTTAAGTACTACAATGACATTGATGAAAAACAATACAAATAAAGCCTTACAAATATTAGGAATGGCTGCTGCAATTGGAGTAGTCTATATATCTTTATTTTCTTCAAACATCCCGGAGGGGATGTTTGAAGATCCTAATACAGGAAAACCAATGCTCTTAGGTCCAATTGCAATAGAAGAATTGCAACAAGATCCTTTTGGCGAATGGTATCAAATAGAATCTGAAGGCTATGAAGTCGACACTGAATTAACCAGTGCTATCGATAATCCTAGTCAATACTCTTATGAAGTTTTTCTCGGAACTTGGTGTGGAGATAGTAGAAGAGAAGTACCAAGAATGGAGAAGATATTAAGTGAGATGGGTGTAGATATAGCTATGGTGTCAATCATCACCGTAGATCGTGATAAAGTTAGTCCGAATGGAGAGCAAGAAGGTAAAGATATTCGATATGTTCCAACTTTGATTGTTAGTAAAGATAATCAAGAAATAGGACGTATTGTTGAATCACCATCTTCTCAAACGGCGACACTTGAAAGCGATTTATTTGAAATCACTCTAGGAATTGCTCCTACACCGAATTATAGTGCCGGAGAATATAAGTAATGTTTGAAAATATTGAATTAATTGGCTGGATAGGCTCCACTCTTGTCATTCTTTCTTTTTTTTGGGATGGCTGGAAAATGAGAGCTATAAATGGGCTGGGTTGTTTGGCATGGGCGTTTTACGCAATTGTACAAGGAAGTATGAGCTTACTATTTGTAAATGTAACTATCATTTGTGTTCATATTTACAGGACACTATCAAAATAAATTTATTATTATTTTAGGAATTCTTCCTATACCAAATTACGCTGAGTAAAGATTTTTTGTGCTTTGAGCGCACTTAATTCTTTATCTTTAATCTCAAGCATAATATCTAAATCAAATTTATCTTTAATTGTTTTAATATAACCAGAGAAATGATTCTCGTTAATTGTATCGCAATGTTTTCCAACTATAGCGTTTTCTTGTTGTGTAGAATAATCTACCATAGGAATACCGTCTTTAGCTTTCCATGTTTTGCTAGAAAGATTCAACGCATCTAGTAAAGCTTCATCATTATTTTTTATGTCGTGATGTAGGTTGTCGAAAATGATAGGAACGTCAGTTCCTTTATGAATTTTTAAACAATCTTGTAAATCAAATGATTTCTCATCATTTTCTATAACAAGATGTCTTTTGATGTCACTACTTAGCCTATGATATCGATCAATAAATCGACTAATTGCAGTTTCTTTATCGCCATATACGCCGCCTACATGAATTTGAATTTTTGTATGAGAATCAAGCCCAAAAAGTTTAATCATATCAACGTGATAAGTTAATTCTTGAGAGCTCTTCATAAACAACTCTTCTTTTGGAGAATTGATTAAAACAAATTGTCCAGGATGAAAGGCTATCCTAAATTCATTTGATTTTATAATCTTACCTAAGTCATGAAATTGATCTCTAAAATGATTTTGCCAATTAAATGTCATGATGGGATGAGAAGCAAAAGGGACTAGGTCAGAAGAAATTCTTAAAAATCCCAAATCATTTTCTTTATTAAAATGTAGAATTTTTTCTAGATTATTTAGATTGGTTTGTACGGTATCAATGACACGTTCTTCTGAGTATGATGCAAGTTTAAATGTCTTTACTTTACACTCAATCGTGTAATTCATACATGGATAGCCGATTTTCACTAAGAATTATCTAGTGTCTTTTTATATTCGTCGGGAGTATGAGTTTTCATAGTAAGTGCGTGAATTTCGCCATGCATATACTCATCAACAGCTTTGTAGACTAATTGATGTCTTTCAATTAAGCTCATTCCTTCAAAGTCCGGACTAACTAATGTCATACTTAGGTGGAAATTTCCATCAAAAGTAGCATGATTTTCATGCTGAGCAGTATAATCATAGATATGAATTGACTCAACGCTGATAACGTCAGATATTTTTTTAGAAATTATGTTCTGTAATTCTTCAAGCTTCATTGTAAATTTGTGTTATGATACCTGAATTTAATTCAAAAATTATAAAATACTCATGTCTTTTAGTATTTTTACAGTCTTGCGCATATTTTAATACTTTTTATAACGCAGAAGAGCATTATAATATTGCTGAAAAAGTAAGAATACAGAACTTTGGAGACTCTTTGCCAGCAAGAGCAATCCAAGAATATGGCAAGGCTATTGAAAAGTCAGATAAGGTATTAACTGATTATAGCGATAGTGATTACGTGGAAGATGCTATGCTACTAAAAGGAAAGTCTCATTTTTTCCGAAGAGAGTATGATAGCGCGAAAGAAGCATTTATTGCATTACAAGATTCTGAAGAATCATTCTTCATCGATGAGACAAAGTATTGGTTAGCATTATGTAAGTGGAAGGATTTAAAACCTCAGCCAGCAATTAATGATTTAAAGAATTTGCTCTCTAATACTGATTCTGTTGACCTAAAGTCTCGTATTTATTTAGTTTTGGGAGAAATTTATCTTGATAATGAAGACTCTGATAATGCATTTTATTTTCTAAATCTAGGGGCAGAAAATAGTAATGATCGCTTGACTAGGGAGCAGATTTATTTTCAAATCGCAGAACTATCTTACAATAAACAAATGTATGAGCAAGCATTAGATAGCTATCAGAAAGTTCTTAATAATAGCATTTCAATAAATAGAATTCGTGAATCTAATTTAAAGATTATTCAGACACATCGCTTACTAGGGCAGATTGAGCAATCTAAAAGTAGGATTGAGAGATTATTATTGGATGATGATTTTTCATCAATAAAAGCCGATTTAAGGTTGGAGTTAATGAAGATTGAATTGAACCAGGGACGTATAGATTTTTCTATCGAAGGTTTAGATAGAATTGCACAAGACTATGTTAATACAAAAATTGCAATTGAGGCCTACTATATTCTTTCCACTCTATATCTGGAAAGTCCAAATTTAGATTTTGAAAAATCTAGTTTCTTTATGAACGAAGCAATGAAGCAAAATGCAAATTCTAGTCATAAGGTACTAATTTCAAATAAACGTAATGCCGTTGCTAAATTGATTGATCTAGATAAATTACTAAAAGATGAGAGCAGTAAAGATAAATCAGATATTTTATATGGATTAGGCGAGACGTTAGCCTTTGATTTGGGAAATTTCAATGACTCTATCGAATATTTTCAAGAAATTGTAGATAACTTTCAAGACTCTTCTGTATTTCCATCAGCAACCTTTGCACTTTATTCCATATATCATATGAAAGATGATAGTCGTGCAACCCAATATAAAGATTCAATTTTAAGCACATATCCTGATTCAGATTTTACAAAGTTTATTATCAAGGATGAGAACTTAGGTAGTTCTCATAAGCCGTCAGATATGTTACTAGAAGCAGAAAGTTTATGGTCTAAAAATTCTGATAAATCCCTTGAAATATATAGAAATATTTTAAACATAGATTCCTCTACTGAGTCGTCTAATATAGCAGCATATTTCTTAGGATATTATTATGATTATGAATTATCAAATCCAGATAGTGCGATTGTTTACTATGAGTGGTTGGTAAATAAACATCCAAGTTCTAAGCAAGGCGAATTGGCCCAAAAAAGATTAGAGAGTCTGAGTGTTGAATAGGTTAAGAGCAAAATTATTATCGCTAAGTTTTAAATCTATTCGTAGGGTAGTGATTGGTATTTTTGCTCGTTGGCCAAAAGATTTAGAAAGAGCAATTATAATAGGCGATACAGTAAATCATCTATTGATGATTTCTCCATTGCGATATTTTTTTAAGTTTAGAATTCCGAGTAGTATAGACACCAAATTATATGATTTATCTTTTCCTTCGCCATTAATAGCTGCATCTTTTAAGGACGACATCAGTTCCTTGATTCAGTGGCAATTAGTAGGTTTAGGTGGAATGACATATAAAACAGTTCTAAAAAGGCCGTCAGAGGGCAATCAAAGGCCTAGAATACAAGAAATTAAGTATGATAGGAGGTATGGTTTAATTAATTCACTTGGACTTCCAACAAAAGGAGTCAAATATTTTATTGATAATTTTGAAAATAGAAAACTTCTATCATTTAATAGACCTATAGGTATTAGTATCGGCGGAAATAGCATAGAAGAGTATTTAGAAGTATTTAATATGATTAATTCTAGGGTACAAGACTCTTCTTTTAATCAGTTTTTTTACGAATTAAATATTAGCTGTCCAAATACAGAAGATGGAAAATGTTTAAGCGATGATATGGAAGGACTTAGAATGCTGTTAGATAAGATGAGAAAATCTTGTTTGAATGTCATTGTTGTAAAAGTTTCTCCTGACAGTACGCAAGAAAATATGTTTAAGGTTTGTGAGACTCTGGTTAGTGTGGATAGATGTGCTATCAATCTAGGTAATACAAAATATATTACAGCAGAATCTGTAGGATTAGATAAAAAAACCTTCTCTAAAGATGGTGGTGGACTAAGCGGAGTAGGGCTATTTGATATGACATCAAGAAATGTTGAGTTAGTAGCATCTAATTTTGATATCCCCATTATTGCAACAGGAGGTATCTCAACTTATGAAGATGTGATATCAGTATTAGGTAAAGGCGCCACATTGGTGGGAATGGCTAGTCAGTTAGTGATAGATCCATTTCAAGTTCCTCAAATTAATAGTAAGTTGTCGAATGAAAATTAATACAATATTTATTTTAATTATGTGTTTTGTCGTTAGTTGTGGTCCAAGTATTGCTTATGGTGACTATGTGAATTCTAATGGTATGAGTCGCAAGCAAATTGAGGCTATAAAAAATCACCCTCGAGTACAGGTAGGTATTGCATCATATTACGGGAGTAAATTTCATAAAAAACGTACAGCAAATGGTGAAATCTTTAACATGTATAAAATAAGTGCTGCACATAAAACATTACCGCTAGGAACTAAGGTTAGAGTAATTAATTTAAAAAATGGGAAATCGTTAACTATGAAGATTAATGATAGAGGACCTTTTGTTAAAGGTAGGATTATTGATCTTTCATATAAAGCAGCGCAAAAATTAGGTTTTGTAAATCAAGGAACTACAAAAGTCAGAATTGAAGTTATAAGACTTGGTGATAATAAATATCATAAATGAAAAATGTTCTATGTATCATTAACCCTGTAAGTGGTTTAAAGAAATCACTTAAAGTATATTATGAAGTAAAAGGTGTTATTGAAAGTCATGGATTTACACCCCAATTATTAGAAACTGAATATGCTGGTCATGCAAAAAAAATCGTATCAGAATTAAAGTCAGATCAATTTAATCGCATCTTAATATTCGGTGGAGACGGCACAGTTAATGAAGTAGTGAATGGATTGTATCAATCAGACTTATGTTCATTTTTTCCTATTGGTATTATTCCTACTGGATCAGGAAATTCTATCGTGCATGATATAGACTACCTAGACTATAATATTGCTATAAAGAGAGCTTTATCTGATAATATTCGATTGATGGATGTAAATAAGGCTATTTTTGATAACGAAGTAAGGTTGAGCGTTAGCGTTATAGGATGGGGAATGTTTTCATTTGGTAATGTGCTAGCGGATAAATTAAGATTTTTAGGTACAATCCGATATGATATAGCCTCTGTGATAAAGTTATTAGAAAAGACACTTTATAAGGCAAAAATTTCTATTGACGGTAAAGCGTCTGATATTTCATGTGCTTTCATAGTTGGATGCAACAGTGTTCATACAGGGAAAGGCATGAAAATAGCTCCTTCGGGAGGTTTTTATGATGAAGTGATGGATATGGTAATTGTAAAAGATGATGTGAGTAGGTTGCAACTAATTTCAATATTTAAGAAAGTTTATACCGGCGAACATGCCGACTTACCATATGTCCATATGAGTCAGATAAAATCATTTTCTATTGATGCGTTAAAGGACTCATACTTCAATGTGGATGGAGAAATAATAAAAAGCAGAAAAGTATCTGCACAAATACTCCCAAAGACAATTAAGCTTTTGGTATAATTATAAACTTTGACTAGTTTGGTCTAATGAGCGCTTTAAAGTCAAGATTAGCTATAGGTTTAATAGGATTTCCTCTTGTTGTTCTAGCGGTATTGAGTGGAGGGTGGATCTTTAATTCTCTTATAGTGCTAGCCGCATTAATTGCCTTCAGAGAATTTCTATTACTCCAATCAAAAAATGACAATAAAATACTTTGGATAGTTTTTGGTTTTTTTTACGTCTTAGGAAGTCTTTTTTGTTTATTGGTGTTGAGAGATATTGATACATTATTAGGCTCTTATTTTACGTTAATGTTGTTTGCAGGCGTATCGGTAAATGACTCTTTTTCTTATATTTTTGGTAAGTGGATTGGTGGTAAAAAAATTGCACCATCAATGAGTCCAAATAAGACATATGCTGGTCTAATCGGAGGATTATTCAGTACTATATTATTTATATTCTTATTCGATAAATTTATGTTCAACCTAACATTTTTAGATAAATGCTTATTTGTTATCATTATAAATATTATTGGATTTTTTGGTGATATTTTTGAGTCATCTTTAAAACGTAGAGTAAAAATAAAGGATTCTTCTCGTCTATTAATGGGTCATGGAGGAATGTTAGATCGATTAGACTCTTTAATATTGACAACTCCAGTAACATTGTTTTATGTTATTGCGTATTATTTATGAGTAAAAAAATTAAATCTATATTGGCAACAGATTGTGGAAGTACAACCACTAAAGCTATTCTAATTGAATGGAAAGAGGATCGCTATAGGTTGACTTTCAGAGGTGAAGCCCCTACAACCGTTGAAGCTCCTTTCGAAGATGTTACTAAGGGTGTATTGAATGCTGTGATGGAAGTAGAAGAGCTGTCTGGAAGAACTATTTTAGACGGAGATCAAATTATAACACCAGATAATGGGCAGTCAGGAGTAGATATCTATATTTCTACAAGCTCTGCTGGCGGTGGATTACAAATGATGGTAGCTGGTGTGGTAAAGTCTATGTCGGGAGAAAGCGCAGAAAGAGCTGCTTTAGGTGCAGGGTCAATTGTAATGGATGTTTTAGCATCAAACGATGGTAGATTGCCACATGAAAAAATTACACGCATAAGACAGTTAAGACCTGATATGATATTATTATCGGGTGGAACTGACGGCGGAACCACAACCCATGTAATGGAATTAGCTGAAATTTTAGCAGCTGCAAATCCACGACCTCGTTTAGGACAAAATTATAAACTACCAATTATTTATGCTGGAAATAATAAGGCACAAGAGTCTATCAAATCAACGCTCGGTGAAATTTCAGATCTAGATATTGTTGATAATATTAGACCAGTACTTGAGAGAGAAAATTTGGAGCCTTCACGTGATAAAATTCATGACTTATTTATGGAACATGTTATGGCGCAGGCACCTGGATATAAGAAGCTAATGTCTTGGACTGACGCTCCTATTATGCCGACACCTGGAGCAGTAGGTTTCTTAATTGAAATGATTGCAAAGAAAGAAGGTATTTCTGTTGTAGGAGTAGATATCGGCGGTGCAACAACAGATATTTTTTCTGTATTTGAAGAGAAATTTAATCGTACGGTAAGTGCTAATCTTGGAATGAGTTATTCTATTTGTAATGTATTAGCTGAAGCAGGATTAGATAATGTGTTAAGATGGGTTCCTTTTGATATTGATCGTAGCGAACTAACAAATCGTATCGGTAATAAGATGATACGTCCAACTACGGTGCCGCAATCATTAGAAGAATTAGTAATCGAACAAGCAATTGCTAGAGAGGCATTGAGATTATCTTTTATTCAACATAAAGCGTTTGCTACTAGTCTTAAAGGAGTTCAATCAGAACGTACTATATCGGACGCATTTGAGCAGTCCTCTAGTGGTCAATCTTTAGTAAATATGATGGATTTAGATTTGTTGGTGGGATCGGGTGGTGTATTATCGCATGCTCCACGTCGTCAACAATCTGCCAGAATGCTTATCGACGCTTTCATGCCTGAGGGTATTACACAATTAGCGGTAGATTCTATTTTTATGATGCCTCAATTAGGTGTGCTCGCAAATATTGATAAAGACGAATTAAAAGATGATGCAAGTCAAGCTGCCTTAGAGGTGTTTGATAATGATTGTTTAATTAGACTTGGAACATGTGTTAGTCCAGTTGGAAAAGCAAAGCCCAAATCTAAAATGGCTGATGTAACAATGTCATTTAAAGATGGATCAACAAAAACAATTGAAATCATTGAAGGTTCACTTGAAATGCTTGAGGTTCCTTACGAAGAAGTAAAGGTTCATATAGAGCCATCAAGGGGAGTAGATGTTGGTGCCGGAAAAGGAGAACCGCTTGATTCTATCATATATGGAGGGGTAGTTGGTTTAATTTTTGATGGACGTAATAGACCAATTACATTATCGACTGATCCATCAAAAAGAATTGATAGTTTATTGAATTGGTCTAGCGCAGTAGATGAATATCCTAAAGGAGATTTATTTTAAATGGCACATTCCTATACGCCCGGATTAAAAGTATTAAAAAAGACACTCTTTAGAAAAGAGCGCATTCTACCTCTAAAAGGTAAAGTCCATGTAAAGAAAGGCGATAAGTTATCTCCTGATACTGTCGTTGCTTCTACTAATCTTCCTGGTAATATTCAAATGTTAAAAGTAAATAATATCTTAAATATTGAACCTAGGGATGTAGTTGATTGTTTAGTAGTCAAAGAAGGCGATAGCATTAAAAAAGGCGATATGATTGCTGAAACAGCAGGAATCTTTGGTATGTTTAAATCTTCCGTTGATTGTCCTGTAGATGGAACGATTGAGTCTATATCTGAAAGCACAGGACGTGTTATAGTAAGAGAGGTTCCTATACCAGTAGAAGTAGATGCCTATGTGAGCGGTACGGTAGACGAAGTAATTGAAAAAGAAGGAATTATCTTAAAGTGTGATGCAGCATTTATTCAAGGTATTTTTGGAATTGCAGGTGAAAAAAGAGGAGAGTTGGTATTGGTATCTAATAGTTCTTCCGATGAGTTAACACCCGATCAAATCACAAAAGAAATGGCGGGAAAAATTTTAATAGGCGGATCATTTCTAAGTCTTGATGCTTATAAAAAAGCAATGAGTTGTAATGTTGCTGCAGTGGTGGTAGGTGGATTTAATTATTATGATTTAAAAGCAGTATTAGGATATGATTTAGGCGTAGCAATTACAGGGACAGAACAATTGCCTACAGCATTAATTATTACAGAAGGATATGGATCTATTCCAATGAGTGATGCTACATTTGATTTGTTAAAAAGTAATCATGGAAATGAAGCGTCAGTCAATGGTGCAACACAAATAAGAGCAGGTGTAATTCGTCCTGAGATTGTAATTCCTATGATCAGCGAGTCTGAATCAGAAGATTCTTTATCTAAAGAGCCAGAAGGTATTCAAGAAGGTAGTACGGTTAGAGTAATTCGTTCACCAAATTTTGGAAAAATTGGAACTGTAACTTCTTTACCGTCAGAATTAAAGAAGATGGAGTCAGAAACTATGGTAAGAGTAGCTGAAATTTCTATAGATGGAGTAGATACTCTTATACCAAGAGCAAACCTTGAAATGGTTGAATTGCAGTGAGTTATATATTAACTAGTGACGACAAGGCATTTTTATCAAAGCTTGCTAATAAGATAGTAGCGCTAAAATTAATAACCCCTTCAATCTTTTTTTTAGAGATGGTAAAACCGCTAAATTTTATTGGAAGCCAGACGATGGTATTTTTTGGGCCAATAATTAGTGCATTTGTCAAAGCAGATGGTTATTATAAGGCTGCTGAATTATTTGAACAGCATTCTAGTGTAGAATTTTTAATTTGTGAATTAGAGCGATTAGGCAAAAATGAATAACAATCAAATACAAACATATTCTTTAGGATTCTTAGGTATAATCCTATTCACCTTTGCTTTGACACAACTTCCAGATTCTATTCATATTTTTCAATCAGATAGAGCGGTAATGTTTGCTCTTTTACTTACCATTATAATGGTAATGTTAAACGAAGTAAAGCAAGCTCGAATTTCTTCTGATTCAATTTTTTTACGTACCATTCCAGGACTAAAAGCAGTTGAAGAAGCTGTTGGTCGTTCTACTGAAATGGGTCGACCTATTCTTTATGTTCCAGGTATTATGGATATGAATGAGGTTGAAACTGTTGCTGGTGTAATTATTTTAGGTCATGTAGCTCAAATGACCGCACAATACGAAACAAGTTTAGATGTTCCTGTTGCAAGGTCTATTGTAATGCAAGCTGCTAGAGAGTCTTGTAAAGAGGCTTATTTAACACAAGGACGTCCGGAAATGTTTAACGAAGATATGGTCCACTATATTACAGATGATCAGTTTGCTTATGCGGCAGGGGTAAATGGAATAATGCAAAGAGATAAGCCAGCTGCATGTATGTATATGGGTAAATTTTATGCAGAGTCATTACTTTTTGCAGAAACTGGTAATAGTATTGGCGCGATTCAGATTGCAGGTACTGCATCTCAAGCGCAAATTCCTTTCTTTGTAACTGCTTGTGACTATACATTGATGGGTGAAGAGTATTTTGCAGCAAGTGCATATCTTTCAAGAAAGCCTGAACTAATTGCTGGTGTAAAAACACAAGATATGGTCAAACTTATGCTGATTAGTTTTATTGGAGTTGCTTTATTATCACGCGCTTTATCTGACTTAGGATTAACTAGTTTTAATCTTCTAACATGGTTGGGTTTATAAGATGTTTTTAAAAAGATATATCCCAATCGGAATCGTTGCATTCTTTGGATCTTTAACTTTATTTGGATGGTTTATTGATAACAAGTCAGTTGAGTCGTTCATCAATGACGATGCAACTCAATGGTATGATATTATTGCAAGTTTTGCAATTTTCCTTGGAGCATTAAATCTATTAAAATTACAATTTTTAAAAGTAGTAAAAAGACAGCAAGGATGGCAGTACAGTGTTGTTGCTATCTCATCATTCTTTTTTGCCTTTACAATTGGTTTCTTCATGAAGGGAGCCTTCTTTGTAGGTGAAGATGTATACTTTACCCAAAAGGCAGCTGAGCAAGCTGTTTTAGTATCTGGATCTTCAGAATCTGTGATACCAGTTGAATGGGGAGCACATATTTCTGCGGAAGGCGGCCTATTTAAATGGATGTTTGATAGTATTTTTACTCCTTTATCGGCAACTATGTTTGCATTACTTGCATTCTATGTCGCTTCAGCTTCGTATCGTGCATTTAGAGCAAGAAATTTTGAAGCTACATTATTATTATTAGCTGGTATTATTATTATGTTAGGTAGAGTGCCTGTGGGTAGCTTAATTACACCTTGGATGGTAATGTATCTACTGGTGTTTGTTGGGACAATTTTTATGAGCACTTACTTTAGAGATCGTAAACTTATTTTTGGTTCATTTGTTTTAGGCTTATTAGGTGTTACTGCGTTAGGTATCAATATGGATTGGAATCCAACTCAACCTGCAATATTCTTCTTGCCATCATTACAAGAATGGATTTATACAGTTCCAAATTTAGCTGGAGCAAGAGCGATTATGATTGGTATTGGTTTAGGGATTATTGTAACTAGTCTGCGCTATATATTTGGATTAGAAAAATCATATATAGGTGACCAATAATGAAATTTTTAGAAGATATGATATTAAAATTTGGTTCTGTCGATAGAAGATTTATCTTCCTATTAATTGGTTTAGCAGTATTTATACCGCTTTTACGCCCAATAGATTTACCGATTAGAACGACTCCAACTACTGAAAGAGTCTATAATGCAATTGATGCAATTCCTGCAAATTCAAAAGTATTGATGTCATTTGATTATGGTCCGAGTACTAAACCTGAGATTCATCCAATGACATTGGGAGTCATGAGACAGCTTTTACGTAAAGATCATCAGATATATATTACTTGTTTATGGCCTGATGGCCTATATATGGCCCTTGATGCATTAGAGGAGATTAACAAAGAATTTGAGTTGGTAGAATATGAAGACTATGTATTATTAGGTTTTAGACCGGGAAATGAGGCAATTGTCAAAGGACTTGCTAGTGATTTACGTAAGGTTTATACCGTAGATTCTAAAGGAACAATGCTTGCAGATATACCTATGATGGATGGTGTAAATAATTTAAAAGATTTTCAATTTATTTTTACTGGTTCTGCTGGATATCCAGGTACTTTTGAATGGGTTCAATATGGCGGAGATCCAACTGGTGTTCCACTATCATCTGGAACAACATCAATTCAAGTAAATGAAGTGATGCCTTATGTTCAGAGTGGACAAGTAAGAGGAATTCTCGCTGGAATGCCAGGAGCAGCAGAGTATGAAAAATTGATTGGTACGCCAGGGATTGCAATTCAAGGAATGGCTGCACAATCATTTGCACATTTGGTAATTGTGTTATTTATCGTTCTAGGTAATCTAGCATATTTTATAACAGAGAGAAGAGAGAGGAAATATTAATATGGCATTTTCTACAATTCTCGGTGCATGGATTGCAGCATTTTTGACATTAGGTATTTTATCTTATCTATACAGAGACAATCCTTTCTATAAGATTGCAGAGCATGTTTTTGTTGGTGTTTCAGCAGCTTATTGGGCAGCTACTTTTTATTGGACACAAATTTATCCGAATCTATTTGGAAGGCTATTTCCAAAGGATGGCCCTTTGGCGTTTATCGCTGAAGTTGATTTTAATCATGAATTTAATGTGCTTTATTTCTTCCCTTTATTATTAGGTATAATGATGTTGCTTAGTATTTTTAAGCAGTTTAGTTGGATGGCAAGATGGGGTATTGCTTATACAGTAGGGATTGCAGCTGGGTTGAAGGCATATGGTTATTTGAGCTCTAATGTATTGAGTCAAATAAGTGCAAGTGCTGTAGATATATTTGGCGGTTCTTTGCCATTTTTTAGTATGTCAGGAGATAGCGTATTTAATAATATTGTTATCTTAATAGGTACAATTAGTGCATTGATGTATTTTTATTTCTCAAAAGAACAAACAGGTTCTTATGGAAAATTTACTCGATTAGGAATTTATTTCTTAATGATCAGTTTTGGAGCATCGTTTGGTTTTGCAGTTATGGGACGTATTTCACTATTAATTGGTCGTTTTAACGATCTAATTCTATTTTCTTCCTCTGACTATAACTACGGAACGTTTTGGATGATGTTATTTGTTGTGGTTGTACTAGGTTTTTGGTCATTCCAAAATCCTGAAAAAAAGGAAGGTTAATAAATGAATAAAGCGGATATTAGGAAAGTAATTTCCCAAAGTATTCTTGCAGATGGAATGTCTCCAATCATCGATTTAGAAAAATCTCATGGATCTTGGTTAGTTGATAAGGTTAGTGGTAAAGAGTATTTAGATTTATTTTCTATGTTTGCATCCTTATCTGTTGGATATAATCATCCTTATGTTTTAGAGCAATCCGAACGATTACGTCTTGCTGCAATTAATAAACCAACAAATTCAGATGTTTATTCTGAACAGATGGCAGAATTTATGCAAACCTTCAAGCGCGTAGCTCAACCAGATTATTTGCCACATACTTTTTTTATAGAAGGTGGTGGTCTAGCAGTTGAAAATGCTTTAAAAGTTGCATTTGATTGGAAGCGTAGAAAAAATTTAGCTAAAGGAAGTAGTGCTAAAGGAGAGAAGGTTCTTCATTTTAAACAATGTTTTCATGGACGAACAGGATATACCATGTCTCTAACTGATTCTCCAGATAAAAGAAAAACAATGTACTTTCCAAAATTTGACTGGCCTAGAGTCAGTAATCCTAAAATTACATTCCCTTTAAAAGATAATTTAGAGCATGTTCAAGCATTGGAGAAGCAATCATTGCATGAAATCAAAGAAGCAATTGCTGCAAATCCAGATAATATTTCTTCTATTATTTTAGAGCCTATACAGGGTGAAGGTGGAGACAATCATTTCAGATGCGAGTTTATGCAAGCATTGAGAGAGATTGCCAATGAAAATGATATTATGCTTATCTACGATGAAGTACAAACCGGTATTGGAATTACGGGAAAGATGTGGGCACATCAACATTTCTCATCAGGAAACTGTGAGTCTGATTGTAATTGCGGAGATGGATTGTCAGCTAAGCCTGATATTATTTCATTCGGTAAGAAAACACAGGTCTGCGGTATTGCTGCCAGCACTCGTGTAGATGAAGTAGAAGGTAATGTGTTTCAAGAATCAAGTCGTATTAATTCTACATGGGGTGGAAGTTTAGTTGATATGGTGAGATTAACTATTTATTTAGAACTGATTGAAAGAGATAATTTAGTAGATCAAGCAGCTAAAAACGGACAATACCTTTTAAACAGCATTGAAGGGCTTCAAAATAAATATCCTGGCCTTGTATCAAATACAAGAGGAAAGGGGCTGTATTGCGCCTTTGATTTGCCTTCAAGCGATCAAAGAGACAAGTTATCAGAGCTTCTTATGGATGAAGGTTCAATTTTATTGGGTTCTGGAAATTATTCAATACGTTTTAGACCGCATTTAAATGTTACAACTGAAGATATTGATTTTGGAATAGACTGTTTTAAGCGCGCATTAAATAAGTTGGCATAATGTCCGATAAGGGCAAATTATTTGTCGTTGCTACACCAATTGGCAATTTACAAGATTTTACATTCCGAGCGGTAGAAACTCTAAAGAATGTTCATTGCATCTTTGCAGAAGATACACGAACCTCAAAAAAGCTAATCAATCATTATGATATTGATACAAAGTTATATAGCTATCATGATTATAGCAGCGACAAGGAAATTGCTCGCGTACTAGATATCCTAAATGACAATAAAGATGTTGCATTAATTTCTGATGCTGGGACACCAACTATTAGTGATCCTGGATATAGTTTGATTCGAGAATGTATTAGTGAGAATATTGATATTGTTCCAATCCCTGGAGCATCTGCTTTAACTACTGCTATTAGTGCATCAGGATTACCATCAGACGCTTTTACATTTATGGGATTTTTACCAACAAAAAAAGGAAGACAAAAGAAAATTTCTTCACTAGAACATTTAGATACGACGATAGTGTTATTTGAAAGTCCTCATCGACTAATAAAGACATTGATTCAGCTAAAAGAAGCTTTGGGTGAAAGACCTGTTGTTGTTGCCAGAGAATTAACAAAGTTGTATGAAGAAATTATTAGAGGTAATTTTAGCAGTGCAATAGAATTTTTTGAATCAAAAAAAGTTAAAGGTGAACTAGTAATTATTATTGGAAAAAATCATGACAAAGTCTATTTCTAGCGGAAAATTTATCACATTCGAAGGTGTTGATGGCTGTGGAAAGTCTACACAAGCTGAAAAATTGGTTGAAAAACTTTTTGAAGTTAAAATATCAGCAGTAACGGTTAGAGAGCCGGGAGGCGATCCTATATCTGAATCTATCCGAAAAATACTATTACATGCCGAAGAATCTATGTCGGATCGCGCTGAAGCATTATTGATGATTGCTAGTCGAGCACAACTTACCGATAAGGTAATCTTACCTCATATTATTAATGGAAAATGGGTAGTCGCTGATCGATATGCTGATTCTACATTAGCTTATCAAGGTGGTGGTAGAGGTTTAAGTATTAAAGCCTTAGAGGAGATTAATAGTTTTGGAACATATACGCTGAAACCTGATGTTACATTCTTTATTGATGTTCCTATAGAAAAAGCAGATGAAAGAATGTCTGTTTCAAGAGATAGAATTGAAAAAGAAGGATCTAATTTTCAACAAAGAGTACGTGATCAGTATTTAGCTATGAATGTTAAGGAGCCAGAAAGAGTAATTTTAATTAATGGGGAACAATCTATCGATAAAGTTTTTGAACAGATATGGAGTATAATGCAGGAAAAATTTAATTTATGAAATATTTAAAAAAAGCATCGATTGTTTTTGCAGTTATTGCAGTATGTTTTTTTGGTGTGTTACGTAGTCAACAGCTTGATGTTTATCGTGACATAGCAAGGTCTCAGCAACAGATTATGACAGTATATAAATATTTATTAACAGAATATGTTCATGAGCTTGATGTGGAAAAATTAACTTCTAGAATTATCAAATCTATGCTAGAAAATTTTGATCCATATACTGAATACTATGAAGCAAAAGATTTAGAAGATTTAGCCATTAAGACTGATGGTGAATTTAGTGGAGTAGGTCTTCAGATATACATGTATGAAGATCAGTTGACGGTTGTAAGTCCTATTGAAGGGTCTCCGGCATCGCGTGCTGGTATTTTTACCGGCGATGAAATTATGAATATTGATGGAGAGACTACCAAAGGTCTAGAGCTAAAAGAAGCTACTAATAAAATTAGAGGTGATAGAGGAACTGATGTTGTTCTAACAATTAAAAAGCCAATTACAGGTGAAACAGAAGACTATGTGATAACTCGTGATACTATTACTATAAAAGATATCCCATATTACGGTATGGCAAGTCCTGAAGTTGGTTATCTTAGAATTACAAATTTTTCAAATAATACTCCAGGTGAAACGAGAGAAGCTTTAATGTCTTTAATGGGTAAAGGTGCTGATAATATTATTATTGATTTGAGAGATAACCCAGGAGGTTTATTGTCATCTTCATTAGATATTTTAGATTTAATCTTACCAAGAGATTTAGAGATGGTTTCAACAAAAGGTAGAAAAGGTAGAAGTTTAAAAAATTATAAATCATTAAATGGTTCATTTTTACCAAGTTCAGTAGATATAGCAGTATTGATTAATGGTGGTAGCGCCTCAGCAAGCGAGATTGTTGCTGGAGTGTTACAAGACCATGATAGAGCTGTTGTATTAGGAGATCAATCTTTTGGAAAAGGATTAGTCCAAACTGTAATAGGAATTAATAAAGATACTGCTTTAAAAATTACTAATTCTAAATATTATATCCCAAGCGGACGTTCAATCCAAAAAAGAAAATTTATAGATGAAGAATTGATGGCAAATACTGATTCATCTGCAGATTCACTGTATCAGACAAAGGCCGGAAGAACGGTACTGGGCGGTGGAGGTATCTCACCAGATATTGTTGTAAAAGATGAAGGATCTTATCCTTTGGCAGCTTCTATTCTAAGAAATGGAGGTTACTTTAGATTTGTACAACAATCTAGCGATCAATATGCATCAATTGATGCAGTTGTATCGGATAAAAATCTGATGAAAAATTTTCATACTTTTATTAAGGATAGTGATATTAAAGGTTATGTTGATGGCCAAGAAGACTTAGATAAGGCAAAAGAAAAATTATCAAAAGAAGATAAAGAAAATATTTTCTTAAAAAATGCTTTCAGTGTTATAGAAAGACAGATCGATAAAAATCAATCAGAGATGTTTGAGGATGAAAATGATGTAATTAGAAGGATGATTTTAGGTGAATTTGCTTTCTACTATAATGGAAATGATGGAAAATATGAATTATATCTCAAAGAAGATAAAGTGGTTATTAAAGCTCTAGAAGTTTTAATGGATGACTCTATTTATTCATCACTCTTAACAGTGTCTGATCCTAATCAGGTTGCAACAATCAAAAACTAGTTATCTATGACATCTAAAATGCATGCAGGTTTTACTGTAAGTTCTTTTTTCAAAGATAATAATATTGATACTGTTTTTACTCTATGTGGAGGACATATTTCACCAATTCTCGTTGGATGCGAGTCAGAAGGAATTGATATCGTAGAAGTTCGCGATGAAGTTTCAGCAGTATTTGCAGCTGATGCCATATCAAGATTAAAAGATAGTATAGGAGTTGCCATAGTTACTGCTGGACCTGGAGTAACTAATACTATTACTGCAATTAAAAACGCCCAACTAGCACAGTCGCCATTAATATTAATTGGTGGAGCAGCAGCGACGCTTTTACGCGGAAAAGGATCTTTGCAAGATATTGACCAAATGGCGCTAATAAAGCCTCATGTGAAATCAGCTGTAAGTGTTAGTAAGACGCGCGACATAGTGCCATCACTTACCAATGCTTTAAATATAGCAGTATCAGGGGTTCCTGGACCAGTATTTGTAGAACTACCTATTGATTTACTATACCCAGAAGAGAGTATTCGGGAGCAACATGCAAACCAAATTCCATCTAATGGGATTTTAGGTAAAGCAATGACATGGTATGTCAATCGACATCTAACGAATATGTTTTCTGACAAAAAGTCATCGATAAAAATTAGAAAAAAAACAAGGTTACTTGGAAGACAGAAAGATATAGATAATGCAGCTTTAGCAATTGTAGCTGCTAAGAAACCTGTCATATTACTTGGAAATCAAGTCACGCAAAATAAAGAGGCTTTACCGCAATTTATTAAGAGTTTAAACAAGCTTTCTATTCCTACTTATACATCAGGTATGTCTCGAGGATGTTTTGGTAAAAATGATACATTTTTTATGCGACATAATCGTAAACATGCTTTGAAGAATGCTGATATCGTAGTAACTGTAGGCGTGCCATTAGATTTCCGATTAGGATATGGATTTTCTATTAATGCAAAAGCAAAAATTATTGCAATCAATAAAAGCAAGATAGATATGAAGAAGAATAGGAAACCTTTTATTGGTATTCAAGGAGATCCAACACGAGCAATATGTGAAATTGCTAAAGTGGTTAATCCTCCAAAATGTCAAGAGTGGACAAAAGAGTTAAATATTCTTGAACAGAATCGTGATAATGAAATTATACAGCAATCTAATATGCCAACAGATTTTGTTAATCCAATCAAATTATGTACTACTATTAATAATTTTCTAGACGATGATAGTATTCTAATAGCGGATGGCGGAGATTTTGTAGGTACAGCATCATATGTTGTACGACCTAGAGGACCTTTAAGTTGGTTAGACCCAGGGCCGTTTGGAACGCTAGGTGTTGGAGGCGCATTTGCTTTGGGAGCAAAAAGTGCATATAAAAATAAAGAAGTTTGGATTATTTATGGAGATGGAGCTTGCGCATTTAGCTTGGCTGAATTCGATACATTTGTTCGTCATAAATTACCTGTTATTGCTATCGTAGGAAACGATGCTTCATGGCAACAAATTGCCCGAGAA
>CAJJCZ010000003.1 GCA_905182795.1 uncultured bacterium | reverse complement strand
TTCACACCACCAACAACAGCGTTGTTAGCGATAAGAACTGTACCAGTCATATCATTTGTTAGTGACCAATTAACGGCTGCAGTGCCATCTGGCATTGCATCATCCATTGTTACTGTGTAGGTATCGCTAGTCATAGCTGAAGCATCTACTACAACCACGTCTACAGAACCTTGAGAAGGTCCAGTATGTACAGTTGCAATTAAATCACCCGCTGAAGCAGTATTATCTCCTGCAGCAAATGTGTTAGGTACTTCTGGTCTTACAGTAAGTACTGCTGGGCTACTTTCCAATGTTTTTGGAATCCCAGAAGCATTGTAACCATATGCGGTTACACCATAATAATAAGAACGATTTGTAATCAGTTTTGAATTACCATTTAATCCATCTGTTGTGATGGCTTCAAAGTGTGCTAATCCACTGTCTGACCCAAACTGTGTTCTAATGTTAATATTTTCACCTAGCTCAGTATTAAATACTGTGTCATAGATTTCAGTAGTTCCGTTTACAATATCATACGTAGCTAGTCTTTTCTTAGCTCCCGCTCCTGATGCTGTTTCATACTGATAGACATTATATCCTTCGAATATAAAGCTTGTAGGATTACCTGCAGCGTCTAAGTCAACTTCACTAAGAGCAGCATAGCTTTCGGCTGCGTCGCCCCAAACTAATATAACTTGGTCTGCTAACGCACTCGCTGTCACACTTGGTGCAGGAGGTGAGTCAGGCAAAGCAAAGTCAATGTCGTAAGCTGTTTGAGCTAAAGCATCTACTTCTTTTAGGTAAGCTACAGAAGATAACGCATCACCACCAGCAGCGTGGAAAATACCAAACACTACTTCTTGTGAGTCACCTGACGCCATAGTAAATGGACCAACACTCATTAGGAAACGTCTATCAGCTGATGCTGCATAGTTTCCGTCAACAGGGTTGTCAGTACCATGGGTAGTTGCAGGATCTCCATAGAAACAGAAACGTTGATCATATAGATCTCCGGCTATTTCTACTGGAAACGCACTTCCATCTTTTCTTAAACCTTGTAAGTAAAAATACCCCTCTGTTTCATCAGCAGGGTCAGTGTATGTCGCATCTCCATTAATATAGAATGCAAACGATGACATCTGAAGGTTCTTTTTACCCGGGTGACGAATACCAAACATCTTGGCTCCTAATGTACAATCTTCCGTTGCGTCACAATCTACCATTGGACCTTGAAAGAAGTCATACCCAGCTGCTGGAGTACCGACGCTTAAGTTGTCATAGACACTGTCTGCACCGTCATTCCAAACATAACCCATACCTAGAGCTACGTCACAACCAACAAAGTCGTCACCAGCGTTTCCTAGATCAGGGTCTGACCATAGTCCCATATAAGTATCGACTAAGTCATCTGAACCTTTATTAATAACTAATTGTTTCAAAAACACCATGTCACCAAATACGTCAGGTCTATCAAAACCAAACATAGTTGTTTGAATCTCCACGTTTAGTGGTGATGTTCCAAAATTCAATTTGTAAGCAGGGTCACCATCATTACTAACAAACCAAAGTACTTGGTCTCCTAGAAATTCTGGATGATCAGTTCCGCCTGGTAGTGGAGTATAAACTCCATCGCCATCTACGTCAACCCAAGGTGCACCAAAATCAACTGGCCAGTCTTGAAAGTCAGCGAAGTCAAGGGGAGAAGCTAACATAGATTTCTCTACTTTATAGATTCTGTGAACCGCAGCTAGCGGGTCACCACCCCATGGACCTGGACCCATGTCTTGTGTATAATCTCCAACGATTGTTCTGATAGATCCATTCACTGTAGCTCCCATCCATAAAGCGGATTGGAAGATTGAGTGAGCTCCTGTACCTTTAGGCCATTCTAACGCTGAGTCACCAGAAATATGGTAATCCAGAAATAGACCATTGTTAGTTACATCGGCATAGATTTTGTTCCCATCGAACGTACCACTGGAATCCACATAATTTGATGAGCTACTAAAGTTAGAGACAGCTTTGTCTCTCGCTTCAAGGCCAGTAGTTACTGACAGTAACATCACCAATGTGAAAACGGTAATATTCTTTAAGATTTTCATATTTACCTCTTTACCTTCTTATTTAATTAAAAACTAATGTTCATACCAACTCTGACTGTACGAGGAGCGCTCCATCTACCGGGGAAACTTAAGTTGTCCTGGTAAAGTGCCGCTGCATCAACGTCAGGGTTAGTTGCTAATCTATTGGCAAGCCATTGCTGCCCACTTTCAGTTGCAACCCAGCCATCTTCGGCTACGTTACCAGTTCCATGATAAACATCATTAACCTGTTCTGAGTCTAGAACATTAAGCACGGACACATATGCATTTGCTGTCACGCCGCCCATTTTAAAGGCTCTGTCTACACGTAGATCAAGGTTAGTAAATGCAGGCATTGTACCTGAGTTTACCGGACCCTCTGGAAATTCCCATCTGTTCTCAAAAACAGTACTATAGATTTGAGATGGCGTATAGCGAGTACCACTACCAAAACTCATTACAGCATTAAACCCTGTATTAGCTAACGCACCAGTAGCATTCGGTGAACGCCAGTCAAGAATTACGTTTGCAGTATGAGTTTGGTCATAGTCTAATAGATTCATCGCTTTTGGATATCCATCATCTGTACCAATCCAAGTAACATAGAAGTTCTGTGATCCATAAGATCCAGTACCCCTAGATTCTGAGTATGTATAATTTGCTTGCGCATACAAACCTCTAGTTCTACGCATTTCAAAGTTTGTTGTCAAACCTTGTGAGACCATAACGTCTCCATTTAAATACTGTGCCCAGTTTTGTTGAGTATCTGCACCACCAGTATTTGTAAATGCTTCTGTACGATTTGCAAGCGTCAAGTAATCTTTACTTTCTTTATAAAACCCTTCAATCTTTAATGATGCGAAAGCACCGATACGTTGTTCAATACCAATTTCATATTGAGTAGAACGCTCTGGTTTTAACGCAGGGTTTTCAGATGCAGTAGCATTACCAGCTAAGATATCAGCTGATAGCTGTGAATCTGATAAGTATAGATATGACATTGGAACTGACTGCCAGTGTGTTCCGTAGTTCGCACGAAATACTGTACGGTCGGATACTGGGAATGAGATACCAATTCTAGGATGTGTAGCAGTTTCTTTTTTTGTTTTTTTCCAAACAAAGTTACCGTTACCATCACCATTTCTATCTACACGCTGTCTGTTAAAGTATAAGTGGTTGAACCCGTCTGAGTCTCCGTAGCCATCACCATCTGAATCTGGAGCCATAGCACCAGTGTCAATTGATTCTACTGAAACACCAACTTGCACAACTACATCTTTAAATTCAAGTTTATCTTGAACGTAGAAACGTGTTTGGTTTGGTTCTGCTGGAGATAACATATGATCGTCTTGATTATATGTTCCATTCCACTCATCACCATAAATATTGTAACCAAGATTTGTTACATACAGTGCTCTATAATTAATGAATTTCCAATCTGCTGGATCACTTCCCGCAGCAATGATTTCTTCATTAGTAGCTACACCATCATAATTAGCGTCTACTTGGCTAATTGCTCTAGCAACACCTGATGCTCCAAGACCATAACGACTAATTTCGTGATTGTCTACTGAGCCACCAACTTTAAACTCATTATAACCAAGTTGGTTAGTGTAGTCAAAGCTTACAGTGTTTGTAGTAGTTTTTCTTGTATCGTAACTTGTGTACTGTGATCCAAACCCTGCTGCACCAATAAATTCGTCTGGTGATAGCGGGTTAAATCCAGTCCCGTCACGTTTGTAATAGTTTGCTGAACCAAATGCTTTGGTTCTTCTACCATATGCTTCAATATCATGTAAGTAATTTTCATTACCACCTGTTGTTTCATAAGTTTGATTTGAAATCGAAACTTTAGCATAAGATAGAGGACTAATAGTATATCTGAAGTTCATATATCCCATAGCGAAATCTGATTCATTAACATATGAACCTTCAGTTCCACCTAGAACTCTACTCCAACTATAGCTATGTCCTTCATAGTTATAAGCCTGTGTACCAAGCTTGACACGTAATGGACCAAAATCCATTGTCATATTACCATTTACTGTAATACGTTCATTGTCATCTTGTGGTTGTTGCCCGTACATACGCTCATAATTACTGTATACAACATATGTTGTATCGTAAGCCGCAACACCAGAAGCCAACAATGCTGGATCTGTTTGGTTGTTTCTTACTACGGTTTCAATATGTGAAACCTTGTTACCATTTGCGTCGTTTCCATAAACAAAGCCATCAGTACCATCGCTGTAATAGTCAGCAGGAACTTCAGTCATTGGCATAGCATCATACTTAGGGAAGTAACTATAAGAAACGTCACCGGCCTTTTCTTTTGCTTCAATAGACAAGTATACTTTTACATTATCACTGATTGGACCACCAAAGTCAAAGTTGACATTTTGATAACCATCAGAGTATAGTTTGTCGGGATCAGTACTAGCATCAGCCCCTAAAGACATTTCTGCTCCTACTTTTGATCTCCATTGTGTACCACCAGTTTTGGTAGTAATATTTACAATTCCTCCATTAGCACCACCGTATTCTGCAGAGAAACCTCCAGTTTGCACTGAAATCTCTTGTAGTGATGATTGGGAGTTACCGTTTAATAGATTTCCGCCACCGTAAATATCTTTTACAGGAACGCCGTCGACATAGTATCTACTATCTCCACTTCTACTTCCACGGAAATATCCATTAACAACACCTGTTTGAAGGTTAACAATATTCTCAACCCCTCTCACAGCAAATGCATCAATCAACTCTTTATCAACAACACGAGTTGTATTCGTAGCATTCGGATTAATTAACGGTCTTTCTCTTGTTACTGTCACTTCTTGACCTGCAACTGAGGCAACATCTAGTGCAAAATCAACTGTTGTTGTAAAACCAACAGAAGTTCTTACGCCAGCTTCTATAACTGAAGTATAACCGATGTATTCGGCTCTCAAGTTATAGTCACCTACAGGAACGTCAAGAATATAGTATCTACCTAACTGATCGGTAGCTGCACCTAAGTTTGATCCTTCTACAACTACGTTTGCTCCAACCAATGGATTACCATCAGCGTCAGCCACAACACCTGCTAATTTAGCAGTTGTTGACTGTGCAAACATAAGAGTAGGAAGAACAAGAAGCGCAATTAACATACGTAGTTTTCTCATTATTCTACCTCCAAATGAGTTTTTATATACAAATTTTAATTTGTTATTTTGTTTCATTCATTTACCCTATATATATATTAATGTATATATAATGTTTAATTTCATACACACTTCTTACGGTATGTATGTACCACGTTTGGGGGATACGTATCCCTTCAAATGTGAAATCCATTTAAATTGAGGATTGTTTCCATGGATGTCAATACTTTTTTAGTATTGCCTTCCCAGTGGACAAATTAGCTAAAAAAAATAAAATCTATCTTTTTTTAGGCCTAATAATATTAAAATATTGAGCAAATTTTGAGCAAATTTTGATAATATTAGAAGGAGATTATTTTGTCTAAAACGCCTTTGCTCTGTCGAGAACTTAGGTAGTTCTGTAATCTCGGAGTCGTTTTTGTTAAATCGGGGCCACCTTCAAAAACCTCAATAAGTATCGACTTCACTGTTTGAAGCTCTATAGTATTATATAGTAGTATCTGCTTATTTGCTGATGTCATAGTTGGTCTCTATGCTTTTTTTATATTTATCTAAAACAGCTATATCAAATGTTTTTTCTTTAAGGGTGTAGTCAAAAAACTCTACAATGGATTTATTCATAATATTTTTGATTTTATTTTTTGAAACATCCCCGAGGCCTGATATTGGAAAGGTAAATGGCCTATCTTGAATATATGTCTGTTTAAAGTCGGTAAAGTCTTGGTGTAAGCTATTCTTAACATATACAACAAAAGAACTGGAGTTGTTCTTTAATATGGTGTTATGAATATCAAAATTAATTTTTCCTACTTCTGAATCGTTAATATCTCCACCAACACTCAGATCTAAAAACTCCTCCTGGCCTAGATGTAAAAATGGCTTGTTTGTTTTTGTGGAAAAGGTCTTCTGGTCTAAGGGGAAAAACCACCCATCTAGCGCTACGACCGACTTAATGCGCTTATTATTTATAAGAGCATGGTAGCTGGTGCCGGCGCCCATTGAATGCCCCATCATCCCTATACGATCAAAATTAATCATTGCATGGTAGGGATTTACTACGGCTCCCTGCAGTTCTGTTTTAGATATCTCATTTAAAAGAAACATCATGTCTTCATAGCGATATCGTATTAATTGATTTGCATAATATTTTTTATTATGTAGTGATTGCTCTGTCCAGGTTATGTTAGACTTATAGGTAATAGGGGTGCCGTCTTTGTCAAAAGTAATCGAGGCATTATATGTGTGATTTGGGGCAATTACAATATACCCGCGGCTTACCAACTCTTCAATTTGTGATAAATTTTGTGTAGCCACACCGCCGTCGCCATGTGAAAATAATATTAATGGAAATATTTCTCCTTCTATGGGGTATGCTCCCTGTACCGCACTTGACATTAGTCTAGTGCCGTGCCGTATAAGACTGGCCGGCGCATTAAGTGTGTTCGCCATAGAGTTTAGGGTGCGTTCAGGAAAAACCATGTGGGTTGTTTTTTGATAGCTATCTTTCATTTGTGCGGGATACCAGATTTGTACTAATAAATTTCTAAGATCTGTTGGGTCTGTAGTATATTGTTCGCTTCTCGTTTCATCGGTCCAAAAAAAGATTTGGGTGCCAATATCATAAGGGCCCCTTGGTTTGTCAATGGACTCCAATGGAATCGCCAGTTGCCCAACAAATGCACAGCTATTAAAAAAGAAAAAGCTTAAAAAAATCAGGGTTTTCAAAGTATTATTTTGGTATCTAGAATCCACAACATAAATTACATCTTATCAATAACATCAAAAAGTGCAAAATAATAAAAACAACATCACTGTTATAATTGGTGCCCAATGGGGGGACGAAGGCAAGGGAAAGATTACAGATTTTTTCGCTGCCCAGTCAGATTATATTGTACGATTCCAGGGTGGAAATAATGCCGGGCATACCATTATTTTGGACGACAGAACTCTTAAACTACACCTAATTCCTTCCGGCGTATTACACCCAAACTGTAAGCTTGTTATTGGTAATGGCGTAGTAATTGATCCTGAGGTTTTAATCAATGAAATTGATATGCTAAAAAAGGAAGACCTTGGGGTTAATCTTTTAATAAGCGATCGTGCTCATCTAATTATGCCATACCACGTTGATATTGACCATCACTTAACTGCGCTACAAGATGATCTGGCTGCAGGTAGTACAAGGTCTGGAATTGCGCCGGTTTATGCAGATAAAATGTATAGGCATGGGTTGCGAATTATTGATCTTTTTAATAAAGACGTCTTTGCAAAAAGACTAAAAAAATCATTTATGTTTAATAAAAAATTAGTGGAAAATGTTTTTGAAGAAAAATTTGATTATTCTTATGACATAATTTTAAACCAATATTTAAAATATGGTGAGACCATTAAACCTTACGTTGCTAATGTCGCTCAAGAACTAAGTGCGGCAGATATAAAAGGAAAAGCTATATTGTTTGAAGGTGCCCAGGGTGCTTGCTTGGATGTAGACCATGGATTATATCCTTTTACGACTAGCAGCAATGTAGTGTCGGGGCAAGCAGAGGCGGGCTCTGGAATTGGCTTAAATAGAAAAAAGCGTGTAGTTGGAATTGCAAAGGCATATTTAACATACGTGGGTCGTGGGCCATTGCCAACGGAAATTACTCCCCCCCTAGAAGATCAAATACGAGAGGTTGGGCAGGAGTATGGAACCACAACAGGTAGGGCGCGAAGAATTGGGTGGATAGATTTGGTCCAGTTAAAATATGCAAACCAATTAAATGGCTTTACTGAGCTAATCTTAACAAAGGTAGATGTTTTAACCGGGCTACCAAAAATTAAGCTGTGTGTAGGTTATGAAATTAATGGCAAAAAAATTGATTATGTACCGGCAGACTTGGAGAGTTTTGCTCAAATTAAGCCTATTTATGAAACGTTGCCGGGCTGGGAGTCTTTACCTGAACACATTAAAAATATTGATGAGTGCCCTCTTGAGTTAAAATCGTTCATTAAAAAAATAGAAGAATTTACCGGTAATAGCATTTCATTAATTTCTTATGGGCCAGATCGAAACCAAACTTTTGCTTTATGATAAAATATGAAAGTTGGGATACGTTTGATTTTTCCAATCTTTCAGATGAAGAAATTAAAGCCGTTTTATCCGAACAAAATATTCCACTTAGCATAGCAGAAACTAAAACTGTTCAAAACGAGTTTTTAAAAAGGCCCCCAACTCTTGCGGAACTTGTTTTGTTTTCTATTCAAGGCTCTGAACATAGTTCGTATAAAAGCAGTAAGGAGCATATTAAACATTTTATAACCGATGGGCCGGATGTCATTTTGGGAGCAAAAGATGACGCGGGCATTGTTGCTATCGCAACAGATAGAGATAATAATCGCTATGGGCTGGTTATTAGTCATGAGTCCCACAACCATCCTAGTCAAATTGTTCCATATGAAGGAGCGGCAACCGGTATTGGGGGGAACGTTAGAGACGTCTGTTGTATGGGAGCCGAAGTAGTCGCCGTTGGAGACGGACTAAGGTTTGGTGATTTAAACAACAATAAAACAAAGTGGATTCATGAAGGTGTGGTCGGTGGTATTGCTGGCTATGGCAACCCCCTTGGTATTCCCAATATTTGTGGAGACTTATATTACGATGAAGGCTATAACGATAATTGCCTGGTAACTGTTATTGCTGCCGGTATTGTGCGTGAAAAAGACGTCATTCGATCAAAGGCCCCAAAAAATTCAGAGGGGTATGATTTAATCTTAATAGGAAAGCCAACAGATAATAGTGGTTTTGGTGGTGCAAGCTTTGCTTCTCTAGAGCTAGAAGAAGAAAAAAAACAACAAAACAAGGGCGCCGTTCAAGAGCCAAACGCTTTTTTAGAAAGACATATCCTTAAATCGACATATGAATTATTCAAATATTTACAGGACAATAACATGACAGACAAGGTAGGTTTTAAGGATTTGGGAGCCGGTGGAGTTGCTTGTGCTAGTATAGAATTAGCAGATGCCGCGGGTATGGGCGCTGAAGTCTGGGCAGATAAAATTCATACCAGTATGGACGACTTGCAAAGTCATGTGACGTTATGTTCTGAAACACAAGAGCGATTTATGTGGGTCTGCCACCCCAACACAACCCCATTAATCCTGGATCATTATAATAAAAAATTTGATTTTCCTAATGTCTCATCATTGGCTCAAGCAAGGGTTGTGGGGAAAATTATTAAGGATCGCCACTATACCGTTTATGCTAATAATAAAAAAATTATTGATGGTCCAATTGAGCAAATAAACGAGGGTTTTGTTTATAAAAGGCCGTTGCAAGAAGTCAAAACTATAAAACAGTTTTATCCTCTTCCCCCGATTAAAGACTATAATAATATTATTTTAGAATTGTTGGGGCATGAAAATATTTCATCTAAACTGCCTATTTATGAGTGCTACGATAAGCAAGTTCAGGGTCGGGTTGTGCTTGAAAGGGGTTTATCTGAGGCCGGGGTGGTTGCTCCGTTTAACAATGACTCTTTCCCAGAAGAAATTAGAAGTAGTGGTTTTGCTGCTGCAATTGCACACAACCCAAAACTTGGAAAAATTGATCCATATCTAGCGGCACAACATGCTGTTTTAGAGTCTACTGCAAAAGTGGTGGCAAGCGGCGCAATTCCTGTTGCATTAACCGATTGCTTGTGTTTTGGGAATCCTGAGAGGCCGGAACAAATGTGGCAGTTTGCACAAAGCTGTAGGGCAATTCGAGACTGTTGCGATGAGTTACATTTTGGAAAAAATACAAACCTTCCTATTATAGCGGGAAATGTAAGCTTTTACAATCAAAGCGGCGAAAACGCAATACCGTCTAGCCCCATGATTGGGTGTTTTGGTAAAAATCTGGATACAAAAAATGCAATAAAAAACAGTTTTCAGTCTAGCGGCTCTACCGTCTTTGTTTTGGGGGCAAAAAACAAACAGTTGGGTGGCAGTATGATTGCCGACATTTTAAAAATAAAAAACAATGATGTGTGTCGTTTTTCCAATAAAGACTATAGCGCCTTACTAAATGGTGTTTTTAGCTTGGGGGAGAAAAATTTAATACTCTCTTCAAGGGTAGTTACAAGAGGGGGCTTAGCTATCTCTCTGTGTAAGATGTCTTTTCATAATAATGTCGGCATTGACGCAAAAATAGATGAAGAGGCGTTCGATATAACCCTATTTAATGAAAATCTTGCTATTATAATAGAGGTAAACAATAAAAACGTGGCTGAAGCACAGAAAATACTAGAAACAAACAATATACCTTTTGATATTATAGGGGCAACATCTTCAAAAGAAACAATTATAGTTAACAATAAAGTGAATCTATCAATTAAAGAGGCAAAAAATGTGTGGGACATCTCTTTGAGAGAGAAACTATTATCATGAAGCAAAAAATTTCATATAAAGATGCTGGCGTGGATATTGAAAAAGCAGATCATGTAATAGCATCGTCTAAAGAGGTCATTCAGTCTACTTTTAACAAAAATGTTTTGTCTTCAATTGGTGGGTTTGGGTCAATGTATAGCATTAAAGACATTGTTAGCGGGTATGATGATCCTGTTATGGTGCAGAGCATTGATGGTGTTGGCACAAAGATGGCTGTGGCACAAAGATGTAATAGCTTTGGTTTTATAGGTTTTGATTTAGTAAACGCTTGTTGTAATGATGTGGCGGCTACGGGGGCAAAACCGCTTACCTTTCTTGACTATATTGCAAGCAGCTCCTTAGAGCCGCAAATAGTTTCAGATATTATTAAAAGCGTCGCTACAGAGTGTAAAAATTTGGGGGTGTCCCTGGTTGGTGGAGAAACAGCTGAAATGCCTGGTACATATCATAAAAATGAGTATGATTTAGTTGGGGTTGCAACTGGTATTGTAGAGCGAAAAAATATTGTGGATGGCTCTTCTGTTAAACAGGGTGATTTAATTATGGGGATCCCGTCTAATGGACTACATACAAATGGATATTCGCTGGCAAGAAAGTTGGTTTTTGAGGTATTAAATCTCGATATAAACGATACGCTTTCAGACAAAAAAACCACTGTCGAAAAAGCCTTGCTTGCTCCACATAAAAACTATAGCAAAATGATTAACCTTCTTATTGAAAAAGAATTTCCACTTAAAAGCTTAGCTCACATAACTGGGGGTGGTTTGTTAGACAATGTTCCTAGGGTTTTTCCTGACGGTTTTGCTGCAGAAATTAAGGTCAATTCATGGGGGAAAATTCCCATTTTTCAGTTTTTAATAGAAAATTTAGACTTAGAAATGAATGAAATGTATCGCACTTTTAATATGGGGATTGGCCTTACTATTATCGTTGACCCATCACACAAAGGTCGGCTTATAAAAATGTTGGGGGCAAATAATTGCCTCGAAATAGGTGTTATTGTATCAAATTCATCTAAACGGGTTTATTTGAATGACAAATAAGCACAAGATAGCTATTATTCAATTCCCCGGCTCAAATACGGAGCTTGAAACTATCGCAGCAATCAAAAGAAATGGTATGATAGCTGTCCCACACCTATGGAATGAGCCGTCTTCTAGCTTAAGAGAGTATGCTGGATATGTCATTGTTGGTGGCTTCTCATACGAAGATCGATCTAGGTCGGGTATTATTGCTTCTTTAGATCCAATAATGGACACATTAAAAGATGAGGCTATTCAAGGAAAACCGGTTTTGGGTATTTGCAATGGGGCTCAAATTTTAGTGGAGTCGGGTTTGGTCCCAGGAAACACAAACCTTGATACCGTTGTTGGCCTATCTCAAAATAAGCGGGTAAAAAATAGCCAGGTGGTTGGTACTGGGTACTACAACACCTGGTGTTATATGAAAAGCAACGGAAACAATAATTCTGCGTTTATCGATCAAGAGAGTGAAAATTTTCTTAATGTGCCGTTGGCACACGCTGAAGGAAGGTTTGTGATGAACGATGATCTGAAAAGGGTTGTCGAAAAAGAAAATCTTGCCGCATATCATTACTGCAATGAAGGCGGAGAGGTTATAAATGATTTTCCTATAAATCCAAACGGTTCAATTAATAACATTGCAGCTCTTGGCAATATGGCGGGCAACGTAATGGCGGTAATGCCGCATCCGGAACGCACAACTAGCGGTGATCCTATTTTTAGGGGACTCAACCAGTTTTTGAGCAACAAAAAGTCGTTTAGTTATAGGTCTCTTAGGTATGATTCTCAAAAAATAACCCTCCCCCCCTTTAAAAAAGAAAAACACACTACTGAACTTTTAATATCAATGATTATTGCTGACAACGAAGCAATTTCTGTTGCACAATGTATAAACGGGCTTGGTTTGGGGGGTATTGTTATAAAAAAATATTTGCATCTTGAAATAGAGCATGATGGGGCTTTAGATATGAAAAATATATATGCAACAGACGTATTGTTTAACCCAAACAAAGAGTTTGTGGTTGATGGCGTAGAAAAAAATTCCGGTTCTCGCTTTCTTGTAAGAGAAAAAGAAAATATTGAAGGCCGAAAAATGAAAGAAACCCTGCAAAAGCGTTTTGGCTTTCTAAATATTAAAAATATTTTAAAGGGCACAATTTGGGAGGTGGTCTCTCAAAAAAAACAAATAAAAAAAGACATTGATTTAATCTTAAATAGTCATATTTTGAGTAATCCAATTTCGCAAGAACGTCATGAATATTGACAAAAAATATTATCAGGTAATTAGCGAGAACCTGAATAACACAATTCAGGATACCAACATTCACGTACAAAATAAACAGGTGGGTAAGGTGCGTGATGCCTATTTCTTAGACGACAAAGTCCTCATGGTCTCCACTGACAGGCAAAGCGCGTTTGACAGAGACTTGGCAAGAATTCCCTATAAGGGCACTGTATTAAACTTGGTCAGTGCGTGGTGGTTTGAAAAAACAAAAGACCAGTTTCCAAATCATTTAATCAGCACTCCGGATCCCAATATTTCGCTTGTAGAAAAGTGTGATGTGTTCCAGGTAGAGTTTGTTGTAAGGGGGTATATTACCGGATCAACCGAAACCTCTCTTTGGACGGTGTATAAGAACGGTGCCAAAGAATATTGTGGTAACCCTATCCCCTCTGGGTTGAAAAAAAATCAAAAACTTGGGGAGCCAATGTTGACTCCAACCACAAAAGACAAGGTTCACGATAGGCCTGTTTCAAAAGATGAAATTCTTAGTTTGGGGCTCATGACAGAAAAAGACTTTGATAGGGCGGCACAAATGAGTTTGGATCTTTTTAATTATGGGCAACGCGTCGCAGCAAAAAATGGATTAATCCTCGTAGATACCAAATATGAGCTGGGGAAAGATGTGCATGGGAATATTAAATTTGTTGATGAAATACACACGCCCGACTCTAGTCGATATTGGATCGAAGAAACCTATGCGGATCGTTTTGCTCAAAATGAAGAGCCGCAAAACATTGATAAAGAATTTCTTAGGCTTTGGTTTATAAAAAACTGCGACCCATATAATGACAAGGTGTTGCCGGAAGCCCCAGATGAGCTAATTATAGAATTATCTGCGAGATATATTTTGTTATATGAGCTTATAACGGGTGAAAAATTTCAGTTTCCAGACCTAACGAATATTGATGAAAGAATCTTTAACAACACCAAGGAGCTACTATGAAAGCCGTATTGATTATGGGTTCAACCTCTGATCAGGGACACGCAGATAAAATCACTTCTACGCTTGACACTTTAAGTGTTAGCCACGAAACCTTTGCTGCCTCTGCACACAAAAACCCAGAAAAAGTTTTAGAAATTATAAGGTCTTATGGGCCAGAAGAACATGTTGTTTTTGTAACCATCGCCGGCAGATCCAATGCTCTTTCGGGGTTTGTGGCAGCAAACACAATGAAGCCAACCATTGGTTGCCCCCCATTTCAAGATAAGGTGGATATGAGTATTAATATTCACTCTACTCTACAAATGCCGAGCATGACCCCCGTATTAACCGTACTTGATCCTGGGAATTGTGCTTTAGCGGTACATAGAATGTTAAATTTGGGGAAAATATGAGCGCGATTTCTCCTTTAGACGGTAGGTATAAAAAAAATGTTGTTGAACTAAACGAGTTTTTTTCGGAACAGGCCCTAATGAGGTCGCGACTTGAGATTGAGGTAAAGTATCTGATTGCCCTTTCTCGGCACCGCGCACTTAAAAAAGACTTGTCTCTAAAAAAGAGTGATGAAAAAATGCTTCATAGTTTTTATACAAAATTTGACCAAAAAGAGTATAATATGGTCAAAAGAATTGAAGCAAAAACTAACCACGACGTCAACGCTGTCGTCGGATATTTGTCTCAAAAACTAGAAAAAAATGGCTATTTACATCTAGTGCCCTTTGTTCATTTTGGGCTTACGTCAGAAGACATTAATAACACCTCTTATTCTCTAATGTTTCAGCGCGGCATTGATGGGCCCCTATTAAAAGCTTTGGGGGAGGTATCCTCCTCGTTGGAGCTGTTAATAAAAAATACAAAAAACACTCCTATGCTGTCTTTAACACACGGACAACCCGCAACAACCACCACTCTTGGAAAGGAGATGGCAGTTTTTCACAGCAGACTAGAAAGACAGGTTTTATATATAAAAAATCATGTGTTGTTGGCTAAGTTTTCTGGAGCAACCGGTACCTTTGCTGCTCACAACGTTGCTTTTCCAAAAGAGTCTTGGTCTGCTTTTTCGGCTAAGTTTATTAAAAGTTTGGGGCTAAAAAACAACCCAATTACAACACAGGTTGAGCCAAGCGACTCAATTGCAGAATTACTACATGCGTTTGTAAGAACTAACAACATTCTGACTGACATGAGCGTTGATGTTTGGCTGTATATTAGTAGAAACATTTTTACACAAACAAACAAGTTGGGGGAGGTTGGGTCAAGCACCATGCCTCATAAAATTAATCCAATATCTTTTGAAAATGCGGAGGGAAACCTGGAGCTTTCTAATGCTAGTTTTGTATTTTTGGCATCAAGACTTTCTCGATCTAGAATGCAAAGAGATTTGAGTGGGAGCACCCTCTTTAGAAATGTTGGGGTTGCTTTTGGGCACTCTCTTTTGGCTTATAAAAATATTGTTAGTGGTCTTGGTAGAGTTCATCCCAACAAAACACAGCTTTCAAAAGAGCTGGAAGACCAGTGGAGTATTTTAGCTGAAGCTATACAAACAATTTTGCGAAAGGCTGGAGATAAAGATGCCTATAATAAAATTAAAAAATTAACCAGAGGTACTCCCCTAAGTCGGGAAACATATTTGGCGCTAGTGAACAAGCTAAGCATTTCAAAACAAGACAAGGCTGTACTTTTGGCCCTTACGCCAGCAACGTATCTTGGTGAAATAAAAAGGATTTTAAAAAAGTATTAATTATGTGCGGAATAGTTGGAATATATCATAAAAATAAAAACGTATCTGGAGAGATATGCGACGCCCTAATACAGGTACAACACAGGGGGCAAGATGCTGCCGGTATTGCTACTTGGGATAAATCAAAAATGTCTCTACATAAAGAACTTGGTGTGGTAACGGAGGTTTTTAAAACCCCTGAGTCTTTAAATTTGGAGGGTAATATTGGTGTGGGTCATGTAAGATATCCTACGGCGGGATGTTCAAGCGTAGATGAAGCCCAGCCTTTTTATTCGGCAAACCCAGTTAATATTTCACTCGCACACAACGGAACTCTAACTAACAGCGAAGAAATAAGGGGTTCTCTTTTAAAAACACACTTTTGTCAGTTTAATACGCGGTCAGACTCTGAGGTTTTGTTAAATCTTTTTGCATATGAACTTTATAAAACAAATTTTAGGGTTTTAAAAAATACTCATGTATTTGCTGCCCTAAAAAACGTATACCAACAGTGTGATGGTGGATATGCAGTAATAATGCTTGTTGCTGGGGTTGGTATTGTGGCTTTTAGAGATCCAAACGGAATTCGTCCCCTAGTTTTGGGGAAAAATAAAGATTCTTATATGGTTGCGTCAGAAAGCTCAGCCCTTAGTGCTTTGGGCTATTCTTTTGTCCGAGACGTGAACCCCGGAGAGGCAATTATTATTTCAGAGGTTGGGGAGCTCTCAAAAAAACAATGTTCTAAAAAAGAAGATCACACTCCTTGTCTTTTTGAGTTTGTTTATTTTTCTCGCCCAGACTCTACAATTGACTCTATTTCAGTTCATAAGGCCCGCCTAAGAATGGGCGACTTTTTGGGTGAAAAGATATTAAAAGAATACAGCCACCTTGACATAGACGTTGTTATCCCCATACCAGACACAAGTAGAACCTCGGCTATGCAGGTTGCATATAAGCTTGGCGCAAAATATCGTGAGGGGTTTATTAAAAACAGATATATAGGCAGAACCTTTATAATGCCGGGCCAAGGTATTAGAAAGAGGTCTGTTGCCCACAAGTTAAGTCCTATTGAAATAGAGTTTAAAAATAAAAATGTCTTACTTGTAGACGACTCTATTGTAAGGGGAAATACGTCTAAAAAAATTATTGAAATGGTTAGAAAAAACGGTGCAAAGAAAGTGTTTTTTGCTTCTGCGTCTCCCCCAATTAGATATCAAAATGTATATGGTATTGACATGCCCGCAACAGCCGATCTGGTAGCTAGCGGCAGAACTGTTGGAGAAATAGAAAAGTTTATCGGCGCTGATACCCTAATCTATCAAGAACTAGAAGCTTTAAAGCGTGCTGCCCAAATAGGTAATCCTAAAATTAAAAATTTTGAAGATTCTGTTTTTACCGGGAACTATTGTGCGGGAAACGTAACAAAAGAATTTTTAAGGCAGCTTGAAAAAAATAGGTTGGACTCCTCTAAAAAAGAATGAACAACGTGCTTTTAGTGGGCTCGGGAGCAAGAGAAGTTGCCATTGCTAAAAAAATTAAAAAAAGTCGCGGGCCACTGTCTTTGTTTTGTATTGCTCCAAGCACCAACCCACAAATAAAGCCCCTAACAGTCTCTTATTTTGAGCGGTCCTTAAGGGATGTTGATGAGGTCGTCTCTCTTGCAAAAAAACTATCAATTGATATTGCAATTGTTGGCCCAGAAAACCCCTTGGAAATCGGACTTGTTGATGCGCTAGAAGAGGGCGGTATTTTGTGTGTTGGCCCAAGAAAAAGTGTAGCAAAAATAGAAACTAGCAAGGCTTTTGCAAGAAATATTTTGGATCTCTGTGATCCAGAAAAAAATCCAGAAAGAATGGAGTTTTCTTCTTTGGTTGGAGTAAAAAGCTTTCTAAAAAATCTAGGCGAACAGTATGTAATTAAGTGTGACGGTTTAATGGGGGGGAAGGGAGTTAAGGTTTCTGGCGAACATTTAAATTCTATTCACGAGTCTCTTTCTTATGCAAAATCTATAGTAGATAGCGGGGGAACCTTTTTAATAGAAGAAAAATTTTTAGGTGAAGAGTTTTCTTTAATGAGTTTTTGTGATGGAACTTATTGCGCCCATATGCCGGCGGTTCAAGACCATAAAAGGGTTTTTGATGGGGATGTGGGGCCAAATACTGGTGGAATGGGCACATACTCTTTTGCCAATCACTCACTTCCCTTTTTATCTAAAGAAGATATAGCCGCAGCTCAAAAAACCAATGAGCGGGTTGCTCTAGAGCTTTACAAACAAACCGGTGAAAAATTTCGCGGTGTTTTATATGGCGGGTTTATGTTAACAAGTTCTGGGGTTAAGGTTATTGAATACAATGCAAGGTTTGGCGACCCCGAAGCCGTGAACGTTTTAAGTATTTTAGAAACCGACTTTATGGACATTTGTAAAGCAATTGTTTCTGGTTCGCTTAAAGATTTAAAAATTGTTTTTTCGCGCAAAGCAACTGTTTGTAAATATGCGGTGCCCGAGGGATATCCGAACAAACCGAGTAGGGATTTTGAGGTTGTGTGTAATACAAGTCTTGATGGGTTATATCTGGCCGCTGTTCAGGAAAAAAATGGCGTACTAACCGCAACTGGATCACGAACAGCTGCATTTATTGGCATTGATCGCGACATTGTTGTAGCGGAGCGGGTTGCTGAAAAGGGGGTTGGTAGTATTGGTGGAAAACTTTTTCATAGAAAAGATATTGGCACATCCGCGCTAATTTCTCGGCGAGTTAAACACATGAAGGATGTTTTAAGTTGATTCGCTTGGGGGTTTTGGGCTCTACAAGGGGCAGCGATCTTGTTCCTATTGTTGAAGCTATTAACAGTGGAAAGCTGCGTGCCTCTGTTGAGGTAATAATAAGCAACAACAAAGGTTCTCTTATTTTAGAAAAAGCAGAAAAATATAAAATCCCGTCTGCCTTTATAGACCACAAAGGAAAAGAAAGGCTTGTCTTTGATCGCGAGGTTGATAAAAAACTATCTGAAAAAAAAGTGGATTTAGTTTTGCTAATAGGGTTTATGAGAATATTGTCGAAAGAGTTTGTTAGGTCTTGGGAGGGTCAAATTATTAACGTTCATCCATCTTTGCTTCCAAAGTATGCTGGAGGAATAAACAACGACGTTCATCGCGACGTTTTACAAGCAAAAGACAAAGAGACTGGCTGTACCATACATCTCGTTACCTCAGAAGTTGATCGGGGTCCAATTGTTGTGCAAAAAAAATGTGTCGTATTAAAAACAGACACTGTAGACAGTTTAAAAGAGAGGGTTCAGTCTCTTGAGGGTGTGGCATTTATCGAGGCAATTAACAAAATGCGGGGTATATTAAAAAATGAAAGTTAGTCCAAAAACGGCTTTATTGTCTGTGTCTGACAAAAAAGGTTTGGTTCCTTTTGCGAGATTTTTAGAGAGCCAAAAAATCAAACTTATCGCCACTGGTGGTACAGAAAAAATTCTCAAAGAGGCTGGAATTAAAGTTTCTTCTGTTTCTTCTTTAACGGGGTTTCCTGAAATTTTTGGGGGCAGGGTAAAGTCAATACACCCCAACATTTTGGGGGGCATTTTAGGACAAAGAGACAAGGACGAAAAAGAGGCACAACAAAACAAGGTTGTGTGGATTGATATGGTTGTTTGCAACCTATACCCTTTTCAGGCTGTTGCAAGAGATCCCAAATCAACCCTGTCTGAAAAAATAGAAAATATTGATATTGGTGGGCCAACAATGATTCGTGCCGCCGCAAAAAATAACAAGTGGGTAACTGTTGTAATAAACCCCAAAGACTATCAGGGGGTACAATCAAAAATTAAGTGTGGGGGGTTAGATTCTGGGGCTAGGCTGAGCCTTGCAACTAAGGCGTTTGGGTATTGCGCAGAATATGATGGGGCTATTTTTGAAACCCTAGAAACAAAAAAAACATTTTTAAGATATGGGGAGAATCCACACCAGGGGGCTTTTGTTGTAAAAAAAGACAACCACTCTATTGGTTTGCCACAAGCAACACAGCTTCAGGGTAAAAAGTTGTCATATAATAATTTTTTAGATGGTGAGGCGGCCTTATTGTGTTTGGGCGAGTTTAAAGATAGTTCGTGTGTTATTGTGAAACACAACTCTCCTTGCGGTATTGGTTCTGGAAAAACAATAAAACAGGCTTTTTCAAACGCGTTGTCTGTTGACCCTCTTTCTGCTTTTGGCGGCATAGTTGCTATGAATAAAAAGTGTGATCTTATCACCGCAAAAGAAATTAATAAGGTGTTTTTTGAAATTATCATTGCTCCAAGCTTTGATGTGGCTGCGCTTGAGCTGTTCTCAAAAAAGAAAAATTTACGCATATTACAATTAAAAAAGTTTGTTTCAAGTCCGGCCTTTGTAAGAAGTATTTCGGGTGGAGAAATTGGTCAAGACACCGACTCTTCAAAACTGCTGGTCTCAAAATTAAAAAATCCAACAAATAAAAAACCAACCGCCAAACAGCTGGAGTCTTTGGAGTTGGCGTGGAAAGCCGTTAAGCATGCAAAATCAAATGCTATTGTAGTGGCCCACAACAATAAAATCATTAGTATTTCTGGTGGACAAACTAGTAGGGTTGAGGCTGTAAAGTATGCACTTACAAAAAACGCACTTCCAGGGGGCGCCGTAGTTGCTTCTGATGCCTTTTTTCCTTTTAGAGACTCAATAGACCTTATGTCTAAATATGGAATTTCTTGTATTGTTCAGCCTGGCGGATCAATTAAGGATGGTGAGGTTGTTGCGGCCTGCAATGAACATGAAATATCTATGGTTTTTACTTCGTTTCGCGTATTTAAACATTAAAAGGAGAAAAAAATGAAAGCAATATTATGTAAAGAGTTTGCGCCGGTATCACAACTTTCCTGGGAAGAGGTTCCAGATCCTATGGCGGGGCCCGGTGAAATTGTTATCGATATAAAGGCTGCTGGGCTAAACTATCCCGACCACTTAATAGTACAGGGGTTGTATCAGTTTAAACCTGAACTTCCTTTTTCTCCGGGGCACGAAGGCGCTGGGGTTGTTAGTTCTGTTGGCGATGGCGTGTCTTCTGTTGGCGTTGGAGATGATGTTACTTTTTTTAAAGGCTTTGGTGCTTTCGCAGAAAAAATTGTAGTTAATGAAAATTTTGCCTTTCCAATTCCCCCCTCTTTTCCTCACTATGTTGCAGCTGGAGTGTTTATGGTTTATGGAACAAGCTTACATGCGCTAATACAAAGAGCAAACATTGGAAAAGATGATGAGGTGTTAGTTTTGGGTGCAGCTGGTGGCGTTGGCTTGGCTGCCGTAGATATCGCGAAGGCTTATGGAGCTCGAGTTGTTGCTGCTGTATCAACAAAAGAAAAGGCTGAGGTTTGTGTTGGATATGGAGCAGATGATATAGTAATATATGGGGAAGAAAAACTAGACAAAGAGGGCCAGGTCGCCCTTACCAAAGAATTAAAGTCTAAAAGTAAAAATGGTGGTTATTCTATTATTTATGATCCTGTTGGTGATTGTTTTTCTGAGGCGGCGCTAAGGTCTATTGGTTGGGGTGGAACCTACTTGGTTGTTGGGTTTGCTGCAGGAAAAATTCCTTCTTTTCCCGCTAACCTAATGCTATTAAAGGGTTGTGCTGTATCTGGCGTGTTTATTGGTCGCTTTCAAAAAGAAGAGCCTTCTGTTCATATAAAAAACCTTAAAACCATTGGGAAATTATTGGCTGAGGGAAAAATTAATCCATTTATATCTAAGACCGTTCCAATGAAAGACGCTGTTTCGTCAATAGAAGATATTGCCAAGCGCAAAGTTTTGGGTAAAGTTGTTTTTGTAAACGACTAAACTAAAAACAGCATACATAAACAAAAAGTGAGGAGCACTATTGCTGGGATCATTTTTTGTATTGGGTTTTTTATTCTAATGTGGGTAACAACCGCCGCACACATTAAAAAAGCTATTGCTGCCAACGATACAATTTGAAGTTGAATATTGTTTGTTAAAATCATTCCCGCACAAGAAAGTTTAATAATTCCAACTATGTCTCTAAGCCAGTCCGGCAGATTGTAGTCATGTTTAAACTCTTTAACAATGTTGTCGTATCTAACAACCCAAACAAAAAACAAAGACACGGATAGTAGTATGCGTAGTAGATCAAAAATTAGTTCTGATGTTATGTTTAAGCTGTAGATCATTTTTCCCCCATTATTAACGGTATTGTTTTGGCAGCATCACTCTAATTGCTTCCATGGTTTTTCCAGTAAGTTCGTTTAATTTTTTCATGTCTTCTTTTTTAGCAAAGATAGGCTCCCCAAAACTAAGGGCGATGCTTGGTCTTTGAAATCTTTTAATTTTGGAAAATGCTCTTTCTGTGCCAGATATTGCTACCGGTACTATTGGAATTTCGTGGCGCGCGGCAAAAAAAGATGCTCCATTCTTTGCTTTTTTTAGCCCCCTCCCAATTGCGGTTCCTTCTGGAAAAATACAGATAATTTCTTTTTTTTGAATTTGTTTGTGAACCGCCTTAATTGTAGAGGGTTGTATTTTTTTTCTGTCTATAAGTAGCGCCCCATAAGACCATGGTGCCCAATATTTATACCACTTGATTGGCGCTTGATCTTGGGCCATTAAAAAAGTTATTGGTTTGTTGACTGTGCCCGCAAGAGGAAAGGGGTCTATGTCGTCTATGTGGTTCGGGGCTAAAATATATGGGCCCTTTTTTGGTAGGTTTTGTTTGCCCCTGACAATCATTTTAACCAAAAAAAAACAAACAACAACGGACGCTGAGTTTAAAAGTGTTCGTATTAACTTGTTTCTCGGTCTAAACTGTTTCACAAAAACTGTTAAAAAGGTAGGTCGTCTTCTGTGACTTGGCTTGTGTTTTCTTCTGACGTTTTCGGTGTTTGGTCCATACCGCCCGCACTGTCGTAGTTCGAGTTGTCGCCACCACCACCTAAAATTTGTATTCCACCAAAATTGTTTAAAACAACCCCTGTTGAATATTTGTCGTTTCCATCTTTATCTTGCCACTTGTCCGTCTTTAAAGAGCCTTCAATATAAACAAGGCTTCCTTTTTTGACATATGGTTGAATATACTTTTCCGCCGTTCCGCCAAAAGCCGTACACTTTGTCCACTCTGTTCTTTCTTGAACTTCTCCGTTTTTATTTTTCCAGCTTTCGTTCGTAGCCACACTAAAAGAGGCTATGGCCCTTCCGTCTCCTGAAAATCTAATTTCTGGGTCTTGGCCCAACCTGCCAATTAATGTTACTTTATTTACTGTTCCTTTTGCCATTTTTTTTCCTTTGTGCTGTTCTAGTTTAAATTTAACTCATTATTTACGATATCAACACGCCTTTTAAACTTGCTGTCTTTTTTTAAGAGCTCTGAAACTTTTTTGTGTGCATGCATAATTGTTGTGTGGTCTCTTCCTCCGAGGTGTAGCCCTATTGAATTGAGGGGCATATCTAAAACCTCCCTAGCTAGGTAGGCTGCAACCTGACGCGCCTCTGCTATGTTTTTTCTTCTAGACTGTCCAACTATCTCTTCTTGGCTTACAGCAAAAATACTGCAAACGCGGCTTATAATGTCTTGTATTGTTGCCTGTCCATAACCCTGATCTCCAAGCCTCTCTCTAATAATAGACTCTACCAGGGCTTCGCTAATTTCTTCTTGAGAAAATGTTGCGTGAGCAAATATCTTTGTAACGCAACTTTCTAGATCTCTAATGTTTGTTCTAACGTGCGATGCTATTTTTTCTAAAAATATGCTTGGAATTTTAATGTTGTTTAGTTGTGCTTTTTTTGAAAGTATAGCAACTCTTGTTTCAAAGTCTGGTGGCTGTATGTCGGCGTGTAGGCCCGACTCAAACCTAGAAAGAAGCCTGTCTTGAAGCCCAACCATTTCTCCTGGATATCTATCTGCGGTCATTACAATTTGTTTTCCTGCAGTAAACAGGTCATTAAACGTGTGAAAAAACTGTTCTTGTGTTTGTTCTTTGCCTTGAAAAAACTGTATGTCATCAATAAGTAAAACGTCGGCCTTTCTGTAAACCTTAGAAAAGTCCATTGACTTGTTTTCTTGAATACTTGCAATAAAGTCGTTTGTAAATTTTTCTGATGAGGCCAAAACAACATTGACTTGTTTTTTGCCCCTAATAAGCGCGTTTGCTATGGCGTGAAGTAGATGTGTTTTCCCCAAACCAACGCCGCCATAAATAATAAGGGGGTTAAAATCTGAGGATCCGGGGTTTTTTGAAACATTTAGTGCTGCATTTTTTGCAAAGATACTGTTTGGGCCCTCTACAAAAGAATCAAAAGTGTTTCCCGCGTTTATGTTATGTCTTCTGCCTGCGTTGCTTTGTTTAATCGGCTCACTATTTGCCAGGCCTGTTGCTAATACGTTTTGTTCGGATTGGGGGGCAATTGCAACCCTTAGGTCAATTTTGGGGTCGTACTCCCTTAAAGAAGAAACAATGAGGTCATAATAATTATTGATAATCCAGTCGTGTGCAAACTGGTTTGGCGCCTCCAATATAAAAATGTCTTTTGTTGCTCCAATGGGGGAAAGCGTTTCTATCCACGCCTCATAGCCGTGTTCTGGCAGAATCTTTTTTAGATCCTTTTTTGTATTGTTCCAAATTTCTTTATAGTTCATAGTTATCCACAAGTTATTAACAAAAAAAATAAACTGTATTCCATTAGATTAACATTCTTTTTTACAGATATCCAGAACTTTTCTTTCTTTCTCCTCTTTTTTAAGATAGTTTTTATTGTTTCACAAACAATAATATTGGGCTATATTTCGGCAACAAAACATTATGAAAAGAACATACCAGCCTAGTAATAGGAAAAGAAAAAACAAGCACGGCTTTATGGAAAGAAACTCCAATGTGGGTGGGAAAAAAGTTTTAGCTGCGAGAAGAAAAAAGGGTCGTAAAAAACTAACAGTTTCTTCGTAGTATGAATCAAAAAACGCTCATTGGTTTTATTTTAATCGGGGCAATCCTTTTATTTTGGCCAACATACCTTGATCTTGTTTCACCTAAAACTCAAAAAACAGAAGAACTCTCTCCTGTTAAAGAGGTTGTTGTTGAAAACAAAAATAACCAAACTTTTGCGCCTCCCTTAAAAGAAAAAGCTGTTTCTTCTGCTTTAAAAAACATTTTTACTGTTAAAACTCCCCTTTTTACGGCTGGCGTCAGCAATAAAAATGGTGGTTCTTTAGATTCTTTTTTGGTTACCAAACACCTAAAAAAAGAAGAGGATACTCTTGATCTAATCGACGGGGAAAACAAAAACAACCTTCTCGTTTCTTATATTAATCAATCTGGCGAAGAAATATTTTTAAATGGGCTATGGGGTGAATTGAGGCCTATGGTTATTAGTGGAAACAATTCCGCTATTCTTAGTGAAGAAAACCCAACAACGACTCTTTCCTATATTTTGCAGGTGGGTGATCAAACCATTCAAAAAGATCTTACTTTTTCTTATGACAGCTATAAGATTGTTGTTAATACTAATCTAAGAGATATCCGCGATGAAATTTTAGATGGGAGATTTAGGTTAGATTGGCTTGGCGGACTACCCATTACAGAGCCAAAACAAGACGCCATGTTCCTTGAGGGGCTTGTGGGCCAAAGCGGCGACATTGAGTCTTATCGATTAGGGTCTTCTGGAATTTTTGGTGGGTCGTCTAGCGACATAGAAAGAGACACAAAGCAGTATACTGGTCAGGCTGAGTTTGTTGGTTATAGAACAAAATATTTTGGCGTGTTCTTTGTTCCTCAAAAAACAGATTTTGTGGAGCTGTCTAAATATTCTGCGGGCGGGCGAGCTGCAATTGATATTGTTACCAGCCAAAACATAAACTTTGAAAAGGTTGATCTCTTTTTGGGTCCACTTGAATATGAAGAAATTAGTCTCCTTAATGTTGGTATTGAAGAAAAAATACTTGGTTGGCAGTGGCTGTCTTCCGTTTCTTGGTTGGTTTATTGGGTTATGACCCTTTTATATGACCTCATACCAAACTATGGTATTGTTGTTGTGTTGTTTGCTGTATTAATTAAAACCATTACATATCCATTAATGGCCAAACAGTTGCGGTCTTCAAAAAAGATGCAGGAGCTAAACCCTCTCATGAACACCATAAAAACTAAATACAAAAACAACCCAACCGTGCAACAACAAAAAATTGCGGCTCTTTTTCAAGAGCATAAAATCAACCCCCTCGCCGGGTGTCTTCCTATGTTAGTTCAGATGCCAATTTTAATGTCTGTGTTTATGGTTTTTAGAAATACTATTGAATTTAGGGGAGAGTCTTTTGTGTTTTGGATTAAAGACCTTTCTGCCGCAGACACTCTTTTTATGTTTGGAGAAATTCCTTTTAACGTTTTACCTTTTTTAATGGCGGCTTCTATGTATTATACGATGCAAGCAAGCACCGCCGCTCAACCTGGTGGCGGAGACCCCGCACAGGAAGCTACCCAAAAAATGATGAAATATATGTTTCCCGGAATGATGTTTTTTCTTTTTTATAGTTTTCCTTCTGGGTTAAATCTTTATTATTTGTGTTTTAATCTTATGCAAATTGCTCAACAAAAAATAATTAACAAAGAGGCTTGAGCGGGGGCTTACCCCGTCTAAAAAAATGGGAACAATTGTTGCCTGTTCAACCCCTTTTGGTTCTAGTGGAATTGCCGTTGTTCGTCTTTCTGGCCCCGTATCACACAAAATAGTTTCTTCGTTTTTAGAAAAAAAAATTATATCAAAAAAACACAACACCCCCACCCTTTGTCGGCTTGTTGACTCTGATGGTCGTGTCTTTGATGAGGCCGTAATTAATTTTCTTTTTTCTCCAAATACATATACTGGCGAAGATCTAGTTGAAATAAACCTTCATGGTAACCCCGTTATAATACAAAAAACTATAGATTTGTGTTGTTCTTTTGGTGCAGAAATAGCGCCGGGTGGAGAGTTTACAAAAAGAGCTTACATGAACGACAAGCTAGATATGTCTCAGGCTGAGGCTGTTGCCTCTCTTATATCTTCAAAGTCTATTTTGGGAGCAAAGCTAAGCTATAAAAACCTTCGGGGTTCTTTACTTGAAAACATACTCTCTATTAAAAATAAAATTATTACCACTGTGGGACAAATTGAATTTAATCTTGATATTTCTGAGGAAGATCTTCAGCCAAACCTTGTTTCTAACAGTGTTTTGGTTTTGGGGGAGTGTATTGAAAGCCTTTCTTCTGCTATAAAAAGTTTTAAAGCTGTAAACGTTTTAACCTCTGGGGCGAGCGTAGTTATCGCTGGGCCAACAAACGCCGGAAAATCAACTCTGTTTAATGCTTTATTAAAAAAAGACAGGGCAATTGTTAGTGAAATAGCCGGAACAACGAGAGATGTTTTAGAAAACACTATTAACATTGAGGGCATTCCTTTTGTCTTAAAAGACACTGCCGGTATTAGAAAAACAAAAAACAGTATTGAAAAAATTGGTGTTGAAAAAAGTAATGAAGAAATTTTGTCGGCTGACCTAGTTATATATCTTGGAGAGCCTGGGTCTGTTTTGTCTTCAGAAAACGACACCGTTGTTTATGTGTTCAATAAAAAAGACATAAGAGTTGGTGGGGGTGGGTACGATATTTCAATTTCTGCTCTTAAAAATGAAAATATTTCTGCTCTTAAAAAAATTGTTTTAAAGAAAATATCTTCTGACTTTTCTGACGTTGGTTTTATTGTTACATCACAAAGACAGGTTTCTTGTTTAGAAAAAACAACCCAACACCTGCTTATTGCAAAAAAGTCTCTACAAAATTCTCCCCACCTAGAGCTTGTTGTTGAAGACTTAAATTTTTCTCTCTCTTTTTTAGATCAAATAACAAAAAAAACAACAAAAGATGATGTGTTAGACAGTGTCTTTTCTTCGTTTTGTGTTGGAAAATAGTTTCACGTGAAACGGCAAAAAAACAAACGTTCTTTGGTGGTGGTTGGTGGTGGGCATGCCGGAATTGAAGCCGCCCTTATTGCTCACAAGCTTGGAGTTGATGTTGTTTTGGTTTCTATGGAGGCTTCTGCAATAGGAAGAATGTCTTGTAATCCGGCGATTGGTGGTCTGGCGAAAGGACAAATGGTTCGGGAGTTGGACGTTTTAGGTGGTATGATGGGGTTTTTTGCGGACCAGTCAACCCTACAAAGCAAGACGTTAAACCTGTCAAAGGGTAGGTCTGTTTGGTCTCCTCGATCTCAAATAGATAAAATAAAATATGAGCAGGTTGTTCAGCAGCACATTAAATCCGTAGGCCTTGACGTTTTTGAGGGAGAGGTTGTTAAAATAAAAGACTTGGGGGGCTCTGTTTCTTCTGTTGTTTTTTCAGGTGGGTATGAATTGTTTTGTGACGCAGCTATATTAACCTGTGGAACTTTTTTAAATGGGTTAATACATATTGGAGAGAAAAAAATTAAAGCGGGAAGGTTAAACGAAAAGAGGTCTGAGGGAATCACCGAATCTTTAAAGTCTTTAGGGTTTAAGTCTGGTAGGTTAAAAACCGGAACGCCCCCTAGAATTAAAAAAAGCTCTGTTGATTGGTCTGTTGGGGTGGCTGGATATGGAGATAAAAAACCAAAACCTCTTTCCTATCAAACAAAAAATTTTTTACCAAAAGATGAGCCCTGTTTTGCCTTTAGAACAAACAAAAAAACTCATGACCTTATATTAAAAAACCTTTCAAAGTCTGCAATGTATTCGGGGGAAACTATGGCGGCAGGACCAAGGTATTGCCCCTCAATAGAAGATAAGGTTTATAAATTTTCACAAAACCCTAGCCACGTTTTACAACTAGAACCAGAGTGGACAAACTCAGAGCAAATATATGTGAATGGTTTTTCAACAAGCCTTCCTGAAGACATTCAACTAAACTGTTTAAAAACTGTAGATGGCTTGAACTCTGTCGAATTTTTAAGACCAGGATATGCAATAGAATATGATTTCTTTTTTCCATCTCAATTAAAAACAACCCTGGAAACAAAAGGTCTTTCGGGTCTTTTTCTTGCTGGGCAAATAAACGGAACTTCTGGGTATGAAGAGGCTTCTGCTCAGGGTTTATTAGCTGGAATTAATGCCTCACAAAAAATATTAAACAAAGCTCCTTTATTGCTCAAAAGAAGTGATGCCTATATGGGGGTTCTTGTTGATGATTTGGTTTTAAAAGATACCAACGAACCATATAGAATGTTTACGTCTAGAGCAGAATATAGACTACAGCTCAGATCTTCAAATGCAGATCAAAGGCTTTTAAAATATTCAAAAAAAATTGGTCTTTTAAATACTAAAGCCCTTTCCTCTTTAGATAAAAAAAACAAAGAAACTTCTTCTCTTGTTTCTTTTTTACAGAAAGAAACAGTTTCTCCGGAAAAAATTAATTTAACTCTCTCCTCTTTAGGTGAAAGTAATATTTCTGAGTCTGTAAAAATAGCACAACTACTAAAAAGACCCTCTGTTAAAATAACAGATTTTGATTTATCCTATTTTAAAAAAATAAAAAGCTCCTCCCCCTCTCACTTTGAAGAAATTTTATTTGAGGCGGAAACAATAATTAAATACGATGGTTATATAAGCAGACAAAAAGATGAAATTGAAAAATTAAAGGTTTATGAAAACATGTTAATTCCAATAGAATTTGACTATAAAATAATAAAAAGTATTTCAAATGAAGGTAGGGAAAAACTTTCTTCTGTTTTACCCGAGACTGTTGGTCAGGCACAAAGAATTCCCGGTATTAGACCAACAGATATATCTATTTTATTAGTATATTTAAAGCGTTCGTTTCACGTGAAACATAAAAATGGAGATAAAAATTAAAAAAATATTATTATTATTGTTGGTGAGTTTTTCTTTTTCTCAAGAAAGTGTTCTTCTTGATCGGGTTTCTGCCGTAGTTGAAGGAAGGGTTGTTCTTTTAAGTGATGTTGTTTTAGCTGCAAATGCTTTAGCTGCTCAAGAACAAATAAACCCAAATACAGATACAGAAAAATATAAAAACCTTTTATTACAGTCTTCTGAAAGTATGATAGAACAATTAGTTATTATAAAAATGGCAGAAGTAGATTCTGTTGAGGTTTTAGATAAGGATGTTGAAAGAGCCCTTGATAGACAAATAGAAACAATTATTACTCAAGCTGGAAGTAAAGAAGCCGCTGAACAGGCTTTGGGGAGAAAAATTTCAGAGTTTAAAAGAGCTTATAGGGATGATATGAAGGGAAAGCTTTTGGCAGAAAGATATACCAACACCCTAACCTCTGGAATTTCTATTACCAGGGGAGAGGTTATTAATTTTTATAATACATATAAAGATAGCATAGGTTCTTTTCCAACCTTATATAAAACAAGACATCTTCTTCTTGAAATAAATCCCTCTGAAAAATCACTAAATGAAGCCCTTATAAAAACAAAAAAAATTAGAGAAGAAATTGTTTCAGGTTTAATTTTTGAAGACGCTGCAAAACAATATTCTGAAGATCCTGGTTCTAAGGATCTCGGTGGCGATTTAGGTTATGTTCCAAGAGGAACATTTGTAAAAGAATTTGAAAGGGCTGCTTGGACTATAGAACTTGAAACCTTAAGCCCTCCAGTAAAAACTAAATATGGTTATCATTTAATTGAAGTTTTACAAAGAACCGGTCAAAAGGTTGCCTTAAGACATATTTTAATTAGTGTTGAGACGTCTGAAGAAGATAAAAATTTAACCTATAAAAAAGCTTCTTCTATTGTAAAAGAAATAAAAAATAAAGAAGATTTTATATTAAAAACAAAAGAGCTTTCTGATGATATAACAAGTGGTCCAAAGGGTGGTTATATGGGTATGATAGACTTAGAATCTTACCAAATTAAAGATCTTTCAGAAACTATAAAAAACATTCCATTAAATACTCCAAGTGCTCCTGTTTTAACCCAGTTTGGTTATCATATTATTTGGGTTGATGAAAAAAAAGAAGGCGGCCCACCCACTTTAGAAAAAAATTGGATAGATTTAGAACAGATGGCTTTAAATCAAAAAAAAGCTGATTGGTATTCAATTTGGATTGAAAAAATAAAAAATAAATTTTATATAAAAAGAAATCCACTTACTTATCCACAAATAAATAATTAATTGATTTTATTTTAAAAAAATATTTTTCAACATATTATTAACAATTTTAAATCCAATTTGTTAATAAATAAAAATCAGTGTATTCGTCTATAAAAAGTTTTTATATATCACTTATCAACATATCCAGACTATTATTACTAGTGTTAATTTTTTATATATATATATTTAATAATAATTAGATATCTTTTTTAGACAACAAACTCTTTAAAATGGGTCAAAAATCGACTTTCTTTTAATTAGGCTATATAAGGTATACCCAATTAAGGCTTGTTAAAAACTAAGTATTTTTTTATAATTGATAACTAAATATGAACATTTCAACTACAAAAAAAGAACTTCAAGCCGCTTTTTCAAAATTAACAAAAACCACACAAATAAAATCTCAAAATCCTTTAGTTAATTATACATATATATCTTCTGGAGCACATGGGGTTACATTACATTCCACAGATCTTGAAGTTGGAATTAAAACACAGATTACAGCGTCGGTTAATACTAACGGAGAAGGATTATTTCCTACATCAGAGGTTAATGATATTGTTTCTGTAATAGATGAAGGTAGAGTAGATATAGATATTGCAGGACCACATATAAATATAAAATCAGAAAAAGGAATTTCTTTTGATATTCCAACAGTTCCTTTTCAAGAATATCCAAAAATACCAGAAAACAAACATGAAGAACTATTTACTATTAAAACAAATAAACTAAAAAATATTATAGGATCTTTATTATATGCAATTAATGCAGAGCCTACAAAACCAGCTCTAAATGGGGCTTACTTTAGTTTTAATGAAGATAAAATTGATTTTGTTGCAACCGATGGACATAGATTAGTAAAAATTACAAGACAAAATGAAACAAATATTCAAAAAGGGTATATTATTCCAAAAAAATATTTAAATATTCTAAATACATTTCTTGAAGGACAAGAAGAAACATCATTAATTTTTAGCGAAAACCATGTTTTTTTAAATAATGGGAAAGATGTTTTTTATTCTAAAATTATAGATGAAAAATTTCCAAATTATAATGCGGTTATTCCAGAAGATAATTCAAAAGAATTAATTGCTCAAAAAACAGAAATGTTAAATAATATAAAAGCAGCATCTATTGCTACAAACAAAAATACAAATCAAATTTCTTTAAATTTTTCAGAAGGAAAGGTATTTTTTAAAAGTGTAAATCAACCAGAGAGTAAAACAGTTTATGCACCACTTAAATCTGCAGAATATGTTGGAGAAGAAGTTTCAATAGGATTTAATGCTTTATATTTAAAAGAGGCTGTTGCAAAATATCCATCAGAAGAAATATTTTTTACGTTTAAAGATTCAAATTCAGCAACTCTTTTTTTACCAAAAGAAAAAGATCAAAAAACAACAATTTTACTAATGCCTGTGAGGATAAATGAGTAATAAAAGCAATTATGGAGCAGATAAAATATCTGTATTAAAAGGATTAGAAGCGGTTAGAAAAAGACCAGCAATGTATATTGGAGACGTTGGTAGAAGAGGATACCACCATCTTGTAAGTGAGGTTGTAGATAATAGCATAGATGAAGCATTGGCTGGATTTTGTACAGAAATAATAGTAATAATTAAACAAGATGGAACAATTTCTATTGAAGATAACGGAAGAGGAATTCCTGTTGAAATTCATAAAGAAGAAGGAAAACCAGCTCTTGAGGTTGTAATGACAGTATTACACGCCGGTGGAAAATTTGATAAAAACACATACAAAGTTTCAGGGGGTCTTCATGGGGTGGGAGTTTCTGTAGTAAATGCGCTTTCAGAAGATCTTATTGCAGAGGTTTATAGAGATGGTTTTCACTACAGACAAGAATATAAAATTGGGCACGCAACAACGGGGGTTGAAAAAGTTGGTAAAAGTTCTAAAACAGGAACAACCATAACCTTTAAACCAGACCACTCTATTTTTACCCACAGAGGTTTTGAAGAAGATACGATAAAAGGAAGGCTAAAAGAGTTAGCATATTTAAATAAAAATTTATCAATAATTTTAAAAAACGAAATTGAAGAAACATCAGCTGAATATTGTTTTCCAGGAGGATTATCTGATTTTGTTGCATATTTAGACGGGGGAGAAGATTTAATACACAACGAGGTTATAGTTGTTTCTAAAGAAGACACAGAGGTTCCTGTTGATTTAGCTCTTAGATATAGCACAAATTATAACAACAATATTTTTTCTTTTGTTAATAATATTAACACTATAGAGGGGGGAACTCACCTTTCAGGGTTTAGATCTGCCCTAACAAGGGCCCTAAATAGTTATGCAAATAAAAACGACCTAATTAAAACAAAGAAAAATGAAAAATTTAGCCTTTCTGGGGATGATTTTAGAGAAGGATTAACGGTTGTTTTATCTATTAAGGTTCAAGAACCTCAATTTGAAGGACAAACGAAGACAAAGCTTGGGAACGGAGAAGTTAAGGGGTTAGTAGATAACGTTGTATATGATGGTATACAGGCATTTTTAGAACAAAACCCTAAGGTTGGTAAAAGAATCATTGAAAAGGCCGCAGAAGCCGCAAGGGCTCGAATTGCTGCAAAAAAAGCAAGAGAGCTTGTTAGAAAAAAATCTGGTTTAGGATCAACAACCCTACCGGGAAAGTTGGCAGATTGCTCAAATAAAGATCCCTTACAGTGTGAAATTTTTTTAGTTGAGGGAGATTCTGCTGGAGGTACAGCAAAACAAGGAAGAGATAGAAGAACTCAAGCAATATTACCCCTAAGGGGAAAAGTTATTAATTCTGAAAAAGCAAGAGAAGACAAGCTTTTAGCTAATAATGAAATTCAATCAATTATTACGGCTCTTGGCTGTGGTTTTGGTGAAGACGAAGACGACCCACACAGCTTTAACCCAGAAAAATTAAGATACCATAAGGTTGTAATTATGACAGACGCCGATGTAGATGGTAGCCACATAAGAACCTTATTGTTAACATTTTTTTGGAGAAAAATGAAAAGCCTTGTACAGGGAGGCTTTGTTTATATGGCAATGCCACCTCTTTATAAAATTAAACAAGGTCGCAAAGAGAGATATGCCTATACGGACGCAGAAAGAGATGTTGTAATTCAAAGACTTCAATCAGAAAATGAAACAGCAAAAATAAACATACAAAGATATAAAGGTCTTGGAGAAATGAATGCAGAACAGCTCTGGGACACAACAATGAACGCAGAAACAAGAACTTTAATGCAGGTAACGGTTGACCACATCCAAGAAGAAGAAACAAATGTTAGGTTTAGAGAATTGATGGGGACAGAAGTAGAACACAGACGAAAATTTATAACAGAAAAGGCTAAGTTTGCTACAAACATAGATATATAAAAATGGACATAGGAAGAGACAACATATTAGACAAACAACTTTTGACGGAGCTAGAAGAAAGCTACCTAAATTATTCAATGTCTGTAATTACGGCGAGGGCGCTTCCCGATGCAAGAGATGGGCTTAAGCCGGTTCATAGAAGAATACTTTTTGGAATGAACGACTTAGGCTGTTATCACAATAAACCATACAAAAAATCTGCCAGAGTTGTTGGGGATGTTTTAGGTAAGTATCACCCACATGGAGACAGTTCTATATATGATGCTATGGTTAGAATGGCACAAGAGTTTTCTATGAGACATCAGCTAGTTCAAGGCCAAGGAAACTTTGGTTCTGTTGATGGAGATAGGGCTGCGGCAATGAGATATACAGAATCAAGAATGTCTAAAATTGGAGGAGAACTTCTAAGAGATCTTGACAAAGAAACGGTTGCCTGGACAAACAATTTTGATGAAACACTAAAAGAGCCAGCTGTTCTTCCAGCCGTTTTTCCAAACCTATTAGTTAATGGGTCAGAGGGTATTGCTGTTGGTATGGCAACAAAAATTCCACCACACAACCTTTCAGAGGTTATTAGCGCGCTAATAGAATTAATAGAAAATCCAAGCTGTAGTATAGAAGATTTAATGAAACATGTAAAGGGCCCAGACTTTCCAACGGCGGGAAAGGCCCTAGGTTTTGATGGAATAAAAAGCGCATATGAAACAGGAAGAGGTAAGGTCAAAATGAGGGGAACGGCCCACGTTGAGCCAAACAGCAAAGGAAGAGATGCCCTTATCTTAACAGAGCTTCCATATCAAGTTAATAAAGCAAACCTAATTGAAAAAATAGCTTTTTTAGCCAGAGATAAAAAAATAGAAGGTATTGCCGAACTTAGAGACGAGTCCGATAAAGATGGAATGAGAGTCGTTATTGAAATAAAAAGAGACGCGGTTCCTGAGGTTATTCTAAATCAACTGTATAAACAAACACAACTTCAAGACACGTTTGGAATTATTTTACTTGCGCTAGTAGACGGAGCCCCAAAAGTGATGTCCTTGAAAGAGTTGTTAGAGGTTTTTCTTGTTTTTAGACAAGATATCGTTGTAAAAAGAACTGAGTTTGATTTAAGAAAAGCAGAGGCCAGAGCACACATCTTGGAGGGTTTAAAAATTGCCCTAGACAACATAGATAAAATTCTTGAAACTATTAAAAAAAGCAAAGACCCAGAGGCTGCAAAAGAGGGGCTAATAAACGGCTTCAGTCTTTCTGAAAAACAAGCCCAAGCTATTTTGGATATGAAATTACAAAGACTGACCGGACTTGAAACAGAAAAAATTCTCGCCGAATACAAAGAAATTATTAAATACATGGCAGAACTAAAGGGAATTTTAGACAGTAAATCAAAAAGACTGCAAATTATTACAGAAGAGCTTCTTGAAATTAAAGAAAAATACGGAGAAGAAAGAAGAACTGAAATAATAGACAAGGCTGCAGATTTTGTAATGGAAGATATGATAAAAGAGGAGGATATGGTTTTAACCATAACCCACAACCAATATATCAAAAGAACCAGTGTTAGCACATATAGAAGCCAAAGAAGGGGCGGAAGAGGTGTTCAAGGACAAACCTCAAGAGACGAAGACTTTACAGAACATCTGTTTGTAGAAAACACACACAGCTATATTTTGTTTTTTACGGACAAAGGAAAGTGTTATTGGGTTAAAGTTTATGATATTCCAGAGGGCGGAAGAGCAGCCAAGGGAAGAGCAATTGTTAACCTTATTGGTTGTGAGGCGGATGAAAAAGTAAGCGCCTTTATTGGGGTAAAACAAAACCACTTCCACGACGATCACTTTGTGGTTATGGCAACAGAAAAAGGAATTGTGAAAAAAACCAAACTTTCTGCATACTCCAACCCAAGAAAAAAAGGAATATATGCTGTAGAAATTCGAGAGGGAGACAGCCTTATTGAGGCAAGAATTTCTAACGGAGAAAATGACATTTTATTAGGAACAAGAAATGGAAAAGCTATAAGATTTTCTGAAGAACAAATTAGGCCTAGCGGAAGAAAGACAATGGGCGTAAAGGGAATTACTCTAAGCTCAAAAGACGACAAGGTTGTTGGAATGTTGTTAATTAAAAGAGAGGGAACTGTGTTGGTTGCCACGGAAAATGGCTATGGAAAAAGAACAGAAATTATACAATACCGCGCACAAAAAAGAGGTGGTAAGGGCGTTCTTACAATGAAAACAACAGACAAAATAGGTAAAATGATAACAATTAAAGAGGTTGTGGGAACAGACGACCTAATGATTATTACCGACCAAGGCGTTTTAATTCGCCTACCCGTTTCACAAATTAGGTCTATTGGTAGAGCAACGCAGGGAGTTAGACTTATTAAGCTTGGCGCAGGAACAAAAGTATCCTCTATTACTAGAATTATATCAGAGGAAGAAAAAACAAAAGACGAACCAAAAAATGAGCCAACAGATAACCCAGAACCTGAAAACGGTTAAAGAAAAAATAGAAAAAACCAATCAGAACATACGGTTGGTTGCTGTTACAAAAACAAGATCTCCAAAAGAGGTTTCTGCCGCAATATCAGCCGGCATTATTTCTATAGGTGAAAACAAGGTTCAAGAGGCAGAACAAAAGTTTTTAGAGACACCCCTTGTTGTTGGAATAGAGAAAAGGCTTATAGGTAAGCTTCAGTCAAACAAAATAAAAAGAGCAATTCAGATTTTTGACACCATAGATTCAGTAGACTCTGTTCGACTCGCGCGCAAAATATCTCAAGCAGCAACAGCAATAAAAAAAACACAAAGAGTTCTTATCCAGGTTAACACAACCAACGAAGAAACAAAGGGTGGGTTTTCTCTAGAAAGCGAAAGCGAAATCATTCAATGTTTTGATTTTTCTGGCATTAAAATTGAAGGGCTAATGACCATTGGACCCACAGAAAAAGACGAAGAAAAAAAACAAGAAGCCTTCAAAAGGTTAAAGCGCGTTTTTCTAAAAATTAATAAAAAAGTTGAACCAGAAAAACAAATGAAAGACCTCTCGATGGGGATGAGTGGAGATTTTTTAATAGGAATTTCAGAGGGGGCTACAATGGTTAGAATTGGAAGCTTAATTTTTGGTGAAAGAGAAGCCCGTGCTTGATCTTCATAAATGGTTTAATCCAAAACACTATAACAGACTTTGGAACGTTGGTCCACCCGGCGCGCTTTTAACCGGAATGATGGTATATACAATGTTAAGGGCGGACATTATTTTTGATTTTAGGTTAATTGGCATATCAGATTTTTGGCTTAACCTTTTAATGTTTCTTACGTTTTTAGAGGGAATAATTATTTTGTTTTGGATTTTATTTAGCCTTCCCCCAAAAGAAAGAGGTATTAAGCTTTCAAAAAGAGGTATATATGCCTTTATAAGACACCCGGTATACACGGTAATTATGTTTCACTTTCCAGTTTTTTACTTTTTACTTTTTAGGTCTTTTGGGGGCCTGTTAATAGTTCCGGTTATATATCTTTTTTGGACAAAAATTATAGTGCGAGAAGAAGAATACCTTGTTGGTATTTTTGGACAAGACTATGTAGATTATATGAGAGAAGTTCCAAGGTTTATTCCTTGGAGGTAAAAATAAAACGTTTTTGGTTTTGTGAAAAAATTATAAGAAACACAGGTAGGTAAAAATGAAAAAAATAACACTAATATTATTACTAATTGTAGGAGCGGCAATGTCTCAAGAAAAACACTATGGGTTTGAATACATTAAAGAGTCTGGTGGCATTAAAGAATATCACATGACATCAAACGGACTAAAGGTTTTATTAAAAGAAGACCATAGCGCCCCAGTAGCAACTTTTATGGTAACATATGAAGTTGGATCAAGGAACGAAGCAATAGGTTATACAGGATCAACACACCTACTAGAACACCTCATGTTTAAGGGTTCTAAAAAGTTTAATACAGACAAGGGAAATTCTGTTTTTCAAATCTTACAGTCTTTGGGTTCGCGAATGAATGCAACCACATGGCTAGACAGAACAAACTACTATGAAACACTGCCAAGCTCAGAGCTAGAAACCGCAATAGAAATTGAGGCAGACAGAATGAGAAATGCATATATTAAAGAAGAAGACAGGCAGTCTGAGATGACGGTAGTTAGGAACGAATTTGAAAGAGGGCAAAACAACCCTTCGGGCGTTTTAGATGAACATATATGGGCAACGGCATACCACGCCCATCCATATCACCACTCAACAATTGGCTGGAAGGCAGACATAGAAAATGTTTCTATAGAAAGGCTAAAAGAGTTTTATGACACCTTTTATTGGCCAAACAACGCAACAGCAACGGTGGTTGGAGATTTTGAAACCGGAGAAGCGTTAGCAATGATTAAAAAATATTTTGGTAGAATTAGAAAGAGCACAAAAGAAATACCTCAAGTATATACAACAGAGCCAGCACAAGAAGGCCAAAGAACGGTTACACTAAAAAGGGCGGGACAGCAAGGCATTGTTGGGTTGGCGCACAAGAGCCCATCGGCTACGCACGAAGACGCAGCGTCGTTTATTGTTTTGTCTTCAATCCTTTCTTCTGGGAAAAATAGCAGATTTTATAAAAACATTACAGATAAAGGGCTAACAACAAACATCTTTATTTGGGACTCTCTTTTTAAAGACCCGGGCTTGTTTGCGGTATATGCAAACCTAGCTCCCGGAGTAGAACACAAGACCGTTGAAGACGCCCTTGTTTCAGAATACGAAAGCATTAAAAAAGATGGAGTTACCGACGAAGAAGTTTCTAAAGCAAAGGCCCAGCTTATTGCATCAATGAAGTTTGGACAAGATGGCAGCATGGCCGTTGCGGGAAGCCTAAATGAAGCAATAGCATCCGGTGACTGGACATTATATACAAGATACGAAGACCTTGTTAATTCGGTGACAGCCGAGTCAATAAAAGAAATTGTTAATAAGTATTTCTTAGAAGACCTAAGCACTGTAGGGTATTTTATACCAGAGGTTTCCGGATCTCAAGCCGAAGGAAAACCCGCGACCAGTGCAAAAGAACTAGTAGAGATGAAAAAACAATATTTTTCAAAAGAAGATCAGGGCGGCTTAGCTGAACAGGTTGTTGATTCCGAGCCCGTCGAAGGCATAAGACTCTTAACGCTTAAAAGAGGGTCTGGTGTAGTTACAATAAATGGAAGCTTTATGGGTGGAGATATTTATGCAGACGACAACAACTCAAGAGTTCCAGACCTAGTTTCTTCTATGTTAGACCAAGGAACTACAAAACAAACAAAGTTTGAAATTAGTAACCAGTTAGAAAAAGCGGGAGCCAGACTAAGTATTGGTAATGGAAAATCTAACGTTAGTTTTTATGCAAAATTTCTTTCAAACGACCTAGAGATGGTTTTTGGATTATTGTCAGAACAGCTTCAGTTTCCAGTCTTTAACGAAGAAGATTTAGAAAAAATCAAAAAAAGAATGGTCACGAGTTACAAAAAAAGAAAAGAAAGCACAAGGGGGAGCGCAGTTAATAATATGCTAACCAACCTTTATCCAGGTGGGCATCAAAACGCACCAGAAGACAACGACAAGTCCATTAAAGATATCAACAAAACCACAACAGAAGACCTAAAAGCCTTTCACAAACAAAACTACGGTAAAGGTGGAATGGTTATTGTTGCCGTTGGAGATGTTGATCACGAACAACTTTCTAATACAATTAAAAAAGAGTTTGGGGCTTGGAAAAATTCCCCCCTTTCAAAAAAACTTGAAACCCAAAAAGGAAAAAAGCTTGGGGGAAAGGCGTATGTTACAATGGAAGACAAAACAAGCACAGACTTTGTTGTTGGAACTCCCTTGGGAATTAACAGATTTCATGAAGACTACATGCCTCTTGTTGTTGCATCTCACATATTGGGAGGAAACTTTTCAGCAAGACTAATGCAAACTGTTAGAGTAAAAGAAGGACTAACATATGGAATCAATTCAACTATAACAGGCCTTGACAATAGCAACGACGGCTATTGGATGGTTGGAGGAACTTTTGCACCAGAATTGTTGGCAAAAGGAGAAAAAGCAACACTAAGAGAAATTAAAAAATGGGCAGAGGGCGGCGTAACACAAGCCGAGGTTGATATAACAAAATCTACACTAATGGGGTCTTATCAAGTTGGTTTTGACACAACATACGGCCTTTCAAGTGGAATTCTAAGCGCAGTTAGTGTTTGGGGAGACCTTTCTTATGTAGATAGCTATCCCAAAAAAGTAAGCAGCGTTACCCTAGACCAGGTTAATAAGGCTATTAAAAAATATATTTCTTTTAACAATGTATATCAGGCGGCGGCGGGGTCTATTGACGAAAAAGGAACCCCCCTTAAAAAATAACCCAACGGATAGGCAACAATGATTAAAGCAATATTGGCGTGTGACGACCTTGGAGGGGTGAGTAAGGCGGGCACAATGCCTTGGCCAAAAAATTCAAAAGATCTAAAGTGGTTTAAAAAGAACACGGAAGGACATACCGTCATAATGGGATCAACCACATGGGAGGACCCGTTTATGCCAGGCCCACTACCAAAGCGAACAAACGTCTTGGTAACCACCCGAGAAGGTGACTATTCGGGCGCACACAAATATATTAAAGGCAACCTAGCCGAAAAAATAAAAAGCCTTGAACATAAAGATCAAGAGGCAATCATGTGGATTATCGGTGGCCCAAACATTGTTGAACAAACGCTAAACATTATAGATGAGTTTTATTTAAGTCGCATTTCAGGAGAATATGGCTGCGACACGTTTTTACCACTTAAAAAAATTGAAGCGCTTTTTGAAAAAACTTGGGTAGAAAATCACGGTCCGGTAGAGTTTCAAATCTGGAAAAAAAGGAACCCCCAATGAAAAAATACCTTAGTGCGCTTGAATATATTTTAGAAAACGGAAAAGACCGAAAAGACAGAACAGGGGTTGGTACGAGAGGAGTTTTTGGACATCAAATACGTTTTAATTTGCGCAACAGCTTTCCCGCGGTAACCACAAAAAAGCTTGCATGGCGAAGCGTGGTAAGTGAATTGCTTTGGTTTTTGGAGGGAGGAACCGACGAGCGTAGGCTTGCCGAAATTCATTATGGAAAAACAAGAAAAGAGCTTGTTGGTAAAAAAACAATTTGGACAGCAAATGCGGACAAACAGGGAAAAAATCTTGGCTACAAAAACACAGACACCACCAAAGAGCTGGGCCCAATATATGGAAGCCAGTGGAGAAGTTGGGCAGACAAAAATCAACACGTAGATCAAATTATAGAGGTTTTAAATAGTCTTTCTAGCGACCCATACAGCAGAAGACATATCGTAAGCGCTTGGAACGCTGGCGAGGTTGATAAAATGGCGCTTCCACCATGCCATACAATGTTTCAATTTCACGTGCAGGATGAGGAATTAAGTTGTCAGATGTATCAACGAAGCGCCGACATGTTTTTAGGCGTTCCATTTAATATTGCGTCATACAGCCTACTAACCTGTATTATGGCCAAATTATTAAAACTAAATCCAGGGGAGTTTATTTGGACTGGCGGAGATTGCCACATTTATTACAACCACATTAAGCAGGTTAAAGAGCAGATTCAGCGCAACCCCCAGCCGGCACCCAAACTATCTATGCCAAACTTTCAGTCCATAGAAGAGGTTGTTGCCTCGACACCAAAAGATTTTAATCTTTTAGATTATAGCCCAATGGAAAGCATTAAAGCTCCAATGGCGGTATAACCAACCGAACACAATAAACATGCGACACAGAGATATTTAGCTTTATATTCCAACCACATTATTAAACAAAAATGAGAAAAAACAACTTCAGAAATATTGCTATTATAGCACACGTAGACCACGGGAAAACTACCCTGGTTGATGGAATGTTACAGCAAAGTGGGACCTTTAAAGCTCACCAAGAGCTTCAAGACAGGGTTATGGACTCGGGGGACCTTGAAAAAGAAAGAGGAATTACCATTACCGCAAAAAACACAGCAGTATATTATAAAGATATTAAAATTAATATTATGGATACGCCCGGCCACGCAGACTTTGGCGGAGAAGTAGAAAGAAGTTTAAATTTGGTAGACGGAGCTCTTTTGTTGGTAGACGCAAGCGAAGGCCCCCTACCACAAACAAGGTTTGTATTAAGAAAAGCGCTAGACAAAAACCTTCCAATTATACTGGTGATTAACAAGATTGATAGGTCTGACGCCAGAATCGAAGAGGTTGTCAGCGAGGTATATGATTTGTTTATTGATCTCGACGCAAACGACGAACAGATTGAGTTTCCTATTATTTATACCAACGCCAAAGAGGGCATTGCACACACAGAGCTGGAAAGCAGCTCGGAAACACTAGACCCCCTACTCAATACAATTATAGATAGCATCCCTGGGCCCATTGCAGATAACGAGAAAACCCCACAATTTCTTATTACCAACCTAGACTACGACCCCTATGTTGGTCAAATTGCAATTGGAAGACTAAACAACGGAACCCTAGAAATGAACAAAAGCTACTCGCTTTGTGGAGAAGAAAAAACCATAGCGGGACAAAAGTTTTCTGCTCTATACACGTTCAAGGGACTAAAAAAAATTAAAGTAAACAAACTAGAGTCGGGCGACATTATTGCGGTTGCCGGACTAGAAAATATTACCATAGGAGACACGGTTTCCTCAAACGAAAATCCAGAACCCCTACCAAGAATAGAAATTGATGAACCCACAGTTTCAATGCTGTTTTGTGTTAACAACAGCCCCTTTGCCGGTAAAGAAGGAAAGTATTTAACCACGAGACATATTAGCGACAGGCTAGAAGAAGAAATATTAAGCAACGTTTCTTTACAGGTTTTAAAAACCGAAAGAACCGATGCATATGAAGTGCGTGGAAGAGGAGAACTACAAATGGCAGTTCTAATTGAAACCATGAGAAGAGAAGGCTATGAGTTTATGGTCTCTAAGCCAAAAGTAATTACCCAAGAAAAAAATGGCGAAATTATGGAACCAATGGAGAAAGTGTTTTTAGATGTTCCCGAAGATAAGGTGGGAATTTTAACCGAAAAGCTTTCTGCCAGAAAAGGCAGAATGACCAACCTGCAAAATCATGGATTTGGAAGAGTTTCTTTAGAGTTTTCTATTCCCTCTCGTGGATTAATTGGATTTAGAAGTCAATTTATTACAGACACAAAGGGCGCAGGAATAATGAACAAGCTTTTTGACGGATACGCTCCGTGGTTTGGAAGAATTCCACAAAGAAATACGGGGGCCCTAATAGCAGACAGACATGGAAAAGTGACAACCTATGCCTGCGTAAACATGGCAGACAGGGGAGAGCTTTTTATTAGCGTTGGAACAGAGGTTTATGATGGAATGGTTATTGGAGAAAGAAACAAAACCAACGACCTGGCACTAAACATTACAAGAGAAAAAAAGCTTTCTAATATGAGAAGCTCTGGCTCTGACAACACCGTAACGGTTAGGCCGCCAAGAGAACTATCTTTAGACCAATCTATTGAGTTTATATCAGAAGACGAACTTGTAGAAGTTACCCCGCTTTCTGTGCGACTGCGCAAAATGGACCTTGATCAACAAAAAAGAGAGTCCACCCAAAAGAAAGAAAGACTTTCTGATAAATAACTAGTCGCCAGAGCGGACTACTAAAAAAACGCCAAACAAAGTAATTCCACCACCAAGTATAACCGCAAGGCCAATTGGTTCACCAAAGAGCGCTAAAGCCCCCAAAGAAGACACTATGGGCTCTCCCAACGGAACAGCAGCAACCGTTGTGGCGCTAAGGGTTTTAATTAAATAATAAAATATATTATGTCCAATCATTGTTGGAACAAGGGCCAAGAAAACAAACCAGGGGAACTCTTGTGTTGAAATAGAAAAAACAGAGGTTCCCACAAACAAAGAAATAACAAAGAGGGTACAAGCCGCAAAAAAGAATAACCATCGCGTATATTCAAAAACCCCAACACTTTTTCTAATATCCTTTGCGAGGATTAAAACAACAGAAATTGCAATCGAGCACAAAACAGCCAAAATGTTTCCCAGGGTTCCCGTCTCGCTAAACGAGCTTTGACTTACCAAAACACCCGCACCGACAAAAGCCATAAACAAACCAAAAAGAACAACGGGCGTAGGAGATTTTTTTTGAAATAAAACCCCATAGATCTCTGTAAATATTGGAGCCGTAGTTCCAAGAAGCGCCGCCTCTGCAATAGAGGTAAGTTGGACACTTCTAAAAAACAACGCAAAGTGTATACCCAAAAATAATCCAGCTAACAATATTTTTTTATCGGGAACAAAAGTGAATATATTTTTGTAAGAAATAATGAAGACCATGATACTAGCTAAAAACATCCTCCAAAACGCAATCGTTATTGCGTTGGTATCTGGCAAAATTCGCACCACCAGAGAGGCAGAGCTGACAGAAAGAAGAGCAATTGTTAGTAATAAAAATTTATTATTTAGCATAATGGGTTTAACAATATTATTAAATTGAACACAGTGAAATTAACTATTAAAATAACATTATATATTTATTTTTGTTTTTCTGTTGCTGTTGGACAGGCGCCAGGAGAAAACTACAAGGTTTTTAATAGACTTCTTAATGAAACAAGAATTGAAGACTACTACAGTGTTAATGAAATTAGAACAATTTTTGAAAACCCTCGCCTAAAAGAGGAACCAGCCATTCTTAAAAGGTTTAGCAAAAAGCCAGAAAAAATTAAAACATATAAACAATATAGAGAAATTTTTGTTACAGAAGAGAGGCTTGGCGGGGGTGTTGATTTTTATTTTAAAAACAAAGAAATGCTAAATAAAATTATGCTAGAGTTTGACATAGACCCCCTTATCTTGGTTACAATCGTTGGAATAGAAACTAATTATGGTAAAAAATATGCAGAGTACTCGGTGTTTAATTCTTTATACACCCAAATAGTTAACCTACCAAAAAGATCATCGTGGGCTACAAAAGAACTTTTTCATTTATTGCTGTATACGAAAGACCAAAACATTAGCCCTTTTCAGTTGGAAGGGTCTTATGCCGGGGCCTTTGGATATGGACAGTTTATTCCATCGAGTTTTAACAAGCTTTCTATAGACTATAATAAAGATGGGAAAAAAGACCCATATGACTGGGAGGATGTTCTGGGTAGCATCGCATACTATTTAACACAAAACGGATACCCAAAAAATGACTATAATTTTTCTTTTAGGTCGCCAATTTGGCGAAGCATTCGCACCTATAACCGATCAGATAAATATGCCAACACAATCATTGATTTTAGAAACGAGCTTTCTAAGAAAGTTTTTTTATCATATTAACCAAAAAATGTTTTCTTTTGGTGTAGGGGGGAAGCATAAGCTTAAATGGAGACCAAGCGCTGCTTTTTAAAATAGCTTTTTCGTGAGAAAAGGCATCAAAGCCATATTTCCCGTGGTAACTTCCAAGGCCACTATTATTAATGCCCCCAAAAGGAAGGTTTGGGTTTGTATGATGAATTACACAATCATTAAACACAAGAGCCCCACTTGAGGTTTCTTCCAAAACCCTTTTTTGATTTTTTTTATTATAACTAAACAAATAAAGAGCAAGAGGCTTTTCTCTTTTGTTAATAAAACTAATAGCATCATCTAGGTGTTTATATGTAACGATCGGCATGAGTGGACCAAAAATTTCTTCTTTCATAACCGCAGAGTCTATAGGAACATCACATAAAACAGTTGGAGCAATAAACCTTTGACCTCTATCTGTTTTTCCACCAACCGCCACCGTGGCGCCCAACTCTTTTGCGTTGTCTAAATATCCCTTTATCCTGTCGAAGTGCGTTGTGTTTACAATTTGACAATAATCAACATTTACATCCTTGTTTTTTTCATCAAAAAAAGCATCAAAGTGTTCCTTTAGTCCCGCAACCAAAGCATCTTTTTTGTCTTCGTGGCATAAAATATAATCTGGAGCAGTGCAGGTTTGTCCCGCATTAGCAAATTTATAGAAAGCCAACTTCCAGGCGGCATCAGAGATGTTTGCGCTTTCGTCAACAACTACTGGAGACTTTCCACCCAACTCTAGAGTAACCCCAGAAAGGTGTTTAGCTGCCGCAGACATTACAAGCTTTCCCGTTGACGGGCTGCCCGTAAACATAACATGGTTAAAGGGGTGAGATAATAACTCGATAGCCGCATCTTGATTCCCCAACACCACAGCAACCTCATTATCTTTAAATGTTTTTTCTACTAATTTTTTTAAAAAAGCCCCGGACGCCGGAGTAAACTCAGACGGTTTAATAACAGCGGTGTTCCCCGCAGCTATGGCAGCAATAAGGGGATTTAAGCATAACAAGATGGGATAGTTCCACGGAGAAAGAATTAATATACTCCCCTTTGGCTCTGGGCGCACCCAGCCAGACGTGAATAATATAGTAGAAGGGGAAGGAACCCTTTTTGACCTCATCCACTTTTTTAAATTTTTTATTGCAAAATCAGCCTCAGTTTTTATACCCAAAACCTCACTTATAATAGACTCTGTTGGACTTTTTTTCATATCGAGAGACAGGGCCTCTATGGCCTCCTGCTCCATGTCCATAAAATTATTTAAAAGACTTTTCAGTTTTTGCTTTCTATCATTGTGTGTAGATTTTGCTAAAGAAGGATGGTTTTCTACCTGAGACTGAAAAAGAGCTTTAATTTTAGATAAATCATTATTCATAGACCATAAATATAAACAACTTTGAAGACATGTTAAAAGAAATAGATATAGGACACGCGGGCCAAAGCGCCAACAATGCAATTTCTGATTTAGAGGTAGCAATTAGTACAGCCAAATCTGACTCCCGAATCACGGCGGTCAAAATTATACACGGCCTAGGAAGTGGGCGGGTAGCTGCAGAGGTTAGGGGTTGGGCTAAAGAACAAAGAGGTAGGTTTCGGGGCGTTATTAACGGCGAAGACTACGACATGTTTAATAAAGATGCAGTTGATATGAGGTCGGGGTTTCTTTCTAGTAAAGATGAAGACTTTAACCGAAGAAATCCCGGGATTACTATTATTTGGCTATAGTTTTTTCGCCCGTTATTTCCCAGCGAACCAATTCGGCGGGGATATTTCCTGCATCATTAAAAGCTTCAAAAAAATCTTTCATTACAAACGCTTCTCCAGCGGCACCTAACTGTCGCGCCCTGTCGGTCATCATTTTTTCAACAAGATATTTACCCGTTATATAACAAGTTCCATATCCAGGCTGTCTCAGGTAAAGATGTTGTTCAAATTTTAACAAGTGTGGTTCACGCTCCATCCACCCCCGAGGGGTCCATTTTACGTGAACGGCGCCAGCCTCCTCCATATTCATCATGTTGGCATGTGCATATAAAGATCCAAGCCCCCTAGCGGCTCTTTGTGCAATCATAATCCATATAATTTCTTTAGAGCGAGGACTGTCTTCATAAAGCCCCGCATGCATAAACATTTCTTCTACGCCCGTTGCAATTCCCTCGCTTTTTGAATCAAAAATATTATATAATAACGGACCCCTACGAATAGGGCTTTGGTGTGGTTCGTCTTGCATTTGTGCTAAATCAAACCAATGATAAAAGTGTGAATATAGCGGTACGGGGTCATAGTGCATCCCTATTGTAAAAAAATTTCGTTCTTCTTCTGGTACAAAAGACCCCATGTGTTCTCTTAGTGCGGGCTCCATGTTTGGTTTAATGGGCATAATTTCTTTTTCTTCTAAAAAGCGCATCAACCGCACAACCCCTTTTTCTGCCATAACATCAAACTCTTGAGGTGTTCGCGCTGCAACCATTGGCGGAAGATTGATATTTTTTTTCTCTTCTAAAACCAAAGAAGACCAGGCTCGATCCAGTTCTCGCTGAAGCAAGTTAACCTCTTCTTCCCAACTAATAGGAACTAAATGAACGTTTTTTTGATACCAAGTATAGTTGTCTTTTCCTACACCAGACGGCCCATTTTTATATTGTGCCCGACCCTCTAGCCAGGATATAAATGTGATAGTTTCTTTCGTTGCATCACCCAAAGCTTTTTGCAAGGCCACATTGTTTTCTGGTATTTTTTTAGCAAGTTTTTCTAAATGAGATTTTTGTTGGTAAAAATTATTAGTTCCAGCTATCCAAAGATCCCGAGCATTTCCCGTGAGATTTTTTCTAGCTTGGTTTAATAGGGGAGGAATAACACCCAACTCTTGTGTAAGACGCATCTGATCGCCTTCTTCCAGCGGGAAGACATAAGTCCAAAGCTCAAGAGTGGCGTGATTTGTTGGCCCTTCGTGTGCTGGAACATCGCTTTTATAAGTCCAAATTGTTTGATAAAACGCAGGGTCTCTCTCCCAGGGTCTAAGAACCCTATAATTAAAATCATAGCCGTTCATTTCGGCTCTAACCACAAACCAATCTATTTGCTGCTCAGTTTTCCAGCTATTAAAATTAATTTTATTTAAGCGCCCCTGCAGAGACTTAAAAATCCTATGATCTTTATTAAATCGATGTTTAGTATAGTCTGGAGCCCCAGCTAAAAGGGGCGGGGTTTCAAAAGCTCTCCACTCATTAAACAGGTTTACAAGCTGTTGATATTCAGAATCTTCCTGAGCCTGTATTGTCCCAAGCCCTAAAATTGTAATCATAAGTAGATATATTTTTATCAATATAGCATTGTGTTTAAACGTTAAGAGACTTCCTCAAAGGTGATACCAACATTTTTTAGCCTACCAATTAAGACATTGCCCAAACCAGAAGACGAGGTAAGAATTCCACCATAACCCGACCCACCTGGGAGATTTTCGTGATTACCCAAAAGAGCCAACGCGCTTTCACAAACAAACTTTGAAGTCACCTTGTATCCCGGGTCTCCATCACCCTTCATTTCATAAATTTTTTGACTATCATCTTCCCCCGTTACCACAAATTTGCATTTAAAAAACCCACCATCCATCACTTTTTGGCTAGGACCTTGTCCCGGCTGTTTTAATAGGGGTCTTACAATTTTTCTAAGAGGGGTAATAATAACAAAACCCATCACACCCAACATAAAGCTTGTGATGTAAGCACTGCGCCTTTTTGAATAATAGGCACTTTCTTTATAAACAAAGTTTTCCCCATAACCAATATTGTTTTCTGCCAAAAGAGCGGCACCCCTTCGCACTACGCGGGCGTTAGCCATAGCCATTACAAAAGGACCCGTCCAAGCTTTAATTGTTTTGTTTTTTTCTACAGGAACCTTGTCACTAGTAAGCTTCTTTTGTATATCTGTAACAGAGTTTTTTGGGTTTAGGGCAAAGGCACCGAACGCAGACCTATCTAATTTTAAATCTCTAATCGCAAACATCGTTTCAATAGTCCCACCAGAAGCTTCGCCTTTCATAGCGTGATAAGAAAAAACAGACTTTACTGGACGGCCGAAAGAGTTTACTGAAAAAAATACGCCCAAATCTGATGGAATTGAATCATAGCCACAAGCAGGAACTATACGAACACCTTTTTGTTTAGCCTCTTCGTGATGCTTGGCAATCATTTGTCTTACCCAGAAATTTTCACCAGTAATATCAACATAGTGAGTATTGTTTTTAACACAAGAAGCAACCATCTTTGATCCATATCTATGGAATGGACCGGCCGTTGAAAGCACAACCTTGGTTTGGCTTGTTATTTTATCTAGCGCTTCTGAGTCGTCGCCATCCGCTACAAATATTTTACAATCTAAAGAATACTTATCTGAAATAGCCTGAAGCTTTTTTTTGTTTCTTCCGCCGATAGCAAAACTAGTGTTTGGATAATTTTCTTTTAAATATTTTACACAAAGGCTTCCGGTAAATCCGGTAGAACCATACACAATAATATCTAATTTTTTTTCTATCATAATTCTACTTGTGCTGCTGCCAACCTAGCAATGGGTATCCTAAAAGGAGAACAACTGACATAGTTTAAACCCAGCTCACTACAGAACCTAATACTGTTTGGCTCTCCCCCATGCTCCCCACAAATTCCAATTGAAATAGATTTTTTTGTTTTTCTTCCACCCTCAACCGCAATTTTCATTAGTTGCCCAACGCCATCTTGATCAATTTGTTCAAAGGGGTCTATGGGAAGAATTTTTTCTTGAAAATATGATTCAAAAAAGGCTCCCGTATCATCCCTACTAAACCCAAAGGTTGTTTGTGTAAGATCGTTTGTACCAAAACTAAAAAAGTCAGCTTCTTTTGCAATCTTATCTGCAACCAAACAAGCCCTAGGCACCTCAATCATAGTCCCAATTTTATATTTAAGAGCCAAACCGCTTTTTTTGGAAAGCCTACTATAAACATCAAGAACAATATTTTTTTGGTTAACAAATTCGTTTATATGTGCAACCAGCGGGATCATAATTTCTACTTTTGGGTTTTTACCCTCTTTTTTTAGTTTTAGCGCGGCACCCAAAATTGCTTCAGCCTGCATTTCTGTAATTTCAGGATAAGATATCCCCAACCTACAACCACGATGCCCCAACATTGGGTTAGATTCTTTCAAAAAATCGACTCTAGAAACAATTGATGCCTTAGTTTTTTTGAGATCTAAAGCAAGACGATTTAATTCTTTTTCACCAATATTAATAAACTCATGTAACGGAGGATCTAATAGCCGAACAGTTACTGGCCTACCTTCCATCACGTTTAAAATATTATAAAAGTCTTTAGTTTGAAAGGGGAGAAGTTTTTTTAGATACTTGGTTCGTGATTTTTTATTTGCAGCCAAAATCATTTTTCTAAATTCATGAACCCTATTTTCTTCAAAAAACATATGTTCAGTACGACACAAACCAATACCCTCTGCGCCAAAGCTGAGAGCTTTTTCACAATCTTCTGGCGTATCAGCGTTGGTTCTAATTTTTAACTTTCGTACCTGGTCTGCCCAAGAAAGAAGTTCTGTGAGTGGGCCAGATTTGCTAATTGGATTTTGGAACAAAGACATTTTTCCAAGAAAAATTTCTCCAGTGGATCCATTTAACGTAATCCAATCACCTTCTTTTATTTTAGCATCGCCAACAGAACAAGAAAGATTATTGTTATTAATATATAGGGTCTGACAACCAACAACACAGCTTTTCCCCCAACCCCTAGCAACTAGAGCGGCATGGCTAGTTAGCCCGCCTCGAGCAGTAACAATACCCTCAGAATGGTGCATCCCGTGAATATCTTCTGGAGAAGTTTCTTCTCTAACGAGAATAACCCTCTTACCTTTTTTCCCTAAAAACTCTGCTTTTTCTGCGGTGAATACAGCCTCACCAGAAGAAGCTCCCGGGCCAGCTGGTAATCCATGTCCAACAGCTGTTTTCCCCACTAGCGAGCTTGGCTCAATATTTTTTAATAAGCTTTCATAAATTTGGTTTGGCTGAATGCGAGAAAGAGCCGTTTTTTTACTAATAAGTCTTTCTTGAACCATGTCAGTAGCAATTTTAATTGCAGCAATACCGGTTCGTTTTCCGGTACGAGTTTGCAACATCCAAAGCTTTTCGTCTTGTATGGTAAATTCAATGTCTTGCATTTCATCAAAATGTTTTTCTAGCCGCCTTCTAACACGACCAAGTGCCACGAACGCTTTAGGCATAGTTTTTTCAAGAGAGTTTTTTGATCCAGAGTCAGATAATATAGGATGCGGCGTACGAATACCAGCAACCACATCTTCTCCTTGTGCGTTCTGTAACCATTCGCCATAAAACTTATTTTCTCCAGTAGAGGGGTTTCTTGTAAAGGCAACTCCGGTACCACAACTTTCTCCCAGATTTCCAAATACCATAGTTTGAACGCTTACGGCAGTCCCCATTGAGGTTGGGATATTTTCAAAAGCTCTATACTCCCTTGCTCTTTTACCATTCCAGCTCGAGAAGACAGCCCCTATTGCCCCAAAAAGTTGGTCGTGTGGGTCGTCTGGGAAGACCACCCCAAAATCTTTTTCTACCAACCTAAGATATGTTGAAACTAACTCTTTCCAATGTTTGGCAGAAACAGAAGCATCGTTTTTGTGATGGTATTTTTTTTTCATTTCCGACAATAGTTTTTCCATTTTAACCCTAATAGGGGTCTTACTTGTATTTAGACGAAGAGACTTTTCCATCACTACGTCTGAGTACATCATAATCAGCCTACGATAGCTATCATATACAAATCGTTCGTTGCCGGATCGTTTTATAAGAGAAGGAATTGTTTGAGAGGTTAGTCCAACATTCAAAATAGTTTCCATCATTCCGGGCATAGATACGGGAGCGCCAGATCTGACTGATAATAAAAGAGGATTTTCTCCCCCAAAAGAGCTTCCAGTTATTTTTTCAGTTTTTTTTATATATTTTTTGACATTATTCTTAAGAGCCATTGATAATTTTTTATTTTTTAGAAAATCATTACACAGCCTTGTAGCCAGTGTAAATCCAGGAGGAACAGGAAGGCCAAGCTTACACATTTCAGCAAGATTGGCGCCCTTACCCCCCAAAACTTCTGACATAGATTGATCTCCGTCAGTTTTTGTTTGTGAAAAAAAATATATTTTTTGTTTATAGTTCATAATGAATACATTAATGTTGTTTAAAAATTTTACAGCAAAATAAAATTAATTGAAAGATAATTTAAGGAGAGGGTATGAAAAAAACATTTATAATATTTATGACAGCGATTATAATGTCTTGTTCTGGTGAAATCTATAAAGATCAAATTATTGTTAAGGAGGACGGCCTTGCTTATAACAAAGAATCAAACAGCATTTTTTCAGGAGATGTGCTAGACAAGTATGGCGAGCTAGTCGGCGTATATAAAAGGGGACTGAAAGATGGAGATTGGTTCGAGGTAAACTCAAAAAAAGGTACTCAAAAAAAAGCCAGATACATCAAGGGCGCCCCAGAAGGAGAACAGATCACCTACCTATTCCCGGGGGCTAGAGAAAAAAACAAAAGACTAGAATATATTAAATACGAAGACGGCAATGTTGTTGGTACGTGGACAACTTGGAGCAAAGACAATGAAGGTCGACTAATTACCAGAGGAGAAATTACATTTGAAAATGGTTCTGGTAGATGGAAAGAAAGAGACCCAAATACGAGAGCATTAATCAAGGCTGGAAACTATGAAAACTGGCAAAAATCAGGACTATGGAAAAGTTGGGATCCCGAAGGAGTCATTGTTAGTGAGGGAGACTATGTTGGGGGCAAAAAAATTGAAAAATGGACTTGGTATGAAAAGGGAAAAGATACCGGCTGGGAAGAAAATTATACCAAAGGACTTTTGGATAGTAATTTTTATAATCTTTCTCCCCACTCTCCCAACAGAGGAAAGGGGTCTTATAGAGACGGTATAAAAACAGGAGACTGGAAAGAATATTTTATCATAAACGAAGGCTCTTTAGCCCTTAAGCAGGCAGGATCATATCAGTTTGGTAAAAAAGAGGGTGTTTGGGTTCACTATAAAAAAGAAGACAACAGTATTATTGAATCCAATATTACTAAATCAAGAAAGGTTTCATCTGGATCATATAGCCAAGATATTAAAACGGGAGAGTGGACAGAGGGCCCAGATATTGACTTTGGCTCACGTTTTTATGGTAAGGGACTATATAAAGATAATAAAAAAAATGGCGAATGGAGCTACGTTGCTCCACAAGAAAACCCAACCATAAGTGGGTCTTTTTCTGAAGGCAACCCTTCTGGAATTTGGACGGTAAGGTATAATAAAAAAACCTACCAAGGAAGCTTGGAAGAGCTTAGAAAAAAAGTTACAAAACTAAACGAATATAAGTTTTAGCAGGTAGTTTTTGAAAAAAGCTTTAATTGGAATTAATCCCTACGATATAGATAGAAAGGGGTCTACTTGGAATGCTACAAAAGAGGCATACTATAAAGCCATTTGGGCTGCTGGGGGTTGCCCCGTAACGCTTAGCCATACGAAAAACAAAGACAATATAACGTCTTTAGTCTCAAGCTTAGACGGCCTATTAATGGTAGGTGGACCAGACATACCGTCAAATAAGTATAAATCAAAAAATTCACACCTATTAGACCCAGACGTAATGTCCGAAGAAAGAGAAGGTTTTGACAGAGCTGTTTTTTTAGAAACAATGAAGCAAAATAAAAAAATTCTCGCAATTTGTGCGGGAGCACAACACGTTAATGTTATTTATGGAGGTAGTCTTATAGAAGACATCCCAACGTTAGTAAAAAACCATATTGATCACGGCGTTTTTAATGGAGAGGCAAGCTTACACCCTGTCAAAATTGCCGATCAAAAATCGCTCCTTTTTAAAAATATTCAGAAAGAAATAATTAGCGTGAAAAGTAGTCATCACCAGTCAATGAATATCCTAGGAAAGGGGGTTGTTGTAACTGCCACCTCAAGCGACAACGTAGTTGAAGCTATTGAGTTAAAGGGGAAAAATAATTTTATTGGAGTACAGTGGCATCCAGAAATAATGCCCAGAAGCAAAGAGATGTCTAATCTATTTTATTGGTTGTCCCACTAAGTATGACTTGGTTAGGGGCTACCATATTTTTTATTTTTGGACTACTAAATATTAATGATCCAGATTGGTTTATTTGGGTCCCCACTTATTTGATGATAGCAATAATTTCCATTATACCCAAAAAGATACTGTCTTTAAAGATTCAAAATTTTTTCTCTACAACACTTTTTATTGTGGGGGTCTTAATTTTTTTAGGGATTTTAGATACGTCTTTTTATTATCAGGCAGACAATATGATGACAGGTCTATTAGAATATCAAAGAGAAGGAGTTGGGTTATTACTAGGGTCTTTTTGGGTTTATTTACAAAAATATCGTTGACTTAAATTGAAGCCCCACTTCTGCGCTCGTCGGCAACAGAGCTTGATAGACTACAGGCATTAACGCCACCAAAGTACATGCTTTTTTCTTCCCAAATAACCACATCTTTTGTTTTATATTTTGGATGAACAACGTCTGGCTCACAATGTAGAATATTTCCTTCAAGATGAATCCTTGGATTAGAAACAGCCTCACTCAACGAAACTCCATTATTGATTAGATCGGCTATTACAGACATGGTTGCAGAAATAATCCTGCTACTTCCAGCAGAACCCAAAGTAGTTAGACCATTTTTATTGTCAATAATTAACGTCGGACAAATATTGCTTGGTATTCTTTGTTTAGTTTTCCAATTATGAAAACCGTGGATATTTAAATGTTTTTCTCCCAACATATTGTTTGGCATTATACCCGTTCCGGGGATTATAAACCCAGCTCCAACTCCGTTTGTTGTAGTAACTGAAGCTACATTATTTTCTTTATCAACGACGCTAAGGTGTGTGGTAGAACCAACCATATCTTCCTCTTTCATACTTTTTATTTTATATAAGGCATGCTCCACGTTTTCTTTAGAGACCCTATCAAACCCTTTAAGCTCGGCTAATCCTCTATTAATTAACCCTCCCCCAGTAGAGGGGGAAGGATTCATAAAAATATCATGATTGCGATAATTCGTTTTGAGAGGAACTCTTTTTTTGGGAGTATATTCTTGTAAGTCTTCTAAGCTGATAATCCCACCAACCTTAAGGGCCCTATAGAAAAGAGGGCAAACCTCATTTTTATAAAACGTATTTGCATCCTCATAAAGAAACTGCTCTAAAAATGACCCAAAATCTTTATTAAAAAAAGAATCCCCCTGTTTGAGTAAAGAATTTTGTTTGGTAAAAAGAGACTCAAGTTTTGCAGAGCTTGATATAACCGGATATAATACCTTAGACAGATATTCTTGATTTTCAGATATTAAACAACCGTTTTTTGCTAAATCAATTGCCTGCTCAACCAAAACAGAGAAAGGCAGAGTCCCATAATTTTTATGTATTTCAATTAATCCCGGTAAAGTTCCGGGAATACCAACAGAGCCAACACCAATATTGAACTCTTGTTTTGTGTCTCCAAAGTCAGCATGGATTGTTTTGAAGTCTTTAACTTTTAAAGAATCAATTGCAGGCGTCTCAACAAAGAAGTCTATTATTTTAGGAGGAGAATCGTTTTTTTTCACCAACATCGCCCCTCCGCTTGCAGCCCCAGTGTATAAATATTCACAGGACATCGAAGAAAAAACTCCCGCTATTGCAGCATCAAACGCATTTCCACCTGCTTTTAAAATATTATATGCAGAATCAACAGTATTATGATGTCCGCCAGCAACTTTATTTTTTTTTACCATATTTTTTTTGTCTTTACCTTTATCAAAACGGGTTATAACATTGACTTCAGGACCAAGTAAATTTATGTCTATATTTCAAATATTAACATCTTCAATTGGAAGAAAAATTTTAATGGCAATAACAGGATTATTGCTATCCTTCTTTATGGCATTCCACCTACTCGGAAATTTATTTCTTTTTGTAGGTGAGGCAGCGTTTAACGGATATGTTGAAAAGCTTCATAAGTTGGGCTTCTTAATAAGAATCGCAGAGTTTTTTTTACTAGCCTTTGTATTGAGTCACGCATATAACGGTATATTATTGTGGTGGGAAAATAGAAAAGCAAAAGAAAAAACAGAATCATACAGCAAAGAAAATACTCCATCTTCTGCGCGATATGCAGCCTTTACAGGCAGCGTTATTTTTATTTTTTTAGCAACCCACTGGGCCACCTTTTGGTATAAGTTTAATTACGATCTTCAGGGAATGAGTTATTACGAGGTTGTGTTGGGCGATGAAGTAGGTTTTGCAAACCCATTTTTTTCAGTTTTTTATATTATTGCTATTGCCTTACTTGGCTACCATCTTAAGCATGGATTTTCTTCTGCTGGTCAAACCCTCGGTATTGTTGGAACGGAATATGAAAAGATATACAATAATTTATCTGTTATATTTTGGTTTTGGATTCCTCTTGGATTTATTTCTATCCCGGTATGGTTTGGGTTTCTTGTAAGGATTATATAGCCATGAAAGACTTTATACTTAATGCCAAATCCCCCAACGGAGACCTTCACACTAAGTGGGAAGACTATAAAAAAACACTCAACCACCTGAGTCCAGAAGAAGCAAATAAATATAAGGTTATTATTATTGGTACAGGATTAGCTGGGGCTTCTGCCGCGGCCACGCTAGCAGAAAAAGGATTTAATATACATGCTTTTTCTTATCATGAATCTCCTAGGAGAGCACACAGCATTGCTGCCCAAGGCGGTATTAATGCAGCAAAAAACTATAAAAAAGATGGCGACAGTGTTATGAGACTCTTTTATGACACTATTAAAGGAGGGGACTTTAGGTCCAGAGAAGACAATGTATATCGCTTAGCAGAATTAAGTGCAAACATTATTGATCAATGTGTTGCGCAAGGAGTTCCTTTTGCAAGAGAATATGGGGGGTTGTTAGATAATCGATCATTTGGCGGCGTTCAAGTTTCTCGTACTTTCTATGCTAGGGGTCAAACTGGCCAACAACTGCTTTTGGGGGCATATTCTGCTTTAAGTAGACAAACAAATGCGAAAAAAGTTAAGTTTTACCCAAGACATGATATGTTAGACATTGTGACTGTAGACGGAAAAGCCAAAGGCGTTATAACAAGAAATTTATTAGATGGAAAAATTGAAGCGCACTCTGCTGATGTAGTAATTTTAGCTACAGGAGGATATTCTAATGTTTACTACCTATCTACCAATGCAATGGCCAGTAATGTTACTGCAAATTGGAGAGCGCATAAAAAAGGCGCCTTGTTTGCAAACCCAAGTTTTACTCAAATCCACCCAACCTGTATTCCGGTAAAAAATGATTTTCAGTCTAAGTTAACTTTGATGAGCGAAAGCTTGCGAAACGATGGTCGAGTATGGGTGCCCAAGAAAAAGAACGACACAAGAAAAGCGTCTGATATTCCAGAAGAAGAAAGAGACTATTATTTAGAAAGAATTTACCCAGCCTTTGGGAACCTTGTTCCTAGGGACGTAGCTAGTAGGAGAGCAAAAGAAGTTTGTGATAATGGTCAGGGTGTTGGCAATACAGGTATTGCTGTTTATCTTGACTTCAAAAAAGCAATACAAGAAAAAGGCAAAGACTATATTAAGGAAAAGTATGGAAATTTATTTGACATGTATCAGAATATCACAGATGAAAATCCCTACAAAACCCCGATGAAAATATATCCAGCTGTTCATTATACAATGGGAGGTTTGTGGGTTGATTATAATTTAATGACAACCATTCCTGGACTTTTTTCTATTGGGGAAAGTAATTTTTCAGATCATGGAGCTAACCGCTTGGGCGCCAGCGCCCTAATGCAAGGACTAGCAGACGGCTATTTTATTTCTCCCCACACAGTAATGGATTATTTAGCCAAAGAAAAACCTAATTTTTCAAACAAAACCGAACAAAAAGAATTTTTGGACGCAGTTAAAGAAACAGAAAAAGACATTGAACAGATTATGTCTATCAAGGGAGAGTTGGTTGTGGATGAAGTTCATAGAGAGCTTGGTAAGATTGTTTGGGATAAGGTGGGGATGGCACGAAACAAAGAGGGTTTAGAAAATGCAATCAGTTCTATACCAAAAATAAAAGAAAAATTTTGGAAAAATGTTTCTATACCGGGCAGCGACAAAGACATGAATCAAGAACTAGAAAAAGCGCTAAGATTAAAAGATTTTATAGAGTTAGCAGAATTAATGGCATATGACGCTTTAGACAGAAACGAATCTTGCGGTGGACATTTTAGAGAAGAATACCAAACAAAAGAAAACGAAGCCGAAAGAAATGATACGGATTTTAAATATGTTGCTGCTTGGGGATATAATAAAGACGGTAAGCCCCACCTGTTTAAAGAAGATTTAAAGTATAATAATGTCAAACTAAAGACAAGAAGCTATAAGTAATGAATATTAATTTAAAAATTTGGAGACAAAAATCTAATAAGACCGAAGGAAAGCTTCACAAATATCGACTTGAAAACGTTGATCCGAATATTTCTTTTTTAGAAATGTTAGATATTTTAAACAACAAGCTAATTAAAGAACAACAAGACCCAGTTGCTTTTGACCACGACTGTAGAGAGGGAATATGTGGTTCATGCGGTTTTATGATTAATGGACGACCCCACGGCCCCCAGAAAGCTACCACTGTTTGTCAGTTACATATGAGATCGTTTAATGATGAAGATGATATTTTATTAGAACCTTTTAGAGCCAAATCATTTGGCGTGATTAAAGACTTGTCGGTAGATAGACAGTCTTTTGACCGTATTATTTCATCTGCTGGATTTGTATCCGTGAATACTGGTGAAGCGGGTGAAGCTAATCAAATCCCAATTGACAAAAGCAATGCCGACGAAGCATTTCTTTCTGCAGCATGTATTGGTTGTGGCGCTTGTGTGGCAGCCTGTAAAAATTCTTCAGCCATGTTGTTTACTTCGGCAAAAGTATCCCATTTAGCATTATTGCCTCAAGGAGAAAAAGAAAAAAAAGAAAGAGTTAATAAGATGGTTGCAACTATGGACGCAGAAGGGTTTGGAGCCTGTACAAACACAGGGGCATGTTCTGCGGAATGCCCAAAAGAAATTGGACAGACCAACATCGCTCGATTAAACAGAGAGTTTATCAAGGCGCAGGCCTCTAATCTTTTTGAAAAAAAATAGGCTAATTTTGAAAAAATATCATATTAAAAAAAAGAATGGGGATGAAGTTTTAGTAAGAAATATTTATTGTATTGGGCGTAACTATAGTGCACACATTAAAGAATTAAAGAATACTACACCAAAAGAACCCTTCTTTTTTCAAAAATCACTTCCAGCATTAAATACAACAAATAGAATTTATTTATCTGAAAATGAAGAAATTCAATATGAAGTAGAAGTTGTATTGTTAATTGGGAAAAATGGCACAAGTACTTCAATTCAAGATTCCATGTCTTTTGTAAGTGGATATACCATAGGAATTGATTTAACTAAGCGAAACTACCAAACTCAGCTAAAGAACGATAAGCTGCCCTGGCTTCTATCAAAATCTTTTTTAGGATCTGCGGTTGTTTCAGACTTTACAGAGCAGACAATTGAAGAAGATTTTTGGCTAAACCTTAATGATAGAAAAAAGCAGAAGGGGAACTCAAAACAGATGATATTTTCTTTTGCGGAACAAATTCATTTTTTATCGAATAAAATTCCTCTTATCGAGGGAGATTTAATATTTACCGGTACTCCGGAAGGGGTTGGCCCTTTAAAGGTTGGCGATAAAATTGAAATAGGTTTTGGAGACACTACCCTAAATAAACTTTCTGTTTTAGATTAGTTTTGTAGAGTAAAATTAATTGGGATGGTAATCCACACACCGACCTTAGTCTCACGTTGTTTAGCTGGTCTAAATCGTGTTTTTCTAAGAGCTGCAACAGCCGACTCATTTAAGCCCGTATTTGGGATACCCTTAAGAATAATTGTTTCTGTTACTTTCCCTTTTTTATCAATAAAGCACTGAACAATTACCTGACCTTCAATACCCGCTTCTTGTGCAATGTCTGGGTATACTGGCCTAATGGGCATCAATGGGACAGGAGCCTTATCATATGGAATAAATTTTACTTGTGGACCAGATGGAGGTGGAGGTGGTGCATCCCACGCATCAAAATTATCTAAATCTGTTTCCTCAATTGTTAGGTCATCTGCAAGATCGTCATCTTCTGATTCTACAGGGATAGAGGGCCTAGCAGGCGGTGGAGGCGTTTCAAATTGTTGCGTCTCCGGTATTTCAATATTCTCAATAATAATTTGACCTTCTGTTTCAATTTCGATATCATTTTCAAAGCGTTGTAAGCTATAAAAACTTAATAATGTTAAAATACAGCCAAACAAACCACCAATTCTTAATACAGTAGAATATTTTTGTTTTAAGGTGTATTCAGAGAGTTTTGCGCGAGTTAATAAGAAATTAACAGCTGAGGACACAGGGCTAATTTTTGAAAAGAATTTTTTTATAGTATCAAAATCCATTAATTAGGTGCCTTTACTTTAGTAGAATAATTTAATTTAAGAGCATCAGCTTTTCTTAACTCATTGTGTATTCCAGAAATAATTTCCATTCTTGCAGCTTGATCGGCCTTCAATGAGACTGTTAGTTGTGGGTCCGAAGCTCTTTTTTCATACATTACGTGACGTACGTCGTCATTGCTAAATAATTTATCTTCGATAGATATTAATCCATCTTTAGATACCCATATGTCTGATGTGTGTCTTTTAGACTCTAGTTTTTCAATACGCTCTGCCTTAGGCAAAGAAACTGGAAGACCTGAATATTCTCTTAATACGGTTGTAACCATAAAAAAGATAAGAAGCATAAATATAATATCAGGCATTGAGGAGGTTGATATTTTTGATTCTACGCCAGACTTTCTTCTAAATTTCATTCTGTCTCCGCTATTGATATACGAGTAGCTTTTGCTAATTTTAATTGATCTAAGACTTGTATATATACATCATATTGTGCTTTTTCATGAGCCTTTACAGATACAATTAGTTTGTCATTTTCTCTCAATTTTTCTTGGACCCTTCGGCTCAAGTTTTTTAGCTCTACAGGTTCACCGCCAAGCAAAACAGCGCCAGAAGCGCTAATTAAACAATTAAGAATATTTTTCTTATTGATTTCTAGTTCTTGACCTTCCGCCGGTAAAATGATTCCTAACCCTTTATCCATGTCGATAGTTGTAGTTACTAAGAAGAATATTAACAACAAAAAGGCAATATCTGCCATTCCACCATCAGGAATAGTTCCAGTTCTAGCTTTTCTCTCTCTTATAGCCATTTAAAAATTATTTGGCGTCTCTTAAGAGATCTGTTAGCTCAATTGATCTTTCTTCCATATCTAAAACCATTCCATCAATCATAGAAGAAAAGAAGTTTTGAGCGATTTGAATAATCATCGCAACAATTAATCCAAAAGCAGTTGTTAACAATGCTTGAGAAATACCTACAGCCACTACTGCCGGCGAAATATCGTTTGCCGCTGCAATAGCGTCAAATGCAAAAATCATACCAGCTACAGTTCCTGTAAAGCCCATCATCGGTGCAATAGCAATAATTGCTGTCAACCAACCCATATTTTTTTCTAAGAAAGCCATTTCCAGAGACCCTGCGTTTTCAATCGCTTTTTCTATTCGGTCACTTCCCTTACCAACCCTTTTTAAGCCAGCTGAACAAATATTTGATACAGGTCCATCATGACTAGTACAAACACCCAAAGCTTTTTTTGATCCACCAGACTTTAATGACTGTCTTAATGCGTCCATAAACCCTTCAGAATCGGCTTGTGATTGATTTAATGAATATGCACGCTCTCCGACTAACCCTAGGCCTGCTAATAAAAGTAATAAAATTGGCCACATAAACGGGCCACCTTCTAAAAATAATTCTACCATTTAAATCCTCCTAATGTGTTAAATGTCCAAAAACTTAGCTTATAACATAAGCAATGTCAAATATTTATAATAGACATAAAACTGCATCTTCAATGTCTTTATTTAGGCAGTAATTAAGTTTAACTGCATAAATTGGAATACCTATTTCTTCTTTAAAATCTACCAATTTAACCCAATCTTTTTCGGTACATACGATTGAGCATACATTATATTCTTCTATATTAGAAAGAATTGTGAGTATGTCTTTTTTAGTAAAATTATGATGATCAGAATAGGTTAAATGCTTTTCAACATTGATATCCAGGCTTTTTAAACTCCGCTGAAAGCTTTCTGGTTTACCAATGCCACACAAGGACATTACATTTTTTAATTTTGACAATTGTTTTACGGTTATCTTAGATATATCATCTGACGACAATAGTTCTTCTTGAAAGCTAATATTGAGAGGCAGACTATTGCTTGGAGGTATTTGGCCAGTATATAAATTCATTTTAGTAGTAATGATAATATCAGCTCGCCCTAGATTATAAAATGGCTCCCTTAGCAAACCCCACGGGAAAGTCCTTTTGTTTTTATTTTTTAGTTCATCAGGACTTAAAAGCACAACATCAATATCTCGATCTAATTTGCGATGTTGAAAAGCATCATCTAGTATAATAATATCACAACCAAGCTTTAACAGCTCTTTTGCACCCAAAATTTTATCACCTGATATATAAACTGGTATAGAAGGAGAAAGATTGTTTTTTAGAACCATAGCTTCGTCGCCAGAATCTTGCCAAGAATGGTTGTTGAATAAAAAATTATGATTGCTATTATTTCTTCCATACCCCCTTGTTACTACTCCAACAGCAAACCCCTTCTTATTCTTTAAAAAATTAGATAAAGCAATAGTAAAAGGAGTTTTCCCAGCACCACCTAAAGAAATATTTCCCACACTAATAACTTTAGCCTTTATTTTGGTAGGACTTATAATACCGTTGTCATATAAGTAGTTTTTTATTTTAATAAATATCAAATGTATTGGGAAAAAAAATAAAATTTTTTTAATAATATTATGCATCCGAGGAAGCCTTTTTGTCTGTTAAAAATAGAGAATCTTTAACAATGCTTAAGCAGTCAGCAACAGACTGTTCTTTATTAAAATAAAGAGGATCTCCAACAACCATTTTTGTTCTACTAAAGGGTTTGCTAATATAAAAAGTATGCCAATTTTTAAACTTCCAACTTTTTGATACATGACCAATAACTGGTATAATGGGCACACCACTTTCTCTTGCTAAGCGCACCGCACCCGCCTTTGGCACATGCTCAGGCCCAGTTGGACCATCTGGAGTGATAATAAGTTGAATCGAGGGCTCCTTCAGTAGTTTTACCATATTTTTGTAAGCTTCACTACCACCCTTACCACTTGAACCTCTGATAAACTTATAACCCATTTTTATTCCTACATCAACAATTAGGCTCCCATCCCTACTCTTACTTGCAAGCCCAATATAGTTTTTATTGGCAAAGTACTTAAAAACAGATAAAACCTTTCCATGCCAGGTAACCAAAATGAAAGATCGCTTCTTATCTATTAAGTTGGTGATATTTTCTTCTCCAACTACAGTCCACTTATTAAATCCATATAAAAATTGGATTATAAGTTTTAGTGCGAATGTTTTGATTTTATAAATCATAATTTTATTGTAGAATATGTTTTGCAGCCTCTTGATATGCACTTGTTTTCGATTCCAATGAATCTATAAGTAAAGCATAATCTTTTTTTATGGTTTTTTTACCATCTTCAGATAGTAAATAAATAACTTCTTTCATTATATTATCAGCGCTCATATTGTTTTGCAACAACTCTTTAACTACATTTTTTCCACTAATAAGATTTACTAAAGATAAATATTTAACAGATGACATTCTTTGCGCTAAGAACCAGGTGATAGGAGATAGTTGATAGCACACAACCATTGGACAGCCGAGAATTGCGGTTTCAAGAGTTGCTGTACCTGAACATACAATTGCAGCATCTGCAATAGATAAGATTTCATGATGATTATCCTTGGTGGTTATAACATGATCGGGAATATTGTCGATATCAACATTTGGAGCTTCTAGCAATATAGGTACTATATTATAAGATGAATTTTTTTGCATAAGACCCAATGTTTGTAAAAAAATAGGCCAATGTTTCTGAATTTCAGACTTTCTGCTACCAGGCATTAAAACCACAACCTTATCGTTTGGCAAAATATTATACCCTATGATGCTTTTCAATATCGTATTTACAAGATTTTTATCTGATTTAATTTTTTGGAGCTCTATTAAGGGGTTTCCAACGTATGAAATTTCAATATTACGTTTTTTAAACCAATCTTTTTCTAATGGGATAATACTAATGCGCTTATCCGTGTTTTGCTCCAAAGTTTTTGCTCGAGAACTTCTCCACGCCCAAACCTGCGGTAAGATAAAATAAGAGACCTCTATATCCATTTTAGATATTTTTTTTGCCAACTTTAGGTTAAATCCGGGGTAGTCAATTAGGATAACTTTTTCAGGCTTTGTTTGTTTAATGAAGGATAGTGTTTTATTAAAAATCTTCTTAATTCTGGGATAGTGTTTTAATATTTCAACAAGGCCAATTACATTAAGATTTTTAATATGGTCAATTGGTACCAACCCTTGTTTTATCATTTTGTCACCACCAATTCCACAAAATTTATAAGTGGGGTTAGACTGTTTTAATGCCTTTATAAGTTCAGCGCCATGTAGATCTCCTGAATCTTCACCAGCAATAATAACTATTTTTTTATGAGCCATTTGTAATAATTTTTTTTTCAATATCTAAAGCAATTTCTAGTGCTTGTAAACCCTGTTTTCCGTCAACCAAAGGAGGTTGTCTATTGTTTATAGAATCAATAAAATTATTTATCTCTGCTAAAAGAGCATCTTGTTTCTCCGGTATTATTTTATCATAAAATAAGTTTTTTGATCCCCCAGCAGTATCAATAAGCTGTTCTTTGCAATTATCAGAAAATACAGAAGTTTTTTCAAGCCCATACACCTCAATTTGAGGTATCATCAAATCTGTAATAGTGTAAAGATTTTTTTCATATGTACGAATTTTTCTAACATAATTTTGAGCAATCCTACTAGATTTTAAATTTGCGACGACTCCATTTTCAAATTTAATATGCGCATGTGCAAGATCTACCGTGTTACTCATCATTTTAGCGCCACTAGCATGAATATCTACAATGGTTGAATCTACCATAGATAAAATCAAATCAATGTCATGTACCATTAAATCTAAAACTACTGGAACCTCGGTGCCTCTTGCTTGAAAAGGAGCCAACCGCTCTATTTCAATATAATGTGGGGATGAAACAATCTTTTTAAGTTTATTAATAGTGGGGTTAAATCTTTCAATATGACCTACTTGTACAATGCATTTTTTAGACGCGGCCATTTGAATGATTTCATCAGCCTCTTTTGTAGTACTTGTTATAGGCTTCTCAATAAAAACATCTTTATTTTGCTCCAAACATTTGATAGCGATTTGATGGTGAAAATTAGTAGGAGTAACAATATGTAATCCATCTGATATAGATATTAAGTCATCAATTTTTTGGAATGATTTTACTGAAAATTCTTCAGCTATTCTTTTGGCACTATCTTGATTGGTATCAAAAAAGCCAACAAAATCAATATGAGCATGCTTAGATAAATGATTAATATGATATTTACCTAAATGTCCTGCACCTATAACACCAATCTTAATTTTTTTTTGCATCATTGTCCTTTAATAAAGTATGCAACATCACCTTCTTGCATAATATAGTCTCTACCAACATTTTTCACCAAGCCCAATGTTTTTAATTCTTTAATGCTGTCCTGATATTTTATGGCATCATCAAAAGTATATATTTCTGCTTTAATAAATTTTGTTGCAAAATCTGTATGAATTTCTGCTGCAGCATCTACCGCACAATCATTCTTGTTAATGGTCCAACCACGGACTTCCATTTCACCACATGTAAAAAATGTTTGAAGCCCAAGCGTGCTGTACGCTTCTTTTATCAAAGTACTCAATCCAGTTTCTTTCAAATTGTAGTCTTCTAAAATTATTTTTTTCTCTTCCTCGTCAAAGTCAGCCATTTCTGCTTCCAATTTTCCATTAATAGCAACAAAAGACGAATGATTATTTACAGCAACTTTCTTGGCTTGTGAAAGCTGGTCTTTGTCAGAAAAATTATCATCTATGTTTGCCACATAAATCATCGGTTTATCAGTTAAAAGAAATAAATTTTTAATTACTTCGTCTTGTTTTGAATCTCTTTTAAATGATCTCGCAGCTATCCCTTGATTTAAATGAGCCAAAAGACCCGTTAGAGCTGATTCCGCTATTTTACCTTCTGGTTTATTAGCATTGAGAAGTTTTTGATTTTTTTGTAAAGATTTTTCTACGGTCTTCATATCAGCCAATACCAATTCAGTATTAATAATTTCCATATCATCTAATGGATCTAGGCGATTTTCAACATGTGTAATATTTTTATCAGAAAAAAATCGAACAACTTGGACGACAACTTTCACAGATCGGATTTGTGACAAAAATTGATTGCCAAGACCCTCTCCTTGGTGTGCATTTTTTACTAAACCTGCAATATCAATAAACTCTATTGTGTTATAGATTGTTTTTTCTGGTTTAAAAATTTTAGATAGAGCGTCAAGCCTTACATCTGGAACTTCTACTACTCCAGTATTTGGCTCTATAGTACAGAAAGGATAATTTTCTGCAGCAATATTATTTTTGCTCAAAGCATTAAATAGGGTTGACTTCCCCACATTTGGTAATCCTACAAATCCACAATTTAATTTCATTGTGAGAATATAATACTTAATTGAATTAGTATTTATTAAATTGAATTTCTATGAGTAAACAATGGGCAATCATTTTAGGGTGTTCTACGGGACACGGAGCTGCAACCGCACTAGCGTTAGCTAAGGAGGGGTACGGCATTATTGGATTTCACCTAGATCGAGGTCCTATAAAAAAAGAAGCAGAAGCTCTAAAAAAAGAAATACAAAAAATCAATGGCGGCAATGCACATTTTTGGAATGAGAATGCAGCAGACAAAGAAATTATGTCTAAGCATATAGAAGAAATTGTTTCAATTACTAAAAATCAACCAATCAAACTGTTGATGCATTCCATTGCTTTTGGGAGCACCACTAATTTTTTTGAACCTACGCCAGTAAGACAAAGACAAATGGATATGACACAACATGTAATGGCACACTGCCTTATTTATTGGACTCAACTATTACTTGAACATAAGCTTTTATCGAAAGGATCTAGAATTCTTGGCTTAACCAGCGAAGGAAGCTATAAAGCAATGGAAGGGTATGGGCCTGTAGGGGTGGCAAAAGCATCTTTAGAGGCTGTTATTAGACAAATAGGATGGGAGCTCGGGTCTAAGGGTATTACTGCCAATACAATACAAGCAGGCATTACTCCAACACGAGCATTAACAAAAATTTCTGATAATTGGGAAGAGTGGATAGAGAAAACAGTTGAAAGAAATCCTATGGGAAGAACCACAACCCCAGAAGATGTAGCAGGGTTGGTAAGCTTGTTATTATCAGATAAAGCAGATTTTGTGAATTGTTCTACTATTTTTTGCGATGGTGGCGAACATCGTTCTTTATAAGACTTAAACCCTGTTTTATTAAACCCCAACCATTTACAATAAGTTGCATTCCATTTGTAGCTTTAGTCACTTTTCTCTTTTTCACATCTCGCATTACTCTCTTTAAACCTGATATCAAGATATGCCCCCTATACCTGTTATATTAAATTGATCTAAACCAAAGTATCTAATTAGACTGCCCCAAATTAATTTTGGGTTTGTAGTAAAAATTTGTTCTGTATTATCATGAACTAACCAATCACCCCTTTTTATTTCGTCTTGTAATTGATCTACCTCCCAAGCCGCATGCCCAAAGATTAATTTTGTATTTTTAGGATTTTTATCGTCAAATAAAATCTTTTGTATTAAATCAAGGTCATTAGAAAGTTTAATTTTTTCTGATATATCAAATAAAATATTTGAATTATCTGTTTCGCTTAAAACACACGCTTCATGCAGCATGACTGGTCCCCCAAAATAAATTTTTTCTGACTCAGCAATAAGATCTTTAAAAAACTTATTTTTTAAGCCAGTACCGACAACCTTCATCTGGCTAATAGGTTTGTTAATGATTAAACCTAACACACCCTCATTGTTGTGTTCACATATAAGAACAACACTTTCTGCAAAGTATGGGTCTATCATATTTGGCATCGCGACCAATAGTTTATTTTTTAAGTTGTCCATTTTATTTATCCATAAACATAAATGTTTTTTTGAATCAATTCTATAGTTAAGTAAGTTATGCGTTAAGTTTTTTGTGAAAAAGAATAAAAAAATGAAAAATAAATTATTAATTAGAGGGGCAAGGCAACACAATCTTAAAGATATCAATGTTGATATTGAAAAAAATAAGTTAATTGTGATTACCGGCCCATCTGGATCGGGTAAGTCTTCACTGGCATTTGATACAATATATGCAGAAGGACAAAGACGATATGTTGAATCACTTTCTGCTTATGCGCGACAATTTTTAGACTTAATGGAAAAGCCAGATGTAGACACCATTGAAGGCTTGTCCCCAGCTATATCGATTGAACAAAAAACTGGTTCACGCAATCCAAGATCTACAGTTGGAACCATTACAGAAATACATGACTATTTAAGATTGCTATACGCTAGTATTGGTAAGCCACATTGCTGGGAGTGTAATCGTGAAATTAATCGACAAACACCAGAACAAATAGTAGAGCAGATTTTGAAATTACATCATGATGATAAAGCATATATTCTATCCCCTGTTGTTCAGGGGCGCAAGGGTGAGCATAAGAATGTTATCGACGACATTAAAAAGAAAGGATTTTTAAGAGCAAGAATTGATAAAAAAATTGTTTCTTTGAGAAAGCCCGATCCTTTAGAAAAAAATAAGAATCATGATATAGATGTTTTAGTTGATCGAGTGATGATCAACAAAGATGTAAGGTCCCGTTTGTTAGAATCTGTAGAGCTGGCATTAAAGATGGGCGGAGGTATTTGTATTATCAGTATTAATGGGAAGGAAGACTTTATGTTTAGTGAGCATTTTGCTTGTGCCTATCACCCATATATAATGCTATCTGAATTAAAGCCCAGAATGTTTTCATTTAACTCGCCATATGGTGCATGTCAACAATGTGATGGCCTAGGATATATTACAGAAATTGACCCAAATCTAGTTGTACCAAATAATAAAAAATCACTTATCCAAGAAGCCATTCGTCCAATAGGAAGTCAACCAAAAGGGTTTCATGGAAATAAGCTAAGGGCTTTAGCTAGAGAGCACCCACTTTCTTTTTCTAAGCCATGGAACCAGTTAAGCAAAGAAGTGAGAAATATCATCTTGTATGGATTAAAGGGACATAACCTGGATATTGATTTTAAAAATAAAAAATGGTCTGGGACCTATACCGGTGAATGGGAGGGGGTAATTCCAGAATTACAACGGCGCTATAAGCAAACACAATCTTATGGGATACGCCGTTGGATTGAAAGTTTTATGAGTACGAGAAAATGTGATGCTTGCGCTGGCAAAAGATTAAAAGAGTCTTCAATGCATGTTAAAATAGATACAGAAAATATAGGAGATTTATGCTCTAAAAATATAGAAGATGCACTACAATTTTTTGAAAAGTTCAAAATATCTAAAAGTGACCATGCAATTGCAGACGGTATTTTGAAAGAGGTAAAAAAGCGACTTAATTTTTTAATCAACGTTGGTCTTAGCTACTTAACGCTAGACAGAGCTTCACGCACCCTATCTGGTGGGGAGGCCCAAAGAATTAGACTGGCATCTCAAGTAGGTTCTCAACTTACTGGAGTATTATATGTGTTAGATGAGCCATCAATAGGCCTTCATCCCAGAGATAACGATCGTTTAATTCAGACCCTAAAATCATTAAAAGATATTGGCAATACGGTCATTGTAGTAGAACATGATTTAAACACAGTTCAATCTGCAGATCAAATTATTGATATGGGGCCTAAGGCTGGAGCTCATGGCGGGGAAGTTGTTTTTTCTGGGACACTAAAAGAAATTCTGTCTGATAAAAATACATTGACCGGCCAATATTTATCTGGAAAAAAGTACATTCCATTACCTGAATATAGAACAGTGACATTTGATCATTTTACCATCCAGGGAGCTAAGGGAAATAATCTAAAGAATATTAATGTCAGCTTCCCATATGATAGGTTGATAGCAGTCACGGGCGTATCTGGAAGTGGAAAAAGTTCGCTGATTAATCAAACACTTTATCCGGCTTTATCAAATCTGGTGAACTTGAGCGTTAAAGATATGTTACCCTTTACAAACCTATTGAGAGCCGATAGAGTAGAAAGAGTTGTTAATGTAGATCAAAAGCCAATTGGTAAAACTCCAAGGTCAAATCCAGCAACATATACAGGCATTTTTACACACATAAGAGATTTATTTGCACAAACAAGAGAAGCAAAATTAAGAGGATACAAGCTTGGTAGGTTTTCATTTAATGTTAAAGGCGGAAGATGTGAGAAGTGTCAAGGAGCTGGTATTATTAAAATCGAAATGAATTTTTTGCCTGACGTATATGTTAATTGTGAAGACTGTAATGGGAAAAGATATAATAATGAAACATTACAGATTGAATATAAGGGTTTAAATATTGCTGATATATTGGCACTGTCTGTAGATGATGCACGTATTTTCTTTAAAAATATATTTTCTATTAAAAAGCGTCTTGATACCCTACATGACGTAGGGTTGGGATATATTAAATTGGGACAGCAAGCAACCACCCTATCTGGCGGAGAAGCCCAAAGAGTCAAACTGTCTACAGAGCTCTCAAAAAATAATACAAAAAATACTGTTTATTTTTTAGATGAACCTACAACCGGGTTACACGTAGATGATATTCAAATGCTAATGTCTGTTTTGCAAAAACTAGTCTCACAAGGGAATACGGTTATAGTTATTGAACACAACTTAGATGTTATTAAATGCGCAGATTGGATTATTGATTTAGGCCCAGAAGGCGGAGAAGGTGGGGGTGAAGTAGTTGCTGAAGGTACTGTTTTGGAAATTTCACATAACAAAAAATCAATCACAGGGCATTTCCTAAAAAAAGTATTAAAATAATTTTTTGGATAACCATGTTTCTCTAATTATCTTAGTGTATAGTGGATACCGAAGAAAAAATAGTTATTTCGTCAAACGAAGAACGAAATTTTGATAAACAAATTAGACCCCAACTTTTTGATGAGTTTGTTGGGCAGGAAGCCTTAGTACACTCTTTAAAAACTTATATATTAGCAGCAAAAGAAAGAGAAGAGGCTTTAGACCACATTTTATTATATGGTCCTCCCGGATTAGGGAAAACCACACTATCTAATATTATTGCTGCAGAATTAGGGCAAGGTTTTTATTCATCTTCGGGTCCAGTAATCTCTATTCCAGGAGACTTGTCTGGGATGCTAACAAATTTGCAAGATTGTGATGTATTATTTATAGATGAAATTCATAGAATGAATACTTCGGTTGAAGAATATTTGTATTCTGCTATGGAAGACTATAAGATTGATATTTTAATTGATTCAGGACCTAATGCCAGGACAGTAAGAATAGATTTAGAGCCATTTACTTTGGTTGGTGCGACTACAAGGTTGGGAAATATTTCTACCCCCATGAGAGATAGGTTTGGAGCCATCTTTCGCGTTGATTTTTATAATACAGACGACCTGCTTAAAATTTTAGAGAGAACAGCAAATATATTAAACGTGAATGTGGATGAAGATGCTTTATATGAAATTGCTCGCAGATCTCGCGGCACTCCAAGAATTGCAAATAGAGTGCTAAAAAGAGTCCGAGATTTTGCACAAGTAAAAAAAATTAAAATAATTAACATAGAGTTTGCTAAAAGCTCATTAGAAAGTATAGGAATTGATGAAAACGGGCTAGAAGAGATGGATAAAAAAATCTTAAAAAATCTTATTCTCAATTTTAACGGAGGTCCTACTGGAGGAAAATCTTTAGCAATATCTGTGAATGAAGATCTACAAACTATTGAAGACGTCTATGAGCCCTATTTAATAAAAGAAGGTTTTATTGATAGAACATCAAGGGGACGTAAAGCCACAGATAAAGCATATAAATTATTTGGAATACAAAAACAAAAATAAATAGGAGAATTAATTTAATGATCGAAAAAAAGAAAAAATACAAATTAACAGACTTCCGCTATCAGCTTCCTAAGAAGTTTATTGCACAAAAACCAAAACCAAAAAGAGATAATGCTAAAATGATGGTTTTAAATAGAGAAGATCGATCCATTAAACACAGTAAGTTTTCTAATATTATTGATCATTTTAAGAAAAATGATCTATTAATTATGAATAACACTAAAGTATTCCCAGCTAAGCTTTATGCCACCAAAGATAGAACAGATGCAAAAGTTGAAATCTTTTTATTGAGAGAGTTAGGCGACAGGCTTTGGGAAGTCCTAGTTAAGCCGGCAAGGAAAGTTAGAATTGGGAATAAGCTCATTCTTTCTAAGAGCTTATTCTGTGATGTTATTGATAATACCGTATCAGGTGGGAGGGTAGTTAGGTTTGAATTTGGCGACGAAAACTTTGACGAGATTTTGACTAAAATTGGTAATCCGCCCCTACCTCCATATATTGAAAGGCCGACCACAAAGAGGGACACAGAAAGATATCAGACAGTATATGCAGAAAAAAGAGGCGCAGTAGCAGCGCCGATTGCTGGGCTACATTTTACCCCCGAGCTAATTACAGCTTTAAAGAAAAAAGGTGTCCGAATCTATAATATTACACTTCATATAGGATTAGGGACTTTTAAACCAGTACAGGTAGAAGACCTAAACAGGCACCATATGGACTCTGAATATTTTGAAGTTAGCCCAGAAACTGCTTTAGCAATTAATGAGGCTAAAAGAAAAAGAAGAAGAATCTTTGCAGTAGGAACATCTACAGTGAGAGCACTAGAAACCGTTAATGTATCAGGTTTCCAGATTTCTCCTAAAAAAGGTTGGACCAATAAGTTTATCCATCCACCACATGAGTTTAAAATCGTAGATGGGTTAATTACTAGTTTTCATGAACCAGAAAGCACTTTATTGATGCTTACTTCAGCGTTTGCAGGATATAATTTTGTTAAAGAATCGTATAAGGTTGCCAAAAAGAAAAACTATAGATTTCTAGCTTATGGCGATGCAATGCTTATTATATAATGTGGGATGAATGTTGGAGTAATAGTTGCCGGAGGAAAAGGAAATAGGTTTGGCGGGTACAAGCAAACGGCTATTTTAAATAATAGGCCACTATATCAATATAGTCTGGATGTTTTTAATAACTCCGATACAATAGACTCTATTTATTTGGTGGTTCCAAAAGACTTATATCCCGTAATTAAAAAGGACTTATCTACATACAATAACAATAAGCCTATTATTCTATGTGAAGGGGGAGAAACTAGATCTGACTCCGTCTATAATGCGATTAAGAAATTAAATAGCGATACAAAAAGTGTGTTTATACATGATGCGGCTCGACCATTAATTAATAATGAACATATTGAAAGCTTATCTATGGCATGCAAAAAAAGTGATGGGGCTATATTAGCTCACCCAGTTTCTGATACATTAAAAAAAATCAATAATCAGAATATAGATTTTACAGTAGATAGAAAAAATCTTTGGCTAGCAGAAACACCCCAAGCATTTAATTTAGCTCCCTTAAAAACCTGCTATAAAAATATGGATATAAATGATAGAAAAATTTTTACAGACGAAGCAAGTTTGATGGAGCATAACGGTTACTCGGTTCAAATTGTTCACAACAAAAATATGAATATTAAAATAACAGAAATCGAAGATATCGCCCTTGTTAAAGGAATGTTATATCAAGAAAGTAGGGTTGGAATAGGAGTAGATTTTCATTCGCTTATTAAAGGAGATCATCTCGTTGTGGGTGGCTATAAAATCAATTGTGAATTTTCATCAGACGCACACTCAGATGGGGATGTTTTAACCCACGCTATAACAGATGCTTTATTGGGAGCATTGAACTTGGGAGATATAGGAGAGCATTTTCCCAATACGCCCGAATATTTAAATATATCTAGCATTGAACTATTACAAAAAATTATAAAAAAAATACCAAACAACGTTAAAATAGCTATGATTGATGTTTCAATCGTACTTAATAAGCCAAAAATTTCTCCTCATAAACAAGCTATCAAAGCATCTTTGTCGGAGAAGTTAGGTATTGATAAAAATATTATTTCAATCAAAGCAACCACTACAAACGGGTTAAAATTTTTAGATATGACAAATGGCTGGGGCTGTGAAGCAATAGTTACTCTGAATAATGAAAATTAATTCCTACGCTAAAATTAATCTTGGGTTGCATGTCCTTGATAAAAGAGTAGATGGATTCCATAATATCACCACAATTTTCCAAGAAATTGATTTTTATGATCAATTAACAATAGAGAAGTCAAAGACAATGATTTTTGATACAAATGCTACCTGGTTAGATGCAACTAATAATACCTGTATAAGTGCAATTGAAATTTTAAAACAACATCACCCCGATTTGCCTAATTTTAAAATATTTTTACAAAAAAACATTCCTACAAATGCAGGTCTAGGCGGAGGATCTAGCAATGGGACAGCAATCTTGAAAGGAATTAATCAACTATGTAGCTTAAATATCCAAGAAAAAGAAATGAAAAAATTAGCAGAAAAAATTAGCGCAGACTCTACATTCTTTGTTGATGGAGGAATGCAGGGCGCTGAAGAAAAAGGGCAAAAATTGTACCCTATAAAAAATATTCAATTAGATAATTATATCTTACTTATAATGCCCGATATAAAAGTCCAAACTTCAGAGGCTTTTATGTTTATAAAAAAGTATTTGGTAAAAGGAGAAACCCACATTAAGTTGTCGCAAATGTTGGAAGAGCTTAAACTTAAAAACTTAAGCTCCGAGTTATTTTACAATGATTTTGAGATGCATGTTTTTAAGACACATCCAGAAATTGGCAAAATCAAATTAGAGATTTTGGATTTAGGTGCAAAATACGCCAGTTTGTCGGGTAGTGGTTCGACTGTGTTTGGAATATTCTCAGACAAAAAAACAGCGCAAAAAGCGCAGTCTTTTTTCAGTCCCCATTACTCTACAATTATAGCGAATCCAAAAATTTAATTTGGGGGGTCGTCTAATTGGCAGGACACCTGGTTTTGGTCCAGGCAGTCGGGGTTCGAGTCCCTGCTCCCCAACAAAAAAAAATTATGGGACAATATATACAAAAAATATTTTCCGGTACTAGTAACCGCGAGCTAACTGCTAAAATTGCAGAGCAAGCCAACCTACCAGTTGGTGACCTTGTAATTGAAAGATTTAGTGATGGCGAAATGTGGGTAAAGTATAATGAAAATTTACGCGGTAATGATGTTTATATCGTGCAAAGTACCAATGCTCCAGGAGATAATATTATTGAATTAGCATTATTAATTGATGCTGCTAAGCGCGCAAGTGCAGAAAAAATTAATATAGTCATCCCTTACTTTGGGTATTCTAGGCAAGACAGAAAAGATGAACCCAGAGTTCCTATATCTGCTAAGGTGATGATGGATATCTTTACACAAGCCGGAGCAGATAGAATTATTACTATGGATCTACACTCTACACAAATACAGGGGTTTGCTAGTATCCCGATTGATAATTTATATGGAAGTTTAGTATTAATGGATGAGTTAACAGCTTATTTTTATAACATGAAAAATGAACATAAATGTGTCGTGCTATCTCCTGATATGGGATCAAACAAGCTAAGTCAATCTTATGCTAGAAAATTAGGAATTGGTTTTGCATTAATAGATAAAAGACGAAATGAGCACAATCAATCTGAAGTAGCACACCTGGTAGGTGACCTAGAAGATAGGCATGTATTAATTATTGATGACATGATTGATACAGCAGGCACTATTTTTAATGCTGCTATGGTAGCAAAAGAAAAAGGTGCGGTGTCAGTAACTGTTGCTGCTACGCATGGAGTTTTATCGGGTGATGCAATAGAAAGATTATCACATAAAAATATTGATAAAGTATTTTTATCTGATACGGTACATATACCGGAAGATAAAAAATTTGAAAAACTAACAATTGTATCTTCAGCAAAAATATTTGCAGATACAATTAATAGAATTCATAAAGGTGAATCAGTAAGTCAACTATTTGGGAAAGTAACATGAGCAAATTTGAAAAATTAGAAGTAGATATTCGTAAAGAACAAGGTACATCAGCAGCTAGAAGAACTAGATTGCGCGATCGAGTACCAGCTATTTTATACCATTCTGGGGCAGAAGCAACTCCCTTAGCGATGGACAAAAAAAGCTTTAATAAAGCATTGAAAACAGGACAAATGATTTTTGAGATTATTGTAGAGAAGAAATCACAATTTGTTCTTTTAAAGGAAGTCCAATATCATCCCGTAACTGATGAAGTGATGCATGTCGATTTTCAGAAAGTGAGAGAAGACGAAAAGATATCATTAGAGGTTGCTGTAAGAGGAACTGGAGAATCTCAGGGTGTAAAATTAGGTGGAATTTTAGTACAACTTCTTAACGCCGTTACTATTAAATGTAAACCTTCTGAAATTCCAGAATTCTTGGAAATTGATGTAACAGATATGGAAATGAATACTAATCTCTTCGTTAAGGATATCGTATTACCCGAAGACGTAGAGATGATAACAGTAGAAGATATTGCTGTAATGTCTGTCCAAGAGCCTAAGGAAGAAAAAGAAGAAGAAGAAGCTCTTGATGATATAGACGAAGAAGGCGCAGATGGTGACGAAGAGTCATCTGGCGATACTTCTGAAGAATCAAATAATGAGTCAGATGGAGAAAAGAAGTAATGATGATTTTTGTTGGACTGGGAAATAGCGAATCAAAATATCTTTCTACTAAGCACAATGTAGGCTTTTGGGTGATAGATAAATTTGCAGAATCCCACGATATGGGTTTCAAACCAGGCAAGGGAAACTATATTTTTGCAAAAAAAGGTAGTGAATTCTTACTGGTTAAACCGACTACGGGTATGAACAATAGTGGCTCTATAATTCGCGAAGTACTAAATTTTTATAAAGCTGATATAAAAGATCTTGTCGTAGTTTTTGATGATGTGGATTTGCCATTAGGTGAAATTCGAATTAAAACAGATGGCGGCGATGGCTGTCACAACGGCATGAAATCAATTATTCAGGCTCTTTCAACTGATCAAATTACCAGATTAAAAATTGGTATTGCTGCTTCAGACTACAGAAGGCCTTCAGAAAAATATGTACTAAAACCATTTAATAAAAAATTTCATCCCCTAGTAGAAGAAGTACTAGTTACAGCAAATGAGGCTATGCTTTCAATACTCAACAAGGGAGCCAATGAAACGATGAATAATTTTAATAAACAAAATATAGGAGTAGCATAGTGGAAAATCTATTTTACTTAATACCATTGTCTGGTATTATAGCCATTTTATTTGGCCTGATGAAGAGTAGTTGGGTTAATAAACAAAATCCAGGTAACGAAAAAATGCAAGAAATTGGACTAGCCATTCGTGAGGGTGCCACAGCATTTATTGTAAGAGAATATAAAGTTCTGGCAGTATTTGTTGTTGTTGTAGCCGGATTATTATACTGGGTGAATATGGCAAGCAATACGACCGAAGTAGCATTTTCTTTTGTTGTTGGGGCAGCTTGTAGCGCCTTAGCAGGAGCCCTAGGAATGCGCGTAGCAACTTTAGCAAATCACAGAACTACCGAAGCCGCAAGAACAAGTTTAAGTTCAGCATTAAATGTTGCATTTAGCGGTGGAGTAGTGATGGGAATGAATGTAGTAGGTCTAGGAATTTTAGGGCTATCATTATTATTCTATATTTATAGTGATGGATTAATGAGCACAGATTTAAGTAATGTAATGACAAAAGTCTCTGGCTTTGCAATGGGAGCATCATCAATTGCTTTATTTGCAAGAGTAGGAGGAGGAATTTATACGAAAGCTGCAGATGTTGGTGCAGATTTAGTTGGTAAGGTAGAGGCTGGAATACCAGAAGATGATCCTAGGAATCCTGCAACTATTGCAGATAACGTTGGTGACAACGTTGGTGATGTTGCTGGAATGGGAGCAGATTTATTTGAATCTTATGTTGGATCTATGATTGGTGCGATGGTATTAGCTGCTGCAGCAGGTTCAAAAGAATTAGTATTTTTACCTTTATTTTTAGCCGCAGCAGGGATTGGAGTATCAATTTTGGGGACATTCTTTGTAAAGACAAAAGAAGGTGGAAACCCACAAACTGCGCTTAATATTGGAGTTTTTGGTTCAGGTGGTGTGATGCTAGGAGTAAGTTATTGGCTTATTAATAAGTTTGTTACTGGGTCGGTAAATTTGGGGATAGGCAATACAGAAGTAGTAGCAAGCGATTTATTTGGCGCTACGACCGTAGGTCTTATGTCTGGTATAGCAATAGGGCTATTAACAGAATATTATACTTCAGATCATCAAAAACCTTCAAGGGCAATAGCGCAAGCAAGTGAAACAGGCGCAGCAACAAATATTATTTCTGGGTTAGCAAACGGTATGTTTTCAACAGCATTGCCAGTGCTTGTAATTGCGGGAGCAATTATGGGATCTTATCACTTTGCAAATCTTTATGGTATTGCTTTAGCTGCAATAGGAATGTTATCCACAATTGGAATCCAATTAGCAGTCGATGCATATGGTCCGATTGCAGATAATGCTGGGGGTATTGCTGAAATGGCTGGGCTACCAAAAGAAGTGAGAGAAAGAACAGATAAATTAGATGCAGTAGGAAATACTACAGCAGCTATTGGTAAAGGGTTTGCAATTGGTTCCGCCGCCCTTACATCATTAGCTCTTTTTGCAGCATTTAGAGAGACTGTTGGAGGTTTAGTTTTAGATATTAGCGACCCAACTATTATGGCTGGCTTGTTTATCGGAGCTTCCCTCCCTTTTGTATTTTCAGCGCTTGCAATGCAAGCAGTTGGAGATGCTGCTTTTGAAATGATTGAAGAAGTAAGAAGACAATTTAGAGAAATCAAAGGTCTTCTAGATGGTGAACCTGGTGTAAAAGCTGACTATGCAAAATGTGTAGACATAGCTACAACAGCCGCTATCAACAAAATGGTTCTCCCCGGAGCGCTAGCAATTTGTACCCCTATCTTTTTTGGGCTAGTATTAGGACAAAAAGAAATGTTAGGTGGCATATTAGCTGGAGTAACAGTTACGGGAGTTCTATTAGCTATCTTTATGTCTAATGCTGGGGGTTCATGGGACAATGCGAAGAAGTACATTGAATCTGGAGCACATGGCGGAAAAGGAAGTACAGCGCATAAAGCTGCTGTGGTAGGTGATACTGTAGGAGATCCATTTAAGGATACTGCAGGACCGTCTTTAAATATTTTAATTAAGCTGATATCGGTTGTATCATTAGTGATTGCACCCCTTATCTAACGGAGAAATTATATGAATTATTATGAAATATTATATGTTGTGAATCCAAACCATAGTAAAGATCAGATATCTGAAATTATTGGTGAAGTAAGCAAGCATATTAAATCTAAAAAACATGCAGTAGTTGACCACAATTTTTGGGAGAAAAAACAGTTAGCATATCCTGTAAATAAGCATAAATATGGAAATTACATCTTACTCAATACAGAGTTTAAAAATTCAGACTTTGTAAATGAATTTAAGGTATTTCTGAATTTGCATAAAGAAGTGCTAAAGTATATTATTATCAAACTTGATGGGAAGCCTGTGGCTCCGGCTGAAGAAGTTCCTAGCGAAGTAGAAGAAAAGAAAGAAGAGGAAAACTAGATGTTGTCTAGCAGAAAGAAATCTTGTTATTTTAAACGAAATAACATTCATGAAATTGACTATAAAGATACTAAGCTTTTAAATAAGTTTATTAACGACCAAGGTAAAATTACTCCACGAAGAGTAACTGGTACCAGTAGTAAGATGCACAGAAAACTAGTAACAGCAATTAAGAGAGCAAGAAATATTGCATTGCTTCCTTTTGCAGCTATTGATAGGGACTAAATAATGAAAATAATACTTATAAAAGATGTAGATAATATTGGTAATGAGGGTGATGTAGTTGATGTAAAGCCTGGGTTTGGAAGAAATTTTCTTATTCCACAAAAATTGGCTATTACATTTTCTAAATCACAATTAAAGCACGCAGAACAAAAACGTAATCAAGAAGATCGTAAGATTGAACGACAAAAAGATGTTCTATTAGACCTGCTTAAGAAGGTTGCAGATTTAAATATTACAGTAAAAATGAAATCAGAAGATGGCAACAAGCTATTTGGTTCAGTCACAAAAATAGATATTGAAAAACTCTTAGTTGAAAATGATATAGTATTTGATAAAAAATATATTGAGCTATCTTCATCTATTAAAACATTGGGCGAGCATGAGATTCATGTGAAATTTAGTAGTGATATTTCAGGCAGTTTTAAGCTGACTATTGAAAAAGAAGATTAACTTTTTGTTACTCTAATAATTTTTTTTATAGCATTGCATTTAGTGCAATAGTATGACATATCTTTAAAGTTAGATATCTCGTCGATACATTCTTCTTTATTATTACCACAACTATAAACGTATGAATGTGATATGGTAGGTTCAGCACCTACGCTATTTGTACTTTTTCTCAACCAATTACGAAAAAACGCCCTGTAATCTTTCTTTCTTTTATTGGTAGCTTTGAGCCAATCTAACATTTTAGCAAGCTCAAACTCTATATCAGTTGATGGAAATTTTTGAGACCACACTTCAAGCTCAGATTGGATTTGTGCTATTTGTTCTTTTTTTGATGGGAGTTTTCTCTTGGAGATTGGAGCAATCTCGTCAAGCCGAGCTTCAATTTTTGATACTCTTTCTAAAATATCATTTAAACTTACTTTTTTATTATTCATTTTATTAATTTAATAGGTATTCGTTTGATAAAAAACTATTTATAAGAGGATTAAAAAATGAAAGTAATGGCAGAATATATATGGATGGATGGCCACACTCCTACACAAAAGCTTCGCTCAAAAACAAAAATATTAAGTAAAAAAATATCATCAGTATCAGAATTACCAGAATGGGGATTTGATGGTTCTAGCACTAATCAAGCAGAAGGTAATTTTAGCGACTGCCTACTAAAGCCAGTATGGTTATGCAAAGATCCGATTCGTGGGAAAGAAAATATTCTTGTCATGTGTGAGGTAATGAATGCAGACGGTTCAGTACATGCTTCAAATACTAGAGCACATTTGAGAGAAATAGAAGAAAAATTTTCTAAAGAAAATATATGGTTTGGAATAGAGCAAGAATATACATTTTTTGAAGGCCGTAATCCTCTTGGTTGGCCTGAAGGTGGTTATCCAGCACCACAAGGACCTTTTTATTGTGGAGTAGGTGCAGATGAAGCATTTGGTCGTGAAATTGTTGAAGATCATTTAGATTTATGTCTTGAAGCTGGGCTAGAATTATCTGGGATTAATGCCGAAGTAATGCCAGGTCAATGGGAATATCAAATTGGACCACTTGGACCGTTAGAAGTAGCAGATCAGATGTGGGTTTCAAGATGGTTGCTTTATAGAATATCTGAAGATTATGGAGTAAGCGCAACATTGCACCCAAAGCCTGTAAAAGGCGATTGGAATGGAGCGGGAGCACATATAAATTTTAGTACTCAGTCCATGCGAGAAAAAGGCGGCCTAAAGGTAATCGAAGATGCTTGTGAAAAGCTTAGCAAGAAACACAAGGAACATATTGCCGTTTATGGCGCTCATAACGAGGAAAGATTGACAGGCGATCATGAAACACAATCAATTTCTGAATTTAGCTATGGTGTAAGCGATCGCGGTGCATCTGTTAGAATACCAATGCAAACTTCTAATGACGGGTATGGCTACCTTGAAGATCGACGACCATCTTCTAATATGGATCCATATCAAGCGTGTGCAATATTGATTGAAACTACTTGTAGTTAATGATAAGAGAGATGTAGTCCATGCTCTCAAAACAACTACTTTCTTGGTATTCAAAAAATAAACGAAATCTTCCTTGGAGGCTTACTAAAGATCCATATAAAATTTGGATTTCAGAAATAATGTTACAACAAACCCAAGTAGTGACTGTTATCCCTTATTATAAAAAATGGATAAATAGTTTTCCAGATATCCAGACATTAGCAAATGCTGACTATGATTATGTATTAAAGCATTGGGAAGGACTTGGATATTATTCTCGATGTAAAAATATACATTTAACAGCAAGAGCTTTAGATAAAATCTTACCAGACACATTTAACGAACTAATTAAACTTCCAGGGATTGGTGAATATACGGCAAAAACTATCTTGGCTATTGCATTCAACCAAACTGAAGTAGGGATAGATACTAATTTAGAGCGCATTGGTTTTAGATTATTGGGATTAAAAAAGAAATCAAAGTTTAATAATAATAGAGTTAAAAAATTTCTTGAAACGAAACAAGATCAAACAAATCCAGGAGATTTTAATCAGGCGTTAATGGACTTAGGTAGTAATCTTTGTCAAGCAAAAGCAGTCGATTGCGATCCTTGTCCTATTAATAGTCATTGTAAAGCTACATCAAAAGATAGTCCTCTGGACTATCCGGAAATAAAAAAGAGTAAGCCTATTCCGGAAATCAAAGTAGCGGTTTGTATTATTTTTTATAATAAGAAAGTACTTCTTATGCAACGACCAACGAATAAAATGCTTGGAGGGTTGTGGGAGTTTCCAGGAGGAAAAATCGAAGTAGGAGAATTAAAAAAGGATGCTGTAATACGAGAAATTAAAGAAGAAACTAATCTATTAATTAAGAATGTAGAATATGTTGGAGAAGTCAAACACCAATACAGTCATTTTAAAGTCACTATATCATTGTTCTCTCATAATATTGACAATATTAACTCCCTTAAAATTAAAGAAAATTATATATGGACTACTATGAAGGGGTTAAATAAGTTTGCTTTGCCGAAAGCAAACTACAAGATGCTAGAACTCTTAAATAAAAATATATAATTATGATTAATATATTAACACGAATACTATCCTTTTTCATTCTTGTAATCTTTTTTCCTCTCTTTGCTTTAATGCTTATTTCGGTGATTATCTTCAGCTATATAACGCATCCTAAAAATACATATCCTTTTCTTATTCCAGTCAGCGCTAGAGTGATTATGTTAAGTGGGTTGCAATGGTTTAGCGTAAAAGGTAAGGTACCCCCAAAAAAAGATGGGCCATATTTGTTCATGTTTAACCACGAGTCAATGTTTGATGTGTTAATGTTAGCTGGAGCTATTCCATACTATATTAATGCTATTGGTTGGGAAGGCGTATTTAAAATTCCATTATTTGGATTTATGGCAAAACGATATGGCGCATATGCTATTACACACGATAATACAGATAAAGCAAAAGCGACACTAAAAGCAGCAGAAAAAATATTACTAGAAGATAAAAATTCAATGGTGCTTTCACCTGAGGGGCAACGTACCATCACAGGTGAAATGGGAGAATTTAAAAAAGGTGGGTTTCATTTTGCCAAAGCAACCAATGCAACTATTGTTCCTATTGGTTTAATTGGAGCTTATAGAGCAAATAAGCGAACAAGCTGGAGAATAAATCCGGGTAGATTAACTCTTGTATTCGGTGATCCGATTACTGCGGAAGACTATTCTAATCTTTCCGTTGAAGAATTGAGAGATGTCACTAAAGAGCGCATAGGTAGTTTAATACAGTCTTAATTTAAGTATTTAATTTTTGGATGCATCAAACCAGCTATTCCACATGCTCCTGCAAGTATACCAAAGATTAAAAATATTGTTTTAATTTCAAAAAATTCTGCCATTACCCCAATCATTCCACTAGACACGCCGGCCATACTAAGAATAGATATAGAAATTATAGCAAAGATTCTTCCCAAAAGTTTTTCTGGGATATGTTTTTGCATAATAGAAACACGAGATATAATTAAAAATGGGATACCTATTCCATGTAAAATTGAGAAAAAATTTAGTTGATTCATACTTTCTACAAAATAGTATAAACAAAAACTCGCACCATCAATAAATAGTCCTAATAAAAATAATAGACCATGTGTAACTCGACCGCCTATGCCATAAACCATGGTAGTGCCTAATAACATTCCAAGACCAAGATATGCTTCTACTAAAGCAAAATCAGATGCATCTCCCCCAAGGTACAATTTAACTAAAATTGGAATTCCAACTATCGCAGGACCCATAACAAACAAATTACTTAATAATGTTAAAATGATAATAACACGAAGCGTGGCCCTTTCTTTTAAATATTGAAGGCCCTCCATAGTTTTTTTAATTATTTTTTTAGTATTAATTTTTTCTTTTTCTACAATATCATGTGGAGCAATAGTAGTTAGTGCGGCAGCAAGAAAATAAAAGAAGACACAAAAATAGAATAAATTCTCTACTGGGTAAAATGTTAGTAATTGCGCTGCAATTATTGGTCCTATGAGCACAGCAGTTTGCCACGAAATATTTACAATAGAATTAGCCTTGAGAAGATTTTCTTTTTTAATTTGTGTTGGCAAGTAAGCGTTAAATGCTGGAACCATAGGCAGTCCAAAGCCATTATGAAAGAAGGCTAATAACATAATAAGCCATACAGATTCAATATTGTAAAAAAATAATAATGGGATACATAACAACACCATTCCTTGCATAATAGTAGCAAAAGAAATCATTTTAGTTTTAGGAAAAAGGTCTACAATTGCTCCAATAAATAATCCAAAAATAATTGCAGGAAAATAAGTGGTCATTGCAACAAACCCTGTAATTTTTTCAGAATCAGTAATATCTAATATGAGCCATATAAAGGCAACATCATAAATAGATCTTCCAATAGAATTCACTAATGGAACGGTCCATAAAAATATATTTAGTTTGTTTTGTTTTTTCATAGTGTTGATTTTGAACATGAAACTACGTATAATATGTCCTCTAGCAACTAAGAAAATAAAGAATACTGATGACATATATAATTACAGATCCATGTGTAGGTACTTGCGATACCGCTTGTATTGAAGTATGCCCCGTAGACTGCATACATGGCCCAGATGATCCAGAAGGATCGGGGGAGGAGGCGAAAGCTCCCGATTTTGATGCAACATCAAAACAACTATTTATCAATCCAGAAGAATGCATTGATTGTGGAGCGTGTGAGCCTGAATGTCCAGTAGATGCTATTTATGATGAAGATGAAATACCCGAAGAATATGAGTCATCTATTACTAGTAATTATAAGTTTTTTGGCCAAGAAGCACCCTGATAGATTTATATAACATTTTATAATAGTCTTTTCTATTTTTAACTGCCTTTATTTTATGATAAATAAAAACCAAATATTACATCAACTAAAGTCAGTGAATTATCCTGGCTTCAATCGAGATATTGTTTCATTCGGAATGGTTAAAGAAATTCTTATTGATCATAAAACGATTACTATAATGCTTTCTATTTCTTCTCAAAATGAAGAAAAAAAAGCACAACTTATTCAAGAGATAGATAAAGCTATTGTTGCTGACGGTTTTGAAATTAAAATTAAAGTATTAGATCGTCCTGTCGAAACTAAAAAAGTAGACACCTCGAACAAACATCAAAATGTTGAAGGAAATATTACAAAAATTATTGCAGTAGCTAGTGGTAAAGGTGGTGTGGGTAAGTCTACTATCGCACTTAATTTGGCTGCAGCTCTAACAAGCAATGGCCACAAAACAGGTTTACTTGATTTGGATATATATGGACCTTCTTTACCTCTTACTATGGGAATTCAAGGGAATCCAGAAGTCGACGAAAATCAAAAAATTATTCCCCTGGAAAAACATAATCTAAAACTTATGAGTTTTGGGTTTATTAGCGGGAATCAAGCACCAGTTGTTTGGCGAGGGCCATTAGTAGCTAAGATGACAGAACAATTTTTTAAAGATGTTAACTGGGGGAATTTAGACTATTTAATTCTTGATTTACCTCCAGGAACAGGAGATGTCCAACTTACCCTATCTCAAAAGATTCCATTAGATGGAGCTATCATTGTCACGACACCAAACGATATCGCCTTAACAGATGTTAGAAAAGGTGCTGACATGTTTAAGAAAGTAGATACAGAGCTACTAGGGGTAATAGAAAATATGTCTTATATGGAAATTTCAGGTGAGGCTCCTGGAAATAAAAATTCAAATATTGTTATTAATGGACAGAAGGTAACAACGAATGAAGATGGTAAATTTAATTTAAAATTTGAACTATTTAAACATGGGGGAGGTCAGACTGAGAGCACTAGGCTTGATATTCCTTTATTAGCAGAAGTCCCTTATTCACATAAGCTAATGGAATCAATTGACAATGGTGAACCGATGGTATTCTATGATAAAGAATCTCCTGTATCACAAATTTTTCTAAAATTAGCTGAAAAAATAGCTTCATTATGATTCCTTCATTAGCTAGCCTTAACCATCTTGCTATTATTATGGATGGAAATGGAAGGTGGGCAAAGGGTAAAAATTTAGATCGTATTTCTGGACATAAAGAAGGAGCTAAGTCTGCTAAAAAAATTATTGAGACTTGTTCAAATCTAAAAATCAAATACCTTACTCTTTATACTTTTTCAACAGAAAATTGGGATCGTCCACAATTTGAGGTCGATAGTTTAATGGCCCTATTGAGTGGGATGTTAAATAATGAAATTAAAGAATTAGAGGGGAACAATATTGTATTTAAAGTCGTTGGAAGGATAGAGGATTTACCAGCAAGTGTACAAAAAATTGTTTCCAATACTATAGAAAGAACACAAAAAAATACCGGATTAGTATTGTCTCTTGCATTGAGTTATGGTGGTAGACAAGAAATTATAGATGCAATGAACAAAATATTAGAAAGTAAAAAAAGTGAAATAATAGATGAAGAGATTGTAAAAAATCACTTATATTGCCCTGAAATCCCTGATCCAGATTTAATAATTAGGACGGGAGGAGAATTTAGATTGAGCAATTTTTTATTATGGCAATCTGCTTATTCAGAGATATATATTAGTAAAAAAAATTGGCCAGATTTTAAAGAAAAAGATTTAATAGCTGCATTAGAAGATTTTAACCATAGAAAGAGAACTTTTGGTAAATTAACTGATTAAATATGAAAAATATATATATAACAATAATCTTATTATTTTTTGTGAATATTTTATATGCACAAGAAGTAACGCTTTATCGCGTAAATATTGAAGGGAATACCACTACATCAGATAAGATGATTAAGTATTCTGCTGGCTTACGAGATGGGACCCAAATTCAAAGATCGGATATTTCTACTGCATTAACAAGACTATGGGACTTAGGCTTGTTCAATGATATTAATATCGTTCTTAATAATGACTCTGAGTATGGAGTTGAAATTACTATAGAGGTAGAGGAAAGCCCTACCTTAAACAAGATTTTATTTGAAGGTATAACTGCTAGAGAGTCTAGATTTACAGAAAAAATTGACCTAAGAATGGGACAAAGAATTCGTCCAAATTCACTGGACGCTGCCGCAAAAAAAATTACAGAGATTTATAAAGAAGATGGATATTTTGACGTAGAAGTCGATGCTAGGATAGAAGTTCCAACAGACACCTTGGTACGTACGGGTTATGCAAGAGACGTAGTTTTTGCTGTTACAGAAAATGAAAAGTATAAATTAAGAAATATAGAATTTATTGGTAATGACAATTTCCCACCGCGTAAGTTGAAAAAAGAGTTAACTGATACCAAAGAAAGAAAATGGTGGGCTTTTTGGGTTAAAAGTTTTGACGAAAAAACATTTGAAGAAGATAAAAAGACATTAGCCCTTTTTTACCAAAATGAAGGATACAGAGATTTCCAAGTCATAAGCGATAGCCTTATGGTGGATAGAGAGAATTTTGATCTGACACTAGTCTTGTCTTTGCAAGAAGGAGAGCAGTACCATTATCGCAACATCACATTCGAAGGCAATGAAATTGCAGATGAATCTTCCCTTAAACAATTACTAAAGATTGAAAAAGGGGATGTTTATTCGAAAGAAGAGTTTGATAAGTTTGTTTATGAAAATATGATGAGCGTATATCAAGACAAGGGATACATTTTCAGTAATGTTAATCCTGAAATTGTACCATTTGGATCAGACTCTTTAGATGTTAATTTTGTTTTTAATGAAGGTAGTAAGGTTTATATAGAAAATATTTTTGTATCAGGAAACGACAAAACCAGAGAAAATGTTATTAGGCGCGAATTAAAATTATTTCCCGGAGATGTATTTAATAAATCTAAGTTAATGCGGAGTCAGCGTGACATATGGATTTTAAATTATTTTGATAATGTAATTCCTGATGTTAACCCTATATCAGAAGACAAAGTGAATTTAGACTTTGTTGTTCAAGAAAAAAAATCAACCCAAAGAATTAATGCAAATCTTGGTTTCACTGGTGAGTATGGCATTACAGGTGGAGCAGGAGTAGAATTTGATAATTTTATGGGAAGAGGTCAAAAATTTAATGTTGGTTTAAGTACTGGAACTAACTTTTCTTTATATTCTAATCAAGAGCCTTCAAAATATAGATCTTTAAATATTAGCTTTCAAGATCCTATGATTAATGATAGCCCATATTTAGTAGGGGCATCAGTATTTTATTCTTACAGAGGGTCTTCTACAAATTATTATTTTCCTCTAGATTTTACAGTAGCGGGCGCAGTTGCAAGTTTCGGTAGAAGGTTAGAGTGGCCAGATGACTTCTTTAGAGTGATGTGGTCTGCAAAAATTATGGAAAAACAATATCAAGGAACACAAGCAGATATTGATCAATATATTGGTGGGTTAGATACAACACGAGGAATTAGTTTTTCTCAAATGCTGTCTAGGGATAGTAGAAATAGAGCAGAGTTTCCTACTGCAGGATCTCGATTCCAACTTGAAAACACTTATTCAGGTGGATTTTTAGGAGGAAATGAAAACTTTCAAAAGCATATCTTAGATTTAAATTGGTTTACACCTACTTTTTCTAAAGTAGTCTTATATAATTCTTTCAAATTGGGCGTTATTAAGACATTAGATGTAGGTGATGATGTACAAACCTTTGTTCCATTTGATGAAAGATTTATTATGGGAGGTAATGGAATTCCTTACGGTAACGCTTTAAGAGGTTATCCAGATAATTCTATTGGGCCGCAAACAGCTTCCGGTCAAGCTGTTGGAGGAAACTCAATGGGTAAAATAACAACAGAATTAAGATTTCCATTATCAGAAAATCCTGTAATATATGTAATGGCCTTTGGAGAAATGGGGAATGTATGGAATAGCTCAAAAATGTCTGAGCCATTTTATATAGATAGAAATGGTCCGCTTTCTATGAAAAAGTCTGCTGGTGTTGGTGTTAGGTTTTTTATGCCAGGTATTGGTAAATTAGGGTTTGATATGGGATATGGATTTGACGATATTAACGGTGATGGTAATCCACAAGGGTGGGAATATACTATCACATTTGGACAAACGTACTAAAGGAGAAAATAAAGTGTATAAAAAAATAGTGATTTTATTATTGTTAATTGGAGTATCATTTGCTCAAGAAAAAATTGGTGTAGTTTTTTCAGAAAAAATTAGACTTGATTTTGAAGAGTTCAAAGAAGTAGAACAACAACTACAGCTTGATTTACAAGTAATTCAAAAAGAGTATCAAACAATGGCTACTGAACTTGATAGCATGGTAAAAGAATATGAGCAACAAAGTCTTATGATGTCAGAAGAGTTAAAAAAAGCCAAAGAGCAAGATATCGTAGACATGAACAATGCTATGCAAAGTTATCAGCAAGCAAAAGTTGGTCCAAATGGAGAGCTTACTAGAAAACAAGCCCAGTTAGAATTTGATTTAGTTCAAAAGTTTAAATCAGCTGTTGATGTTGTAGCAATATCAAAAGGTTATGATATTATTCTGGATGGATCTCAAGCATCTCTTTATACTAAGCCAACACATGATTTGACAGACGATGTTCTTTATCAACTAAGAAAATCAAAAGAATAATATAGAGCGTTCTCTTGTTTACACTTAAACAAATTGCCTCAGAGGTAAAGGGTGTAATAGTCGGCGATAGCTCAATTATTATTACTAGCGTTGACGATATTGAAGAGGCTGTCGCTGGAGCAATATCATTCGCCTTTCTTCCAAAATATAAGAAGAGAATTATATCTTCTGATGCCTCAGCTTTTATTGTTATAAATAAAGAAGATCTACAGGAATGTCCTGGCATTGTCGTTAAAAACCCATATCTAGCTATGATTGCAATACTAGAATTATTTTCTAAAAAAGTATCTGAAGAAAATATAGTTCATAGTAAGTCTGCGATTGCTAAATCAGCGTCTTTGGGTAAAAATGTAGGAATATCTGCCTTTGCCGTGATTGGAGAGAATGTTATTATTGGAGACAATACAACTATTGGCTCTGGTGTAAAAATTAATTCTAGAGCTATTGTTGGATCTAATTCTACCTTGAAGGATAATGTAGTTATTTATGAAGATGTAGTTATTGGAGATAACACACTAATCCACAGTGGTTGTATTATTGGTAGTGATGGTTTTGGATTTACTACCATTGATAAGGTTCATCATAAAATTCCTCATATCAAAAGCGTTATTATTGGCGACTTTGTAGAGTTGGGAGCAACTTGCACTATTGATAGAGGTTCTGTAAAGAATACTATTATTGAAAATTATTGTAAGTTAGATAATCAGGTACATATTGCACATAATGTAAAAATTGAAGAAGGGTGTTTATTAGCTGGAGGGGTATTTATTGGAGGGAGTACACTAATTAAAGCGTATTCTATGATTGGAGGAAAATCTGATGTTGGGCCTCATATTGTACTAGGCAAAGAATCAATTTTAGCTGCACGTTCTTGTGTATTAAAATCTTTAAATGGAGGAGAGATGTATGCTGGAAATCCTGCTCGCCCTATTAAAGAAAAACAAAAAAGAGATGCAGTATTTACAAGATTAGAATTATTAGAAAAAAGATTAAAAAAAAATGATACAAAAACAAAAAACAATTAAGCACCCAGTATCCTGTACAGGAATTGGATTACATACAGGAGTAGAGAGTACTCTTACCTTTCATCCAGCTGAAGAAAATTTTGGTATAAAGTTTATGCGAAATGATCAAAATGATCAGATTGTCACACCAGATATAGACAATGTGATAGATTTGACCAGAGGAACTACCATTGAAGAAAATGGAGTAAGAGTCCATACTACAGAACACGTTATGTCTGCATGTGCAGGTATGGGTATTAACAACCTTCTAATTGAGCTTAACAGTAAAGAGCCTCCAGTGATGGATGGTAGCGCAAAAGATTTTGTTGCTGCGTTAAATGAGGGTCAAATTATTGAACAAGACTCTGAGGTTAATTTTTTAAAAATTACTAAACCTGTTTTTTATGCCGATGAAGAAAAAGATGTAGAGGTAGTTGCTGTACCATATAATGGATTTAAAACTACGTTTACTATTCAATATGATTTAGATGCACTAGATGTACAGTATAGTTCTGTACAAAATATGTATACTAACTATGAAAAACAGATTGCACCAGCGCGCACATTTTGCTTATTAAGTGAAGTAGCAGGCTTAGAAAAACAAGGCTTGATTAAGGGCGGCAATTTAGGTAATGCTGTCATTATTGTAGATACAGATATAAACGACAAAGAAGTAAAATTCTTTAGAAAAAGATTTGGGATTAAATTCTATGAAGGAACTAGAGGTTTGTATAAATCACAAATTTTACGATTTAAGAATGAGCCCGTAAGACATAAAACATTAGATTTAGTAGGAGATCTTGCACTACTAGGTAAGCCAATTTTAGGGCATATTACCGCAATTAAAAGCGGGCATAAAGGCAATGTTGAATTTGCAAAACTATTACGAAAAGAATTTAAGGATCAATTTTAAATGAAAGATATTAACTACATATTAGATGTAATGCCTCATCGATACCCATTTCTAATGGTAGACCGTATCGTGGAGCATCAAAAAAAAGAAAGTATCAAAACTCTTAAGAATGTTTCTATAAATGAACCTTATTTTCAAGGACATTTTCCTACAAAACCTATTATGCCGGGTGTATTAATTTTAGAATCTATTGCACAGTCAGCATGTTTACTTATGATAGATTTCATAGAAGATCCTTCTAAAAAGTTAGTATTTATGTCAAAAGTATTAAATTATAAAATATATGATAATGTTATTCCTGGAGATCAGCTAAATATTGAAGCAGAATTATTACAGCACAAATTAGGTTCTTTTAAATTCAACGCTTCATGTTTTGTAGTAGATAAAAAGGTAGCTTCGGCAGAATTTTTTGCCACAATAGTAGACAAAGAGTAGAGAATGAATAATATACATCCAACAAATATTATAGCAAATTCAGCCAAGATTGGTAACAATGTAACCATAGGAGCCTACAATGTTATTGAAGATGATGTTGTCATTGGGAACAACGTAACTATAGGTAATTTTAATACTATTGGTCAGTATACAGAGATTGGAGATGAATGTAATATTGTTCATAATAGTAGTATTGGAGTTATACCACAGGATAAAAAATTTGGTGGTGAAAAAACAAAGCTTGTCATTGGAAAGCGTACAGTGATTAGAGAATTTGTTACATTGAATCGTGGAACAAGCGCTACGGGAGTAACTATTATCGGAGATGATGTTCTAATAATGACAGGTGTTCATGTTGCACATGACTGTATTGTTGGAGATAATGCTATCCTAGTAAATTTAGTGGCTTTAGGTGGGCATGTTGAGATAGGTGATTGGACTATTCTAGGCGGTGTAAGCAATGTGCATCAATTTTGTAAAATTGGAAAACATGTAATGCTAGCAGCAAATTCAAAAGTTGTTCAAGATGTTCCTCCTTATATTTTAGCAGGAAAACAACCCCTTCGATACGCAGGAATTAATGCCCTAGGCTTATCTAGAAGAGGATTTAGCGATAAAGATAAGTCAGTAATTAAAAAAGCTTATCGTTATTATTTTAGATCAGAATTAAACCCATCCATTTCGCTTAAAAAAATAAAAGAAGAATTTCAAAACAATGAACATATTGATGAAATTATTAATTTTATAGAAAAAAGCGACAGAGGAATTATTTAATATAGCTTCGATGAAAAGAATTGCAATATTTGGTTCAACTGGTTCTGTTGGGACTCAAAGCTTATCAGTTGTTAATCAAAATCAGAATAAATTTGAAATAATATCTTTATCCTGTAATCACAATGCAGATTTGCTTTTTGAGCAAACAAAAAAATTCATGCCTGAAAAAATTGGTATTAACAAAATATCTGCCAATCATCCACTTAAAGATTTTTGTAAAAAAAATAATATTGACTTAATTATTGGAGAAGATTCTTCTAATATATTATCACAGTATAAAGATATAGATCTTGTGATTAATGCGATTGTAGGAACAGATGGCTTAATTCCTACTCTAAATACAGTTAATAACAATATTGAATTAGCACTTAGCAATAAAGAGTCTTTGGTGTTAGGCGGGCATATTATTATGCCAAAAGTAAAAGAGAATACAGCTAATTTAATTCCAGTAGACAGTGAGCATTCTGCTATTTTTCAATGCCTTCATGGTGAGCAAGCTAATGTTCTCAAAAAAATTATTTTAACTGGGAGTGGAGGACCTTTTTTAAAAAGAGAATTAAATACATTTAATTCTATCAGTCCGGAAGAAGCATTAAAGCACCCCAATTGGAATATGGGACAAAAAATATCAATTGATTCAGCTACTATGATGAATAAGGGATTAGAGCTAGTAGAAGCAATGTGGTTATTTGATGTTAGCAAGGAAGATATAGAAATTGTTATTCATCCTGAGTCTATCATACATTCGATGGTACAATTTATAGATGATTCTTATAAAGCACATCTTGGCATACCAGATATGAAAATTCCTATACAATATGCTATGTCTTTTCCTGGAAGAATCCGTAGTGATTACGGTAGTTTAAATTTTGCAGATATTGGTCAGTTCACATTTTTAAAACCAGATTATTTAAGGTATCCCGCCTTAGAATTATTGAATGAATTAATTGAAAAGGGAGGTAACAGGATACCTATTATGAGTATGGCAAACGACTATATTGTTAATCAATTTTTAAATAAAAAAATTATTTTTACAGAGATGGTAAACTCGCTAGAAAAAGTAATAAATGAATTTGAAGATAATTCAAGCCCGCCTATAGAAGATTTACTTACATTAAACGAACAAATAAAACTATATTTAGTCTAATTTTATGATCTATATAATTGCATTTATCATCCTTATTAGTGTCATTGTCTTTGTACATGAGCTTGGTCACTATCTAGCTGCACGAAGTGTAGGAGTAACAGTTGAGCAATTCTCAATTGGGATGCCTCCAACTATTTATAAATATAAACCAAAAAATATTAATACAGTTTTTGTTATCGGAGCGCTTCCACTAGGTGGTTATGTAAAAATTAAAGGTATGCTTGATGAAAATATGGATACCGAGATTAAAGGCGCAGATGATGAGTTAGAGTCAAAAAGTGCCTTACAAAAGATTTGGGTTTTAAGTGCAGGCGTTATTATGAATATTATTTTAGCTTTTTTTGTCTTTTCCGCTATTGGTGCTCTAGATGGAGATGCAGTACCCGCCAATCAAGATGCTGTCATAGATTTTGTTGCTCCTGGCGGACCAGCTGAAGATGCTAATTTATTAGTCGGAGACAAAATTATTTCAATTAATAATATTGAAGTTACAAATTGGAAAACCGCTGTAAGTATAGTAGAGAAAAATCCTAACCAAGAAATACCCATTACAATTATGAGAGACGGTGAGTCTTATCAGCAAAATATTAAATTATCATCTGGGCCCAACTTTAAAGCAGGTAGAGTAGATCAAACTATTGGATTAATTGGCATCGCCAAAGATATGCAAGTGAAAGAGCTCAGCCTTGTCGAATCTTTCCAGTATGGATATAATCGTACAGCTTGGTCAATGGTATTAATGAGCTCTTCTTTAAAAATGATTTTTCAAGGGAATGTTTCTAAAGATGAAGTGGGTAGTGTTATTATGATTGGACAAATGGCTGGAGATGCAGCACAGGCTGGGTTAAGTCCATTTTTATTATTGATGGCTTTAATTAGTGTTAATTTAGCATTTATTAATATGTTACCAATCCCAGGGCTAGATGGCGGACATATTGCAGTCATTTTAATTGAAGTATTGATGAGAAGAAAACTTTCAGTTAAAGCAAGAATGCGTATTCAGTCAGTAGGGATGTTTATCTTATTGTCATTAATGGCATTCCTGCTAATTAATGATGTCCTTAGACTTTTTTAACTTTAAAACAATTACCCCATTACTCAATTTCAATGATATCTTAATAGGGGCAGTCCTCCCATTGATAGTCCCGTATGATATCTGCATGTCCCCTTTATTTTTTAATGCAGATTTACCATTATGCAAAGGTTTGTATGTATAGGCCTTAAACTTACCTGCAGGCGTACGAATAGTTTTCATTCCAATATTTTGGATCTCAATCTCTCTAACCTTTCCACCATCTAGTGTAGTAAATTTTTTTGATTCTTTTTCTAAAATATTTTCATTTTTTAGAATCATTATTAGTGCATAGGGATCAAATATATTTTCTGGTATTGTGTACTCTTTACCATTAGTGGTAGCTTTATTTCCTTGAATTGTAGTGGTTGATTCACGTCGGATATTTCTTTCACGCAATTTTTTAACCTGTTTAATCAGTTGTAGCGATTCAGTATCAACCCACACATCTACTGTGTCTCTGATTTTGTATAGAGCATCACCTATCTTAGAAGTCTTCACTGAAAAATTTAAATGGTAAGCTTCTTGTCCATTAATTATTTCTATATTTTTTATACTAAGCGTAGCCGAACCTAGCTTTATTAAATCAGGACCAATTTTGATTAGATCAACAAATAGATCATATCTATACTCTTCTCCAGGTATAAACGAAGGAGATTTTTCTAAGGACGTTTGTCCTAATAAAAAAGACATAAAAAGAAGTGTAATAATTTTTTTCATTATTTATCGAATTTGAGAAATATTATCTTTATCAAATATATAAATTTTTGAAGCAGGTTTATTTTCAATGATACCACCGTCTACTATTAAATCTATGTTGGTGCCAAATATTTTTTCTATCTCATCTGGGTCATTAATCGGTTTTTGCCCAGTAGTATTTATGCTAGTGGTTGTTATGGGTTTATTATATTCAGATAATAGTGTTATTAAAAATGGATAATTAGGGACACGAAATCCAATCATATTATTCTGAGTAATTAAGCTATTAAAGCTATTTGATTTATATTCTACTATACATGTATCTCCATTATTAATGATAGTATTCATCTTATTTTTCATATTTGGCGGGATAATCAATTTATTAGATAGACTATCAAGGCTATGAGCGACAATACTCATGGGCGCTTGTCGATTTTTAAGCTGATTAATTTTTTTTATACCAAGATCATTATCTATATCTGTTCCAATTCCGTAAATCGTATCTGTTGGATACGCAATAACTTGATTATTTTTTAACGCTAACAATATATGATTAATAGCATCTGGATGATCTATTGATATTCTTTTCATATGACTTTTGGGCTAGTCTTCCATCTTTTATGAAACCAAAAGTATTGTTCTGGATTTCGTTTAATAGTGCTTTCTAATGCCAATGTGTATTCTTGAACAACTTCATTAGTGTCCAATGTTCCAGCTGAATTTATTTTTATAAAGTCTACGCTATATTTATTAGCACTCTTTGTGATAGAAAAGAAAACAATAGGTGCACCTATTCGCTTGTGCAATATAGCTGCTCCAGATGGAGTAGAAGAAGAAATATTAAAAAAATTAACAAACTTTCCTTTCTCTCTAGCATCTTGGTCACTTAATAAGACTAGTATTTCATTGTTTTTTAGCGCCGATTTAAGATCAGCGCCTGGACCCCCCTTATAGAGCTGTCTTTCCATATACTTTTCTCTAATTTGTTTAAAAAATTTATCCGCAGCACTATCATTCTGTTTATATGCTACTCCACATAAAAGATACCCTTTATGCGATAGACTATAAAATAGCTTGTCAAAAGATCCAAAGTGTCCACCAACAAAGAGAACCCCTCTGTTTTCTTCTAATGCTTCATCTAAGACCTCAAGATTATTGAATTGTATTTTTTCATTATCAAAGTATCTAGGGAAAGATAGAAATTCTAAAAAATCTTCTGCATAAAATTTGTAACATTGAGAAGTTATTTTATGATACCAATCTTGAGATTTTTCAGGGAATGCTTTTTTCAAATTATCTAATACTACTTTGCGTCTTAATTTTAGTAGATGGAATAGTAGATTATAAAAGCATTTATAAGTAAATTTATTTAAGAATGTTGGAACAGTTCTTAGAATAAATGAAAGCACTTTCAAAAATAGATACATTAAGTAAATGTAAATCTTTGTAGTAGCAATGAAAACAAAATTTAAACACATCGGGCTATTTATTTTATTACTCACCTTAGGAGTTAGTATAGCTCAAGAAAATAAAAAAAATATTTATATCGTTCCTATACAAGATACAATTGACTTAGGAATCCCTAGTTTTGTGAAGCGCGCTATAAATATAGCAGAATCTGATAATAGCGAATTAATTATTTTTGATATTGATACTTTTGGAGGTCGTGTTGATGCTGCTACCCAAATTAAGGATGCGATATCAGGAACAGATATGACTACTATAGCCTTTATTAATCGTAGGGCGATTTCAGCTGGATCTCTAATTTCTTTATCTTGTGATAAAATTTATATGACAGATGGAGCGACCATTGGGGCTACTAGCGTTGTAGATATGACAGGATCAAAACAATCAGAAAAATCTCAAAGTTACATGCGAGAAGAAATGGCTGCTACTGCAGAAAAAACAGGAAAAAACTCTAATATTGCTCGAGGCATGGTTGACGAAGAATTAAGTTTTGAATTTTTAGTAATTGATGGAGATTCGTTAAAAGTTGATGATATAGAAGGAAGAAAAGAAGGTAAGCTTATTACACTAACTACAGAGCTAGCATTGAAATACAATATTGCTGATGGAAAAGGCGAATCAATAGAAGAAATCTTATCTAGCCTTGGCATAGAAAACTATAATATTATTACTTTAAATGAAAATTGGTCTGAAGACCTAGTTCGCTTCCTTACAGACCCTACCATATCATCGTTATTAACTACTTTTGGGACTATTGGAATTATTTCTGAATTGTATAGCGCTGGATGGGGTATTGGAGGCACTATTGGCATCATATGTTTAACATTGGCATTGGGGGCGGGATATTTGACACAATTAGCTTCTTCAATGGACTTGTTAATTATTATGAGTGGCTTACTATTACTGGTGATAGAATTTATAGCAATTCCTGGATTTGGATTTTTTGGTATAGCAGGGATTGGCGTTTTATTTTATGGACTATATCTCTTATTAATTCCTGGAGTTCCCGTAAGCGATGAAATTTATTCGCAAGCAATGGATGGATTTTCATGGGGAATTATTGGAGGAATTATAGCTCTAATTATGGTCATCAATCTTTTATTAAAATCAAAATTTTTAGAAAAATTTATTACTACAGACTCTAACAAGAGCACTCTCAAAAAGAATTATAAAAAAAGAGGGAAGGTGTAGGATTATGTCAGGATTTATGAATAGATTGTACAAGATTTTTAGACAAAAAAAGGAGGAGTAATGGGACTTTATGTTGCCTTACCGTTAGTAGTATTTATTTTATTATTGTTATGGGTAGTTCCAGTAGGATTATGGTTACAAGCCATATTTAGTATTGGAGGTGGTCATGTCACTATTTTTAATTTGATTGGGATGCGATTTAGGCGAGTTCCCCCAGGTCTTATTGTTAATGGATTAATTGCATCTCGTAAAGCAGGTATTATGATGGAAAGCGATGACCTAGAGGTCCATTATATGGCTGGTGGAGATGTAGATAAGGTTGTTGCTGCATTAATTGCTGCAGCAAAGGCAGGTATTGAACTGACTTTCGAAATTGCAACCGCCATTGACTTGGCAGGGCGTGATGTTTTGTCCGCAGTACAAACAAGTGTGTATCCAAAAGTAATTGATGCTCCGGTAGATGGAAAATTATCTGCTGTATCAAAAGATGGTATTGAAGTAAGAGCCAGAGCAAGAGTTACAGTCAGAACAGATATCCCCAACTTAGTTGGAGGGGCAACTGAAGATACAATCATCGCAAGAGTTGGAGAGGGAATTGTAAGTGCAATTGGTTCAAAAGAATCTTATGAGGCAGTATTAGAAAACCCGGACTCAATTTCTAAAAATGTATTAGATAAAGGGTTAAATCAAGGGACGGCGTTTGAAATACTTTCAATTGATATTGCTGATATTGATGTAGGTAAAAATATTGGGGCCCAATTACAAGCTGATCAAGCAGAAGCAGATTTAAGAGTTGCGCAAGCAAAAGCAGAAACTAGAAGAGCTATGGCGGTAGCGCTAGAGCAAGAAATGAAAGCTAAAGTTGTTGAGGCAGAATCTGAAGTGCCTAAAGCTATGGCCCACGCATTTAGAGAGGGTAATCTAGGAATTCTAGATTATTATAAGCTTGATAACATTGCTTCTGATACTAGCATGAGACAGTCTATTGCTGGCACAGGAGAAGACTCCAAAAAAGAATCAGAGGGCTAAGTTTGGAAGGATTACTGTATTGGGGGGCGATTGCAGGTTTTTATCTTTGGTCTGCCTATAGAAGCAATCAAAAGAAGGCTAAGCGACTTGCTCCTAAACAGGCCCCTGCTAAGAGAGGGGTAAAGAGTAGTCCCCAGATACCCAATAATCAAGAAATCAATGTAATAGATTTCTTGAATAAAGCGTTTGGAGATAATTTAATTATTGATAGCGAAAAATCTACAGCACTTCCTAAAGCAACAAAGCCAAACAAAGAAGTCTTACGCAAGAAGAATGACCATACTACTCAAAATACATTTGTAGACCATTTTGATAGCAAGCATGATTTAAGTGTAATTGATGATCGACATTTAGATGATATTAAAATAAAAGATCAACAGTTAGATAGTATATCCTCGCGATTGAATCGTAAAGTACAAAAAGTTATAAAAAAGAAAAAGACACCACTTGAGTTAATTCAAAAAAAATATAGAAAAAATCCTACCAAGCTTGCAATGACGATGCAGGCTATTTTTGAACAACCAAAAGCAATGTAATAAACGATATGAAACTTCTAATAATGGGTCCACCGGGGGCAGGAAAAGGGACGCAGGCTAAAATACTTGCAGAAAAATATAACCTTATACATTTATCAACTGGTGATATGTTGAGAAATGAAATACAGAAAAAAACAGCTATTGGTTTAAAAGCACAGTCCTATATGAATGGAGGCAATCTAGTCCCAGACTCTATATTGTTATCTATAATGAAAAATACTTTAACATCACTCAAAGATTCTGGCACTATTGTTGATGGGTTTCCTAGAACAATTCCACAGGCTGAAGGATTAAGTCTAATTGTTGAAAATCTACATTCAAAAATAGACTATGTATTAAATATCCATGTAGAAGAAAAAATTTTAATTCAAAGATTAATTGAAAGAGCTCAAAATTCTGGTCGCGCAGATGACACTGAAGAAGTAATCACTAAGCGTCAGAAGGTATATGCACAATTAACTGCCCCATTAGTTGATTTTTATAGCAATAATATTATCCAGATTGATGGAGATGGGTCTATTGAGCAAGTAACACAGCGGATTCTAGAGCAAATTCAATAATGATTATTATTGGAATAACCGGGGGTATAGCTTCTGGAAAAAGTACAGTATCTAAAATTTTTCAACAAGAGCACAATGCATATATTTTTGATGCAGACAAAGAAGCAAAACTTCTTTTACTAAATAAAAAAATATCAGAAGAAATCTTACATACATTTTCCGATTTAAAAAGTACTGACCCTGTGTCTATGAGTAAGATAGTCTTCAAAAATAAAGAGAATCAGCAAAAGTTAAATGCCATTTTACATCCAGCTGTAAATGTAGAACTTTTAAAAAGAATTGAAAAAATCCGTCATGAAAAAAAGCATACGATTTTTATTGTTGATGCCGCACTCATTATTGAGGGTGGATCATATAGATATTATCACGAATCTGGAGCATATATTATTTTATTAACTAGCTCAAAATCTATACGTATTCAACGTGCTTTATCTAGAGGAAACCTATCAGAAGAATCAATTAAAGAACGCATGGACTTGCAATGGGATGATGATAAAAAGAAAGATTATGTAGACTATATTCTTGAGAATAATGACTCTTTAGATCAATTAAAATCTTCAACTACATTTTTAGTGAAAGAAATAAGAGAAAATGCACAAACTAGCTAAAATTTTACTCTTTTTATTGATTATTGGGTGTGGAGCTGATTCAGGATCCAAGATAATAACGTCTAGCGGAGAAATAGATCCTAATACTGGTAATGGTAATAATGGTGGGAATGGTGGAGGAGGAGATGACTCAATTCCAGACCTTACCGTAGAATTAATTTCTTATTATAATGATGACACAGCATCTTTTTCTACAGTATTTGGTAGTTATACCCGCAGTTTTATTGTTCATACTCCCCCTAATTACGATCCAAATAATGGCCCACTTCCATTACTATTTGTATTGCATGGATATACAGGCGAAGCGCCTGTTATACGAAATTATTCTGGGTTTGATAGTATTGCAGATGAAGAAAATTTTATAGTAGTGTATGTGCAAGGAGTAACTGATGTCACTAATACTACCGGTTGGAATGTTAATGTAGTCGCGACCTTTAATGACGTAGATGATGTAGGATTATTTGCTGCATTGATAAAGCATTTTAAAGGAAACTATAATATCGCTAATGATAAGATTTTTTCTACTGGAATGTCTTTAGGTGGATTTATGAGCTATAGATTAGCATGTGAATTAGATGAAATTAATAGTATAGGATCTGTGACAGGTTCAATGGCAGTATATTATAACTGCGTTCCTCCAAATCAAAAAAGTATTATTCATTTTCACGGAACATCTGACACAGTAGTACCTTATAACGGAAATGCTTGGAGCTATAATGTAGAGAATGCACATTCATTTTGGGTAAATTATAATAATTGTCAAAATCAGTCTGAAGTTACTGTTCCAGACTTCAATGGAGATGGAGTTTATTCTACGCAGCTTATTTCATATGATTGTGATGGAAGTCGAGAAGTAATTCTATATACTATGCAGAACGAAGGCCATACATGGTTTAAGAAAGAGTGGGGCCATGATATAGATACTTCACGATTGATTTGGGAATTTTTTAAAGATAAATAACGCATATGCCTATTAAAGCGGACTACCTAGACATTCTGTCAAATAATGATCCTATATTAAAAGAGTTAATTGCTAGTCATCCTATCCCAATCCTGAAACAATCAGATAATTTTTTACATGACCTAATCAAGTATATTATTTTTCAACAAATATCTACCAAGGCTGGTAATACGATATATAATAGATTCCTAGAATTCCATAGCTTTAAAAAATCTGATAGTTTATTTAAATGGGCAGAGAAAGATTGGAAAAAAATAGGACTATCTCATCAAAAAAAGTCTTATATAGAAAATTTATTTCATCAAGATAATTTAGAAATGATTAACAGCTTATATTTTATTGATGATAGTAAAAAAATAAGATCTCTATTAATAGAATTAAAAGGCATTGGACCTTGGACGATTGATATGTTTTTAATTTTTTCGAAACACGACTTAAATATTTTTCCTAAAGGAGACCTGGCAGTAATTAATGTTATTAAGAGCTTATATAATATAGATAGTATCGATCAAATAGATTCAATCGCAGAGAAATGGCATCCCTATCAAAGTATCGCTACGCTATATCTATGGGCATCATTAAATGATGATTTTCCCGCCTAAACAGCTAAAATAATTCATTGGTAAGACAGTGTACTGAACCCCCACTCAAATTGAATTGAGATACGTTAGATACATGCATTTGGATATTATTTTGATGAGTAAAGTCTATAATATTTGTATTTTTAATTGGGCTTGTACCTAGCAGCAATCCTGGTAAGGTTAAGCAATTCATGGCAGATCTTGCTATCAAAGACTTCTTCCTATCTTGATTTTCAATATCTAATAATTTCCAACTATGCTTTTTACAGATATCTCTTAAAGTGCTATAATTTTTATTATCAAAAACTTCTTTAGCACAATTAATACCTATACAATCGTATTCATCGTTGAATATGGGACAAATTGCTGTATCAAGATGATATCCATCCGATTGAATGATATGTAATTGATCTACTTCCATTAACTCTGCCATGGATTCAGCACCCTTAAGATTGTTGCGGCGTAGACCTGCTAACAAAATATTTTCTTTTGGTAAATAAAAAAATTCTCCACCTTCTGCTAAGCAGTCTTGTGTCGGTAAATAGTTAACTCTATAGCCAGATTGTTGCATTTTTTCGATTACAAATTTTCCTTCATCTAAACGTTCTTCAAGTCGCATATTACACATCACAATTGTTTTATTTTTATTACATAAAAAATGATCTCTCATGAATATAAAATCAAATTTTTCTTCTTTTTCTAATGCATCTGAAAATGGGACTATAACTGTTTCTAGCCCTACATGTTCAATGAGTGTTACTAACTGGCTATATTCATTCTCTAACACAGACTGATTGGGTTGTGCACCATCTACCATCATATCATTATCTGGGTATGCAACGATACCAGAACCCCACCAATCATTTTTTGGCAAGGCACTTAAGGCAATTTTGATTTTATGTGAATGTATCAAGATAATAAACTTACAATTTTTAAATTAACTTTATAAGACTAAATTCTAACTATCATGCAAAATGAAATACTTACAGTAAAAGATTTAAACCGTTATTTGCCTGCTATAAAGACAAATGAAGATATGATGTTTACAAATAAACTTCATGAAGGTGTATTCTTAGCAGATCCTATTGATGGGTTAGCCAATATCCCTGACGAGTCTATTGATTTAATTGTAACAGAGCCTACGCTACAGCCAAGAAATAATAACCTACCTGGTAATAGCCCAACATTTGAAAATTATATAGAGTGGATAGATGGATGGTTAGAAGAGTCTAAAAGAGTGTTAACGTCCAATGGCTCAATTTATATTATTTGTCCTTGGCAATCTTCTTCAATGTACCATTCAGTGTTAGATAAAAAATTTAATGTTCAGTCTAGAATTACAGCAGAAAGAAAATCTGAACAAGAAGGTTTATCTCACTGGAAAAATACAATATCTGATATTTGGTTTGCTACCAAGACCAATGATTATGTGTTTAATCAAAATTATATTGTAGATGGGAAGAATATCAATAGTCCTAATCCAGAAGAAATCAAAAATAATTTATGGTTTCATTTAGACTATGATGAGATTATTCATAGAATTTTAAAGGGAAGTAGCTTCAAATTGAATTGGGTGTTAGATCCGTTTATGGATGTGGGGAGTGTTGGATCTGTCGCAAAAAAAATAGGCAGACGATTTATTGGATTTGAATCCAATCAAGACAAATTATTATTAGCTATGAAAACTATTAACGAGGGAGAATAAATTTATGTTACATCAAATCGAAAATGATTTAAAAGAAGCATTAAAAAATCAAGATAAAGCAAAGCTAGGTGTTTTACGTATTTTAATTTCTAAATGTAAGAATAAGTCTATTGCAATAGGAAAGCCATTAGAAAATAGCGAGATAATGAAAGTGTTACAAACCGCTGCTAAGCAGCACAAAGAATCTATTAAGTTATATTCTCAAGGGAAAAGAAACGACCTTGTCGATCAGGAAACATTAGAGCTTAAGATTGTAGAAGCTTATTTGCCCTCTATGATGACAGAAGACGAAGTCAGAGCTATTGTAGTATCTGTGATTGAAACAACAGAAGCCTCTAGTATGGCAGATTTTGGTAAAGTGATGCCACAAGTTATGAAGCAAGGTGCAGGTAAGATTGATGGAGGGGTTGCACAAAATATCTTAAAAGAATTATTAGCTTAACATGATCATTGATATTCTTTTTTGTTTGTTGATATTTTTTAATGCTATTCTGGGTATTAGAAAAGGACTTTTTGACGCTGTATTTGAATTTATTGATATTGGCGTAGGTATATTCTTTGCACTGATATTTTATATTGATTTAACAATATTTTTATCATCATTTTTAACTATAGGAACGGGGTGGACGCTTTTGATTTCCGGCCTCATTATTTTCTTTTTTTCTATGATAATTTCTAGATTCGTTACTAGCCTATTATTATTCCTTTTTAGCGGATCAACTTCTTTTACATTAATAGATAGATTTTTTGGATTTTTTTTCGGTGGGTTAAAAACAATATTGTTGCTAACTGTCTTTGTTTGGTTTTTTGATGCATTTATATCTAGTAAAATATATAGTATCCTTTATAGCGAATCACAAATTCTTGTTTTACTCGAGCCTATGAAAGATTATATTAGTGAATCAATGTCAAGTTCAATGCCCATATGAGAAGAATAGCACAAGAAACCATTAACCGCGTTTTAGAAGAAGTAGATATCTTAGATGTTATTTCTCAATACGTAGATTTAAAAAAAAGGGGCCAAAACTATTTTGGATTAAGTCCTTTTAGGTCAGAAACTAAACCTTCATTTAGCGTAGCACCCGATAAAAATATGTGGTATGATTTTGGGTCTGCTCAAGGAGGTAATGCTGTACAGTTTTTAATAGAATATGAAAAAATTAGCTTTCCAGAAGCCGTACGTTCTTTAGCTGAAAAATATGGTATTGAAATTACTGAGCTGGGCAATAAAGAGCAAAATAACCTATATGATCAATTATATGAAATTCATGAATTAGCATGTATTTATTTTGAAAACAGTCTAAAGGCTACATCTGGAAGTAAAGCAAAGAAATATTTAGTAGAGAGAAATTTTGATGATAATATTATTAATAAATTTAGAATTGGTTTTGCATCAGATAGTTGGGACAGTCTTTTAAAAGAATTAAAAGATAAGTTTGAGAACGATATTTTAAAAAAATCTGGATTATTTTCGGAGTCAAAAAAAGGACCACTCGTTGATCGTTTCCGTAATCGTATTATGTTTCCTTTCTTTAGCTTGTCTGGTAAGGTAATTGGATTTAGTGGTAGAAGTTTATCCGACAAAGAAGATGTTAAATATTTAAATTCTCCCGAAACATTATTATTTGAGAAGAGTAAAATTTTTTATGGCTCTTATCAAACATTACCAAATATTCGTAAACAAAATTTTGCTATCTTAGTAGAAGGACAGACAGACTTCTTACGTCTTGTAGAGCAGGAATTCGATAATGTACTTGCTACATCTGGGACAGCATTTTCTAGTAAGCATGCCATTGCATTAAAAAAATATACCAATAGAGTAATTCTATGTTATGATTCAGACAGCGCAGGTATTAATGCTGCTATTCGTACAAGCTATGTTTTATTGCAAAATGGTATTGAAACAAGGGTGTTGCATCTAGGGAATGGTGACGATCCAGATGACTTTTTCAAAAAAGATAGTACTACAAAAGAAGACTTTAGAACTTTAATTAAAGAAGCAGCACACCCTATCAGCTTTATTATTACTCAAAAAGATATTTTAAGCCAAGGCGCTGCAGATCAATCAAAATTTTTAAATGAATGTATTGGTGAGATACAGTTAGTACCAGATGTAATGATTCGGAATGATTTGGTCCGTAAACTTGCTAATCAACTAGGTGTTGTAGAGGCCGAAGTATTTGATCGTTTTAGCAATCTTAAACAAAAAAGATATAGGACTTCTAAGCAAGAAGAGGTGAGCACTACAGAAGTCACTCACTATACCTCATCTGAAGATAAAGCTCAGTTAGAGTTAATTAAACTAGCCCTACATTCTCCAAAACTTGCCACAGCAATGCCTTTAGCACTATTTAGCAATAAGCTCCTGTATAACGTTTTAAAGGTCCTAGTCGACAATAGCGACAAAGATTATAACCCAGGTCAGATTCTTGAGCTAATAGGAGGCTCGCCAGAGCAACGTAATTTAATTGCTTCTTTAGCGATAGAAGTACCAAACAAAGCATATGAATCTATTATTTTAGAGGACTGTATTAAAACTCTAGAACGTCAGCCTATCAAAAAAGAGATTGCACTACTTAGAGATAGGATTCGCAGACTAGAAGAGGACGATTCTAGTCCAGACAAAGCACTACTTGAAGAATTAAGTGCTCTCCAAAAAAAACTACAATAAAAAAACCCTCCAAAAAATTGAAGGGTTTTTTTATTTAATACTAATCTATAATAAAATGAGATTAATAATTAATTGTCACTCCAATGTTATATGATCTTGGTTGACCGACACGAACTCTTAAATTGCTCACGTCTCCAGAACCATCATATGCATCAACAAAGTCACCAACATACAATTCATCCATTGCATTGAACACAGACGCACTTAAAGTAACATCTTTGCCCATTAGCTCGGTTGTATAGCTGCTAACAAAGTTAACTAGAGTTGTGTTGCCAGTAACATAAGCATCTTCAGCGAAAGTATTATCTTCCCCTAATAAGAATGCTAAGTCTTCAATGTTACCGTCATAACCCCATCTTGGATATTGTTTAGAGAATGATTGAACTTCACCAGATACTTTTAATCTGTTAAAGAAACCAGTCACAATTACAACATTTTGTGATTGTGGAGCACCTGAAACCATTACGTCTTTAACATAAAGAGCTAATGTTTCTTCACTACCTGCATCTCCTTCAATTTCATTGTAAGAGTAAGACAGGTTGTCAGTAAATCTCCAATCACTTTCATGACCTCTGATATCAATTCTCAATACTGGAATTGGTTGATATGCAACAGAGTATTCTAGTCCTGTGTGCAATTCATTTAATCCAGTAATACTAAAGAATGACTCTGTACCGTCTAGAGACTCTGAAGTACCACTTTGGTTTCTATCAGACCATAATGCATAGTAATAATTCATACTACCAGCCCATTGGCCGTTAGCTGATTTAAATCTAGCACCTACGTCTAACCAAGTAGCTTTTTCATTTTCAAAGCTTCCATTTAGCGTATTATTGTAGTCATTAATTACCTTATCAAGTGAAGGTGTCATTGCAGAGTAACTCATGTTACCAAACAACTGCCATGTATCGTTTAATGCGCGGCTTCCACCAACTTTCATTTGATATCCCATTTCACC
>CAJJCZ010000002.1 GCA_905182795.1 uncultured bacterium | reverse complement strand
TCTACCGGGATTGGTTTTTTACTATGGAATATTGGTGCAACAAAAGTGAATTCATACAGACTTGCTGTATCAAATAATTTGGTGATACCAATTGCCATTCTAAATTCAGTGTTAATTTTTGGAGAATCAATAAGTCTATTATTGTTCTTACCGGGAATAATTCTATTTTATATAGCCTATAGAATTACTTAGTTTTTTTACATCTTTTTTTTGTGCATCTTTCTTACGGCATTTGCCATAAATATATCAAGTAGACCCTTAAATGCAATCACAATACGCCATTGCCATGGAAAAATGAACATTTTCTTCTTCTTATGTAATGCATTTACAATTTTCTTTGCAGCAATATCAGTTTTTATAATAAATGGAGTCCATTCTACCGGATCCGTCATTTCGCTTTCAACAAAGCCTGGACAAATAAGGGTTACATCAATAGTTTTTGGTAAAGTTTTTCTCCAACTTTCACTCAAAGCTCTTACGGCAAATTTAGAAGCAGCGTATGCTCCTCCACCAGCCCACGCTATATGACTAGCAACTGATCCTACTAAAGCAATATGTCCATCATCTTGTTTCAGCATTACTGGAATAAATGGAAGTATTGTATTTTGTACTCCAATAACATTAACCTTTATTACTTGATTAATTAATGTTGGATCTCCTTTATGAAGTGCATCAAGATCTCCAAGACCTGCATTTGCAATGACTAAATCAATTTTTGTAATTTTTGATAAGAAATCATCTATTGATTCTTTGGTAGAATGCTGATCGGTAACATCAACAGAGTAGATTGTAACTTCAGCGCCCATTTCGCGACATTTAGTAGCAATATCTTCTAATTTTTCTTTTCTTCTTGCACACAATGCTAGGTGATTACCTTTTTTAGCATATTCATAAGAGACATACTCTCCAATTCCGCTACTTGCACCTGTTATGTAAATATTCATTGAGATGATTCTACAAATTTATCAGTCATAATTCCACCAAAACTAATTATATTCATTGATATATGGATAAAAGTAAAATAAATGGTTTGGCTCAAGCAATTCTTGAAAATGAAGCGCGTCAGTTAAATAACGTTGCAAAACAAATCGATGAAGATATCGTAAAAGCTTCAGAGCTCATTATAAATAATAATGGTAAGCTAGTAATCTGTGGTTTAGGAAAATCAGGACTTATTGGACAAAAGATTGTTGCTACTTTATGTAGTACTGGGACAAAAAGTGTATTTGTACATGCCGCAGAAGCATTACATGGAGATTTAGGTATTTACAATCCAGGAGATCCGACGCTTCTTATATCAAAGAGTGGAAACACTGAAGAATTAGTACGATTAATTCCGATTTTACGTGAATTTCAATCACCCTTAATTGCTTTAGTCGGGAATATGGATTCTTATATGGCAAAAAATGTAGATATTGTATTAAATGGAACCATTGAAAGTGAAATTGATCCACTCGGTATTGTTCCTACTACGAGCGCTTTAGCTGCGCTAGCTATTGGAGATGCTCTAGCATCTGTGCTGATGGTTAGAAGAGGATTTAACGAAGAAGATTTTGCGCGATATCATCCTGGTGGAGAATTAGGGAAGCAATTAGGCTTAACTGTAAATCATTTAATTCATTCTTTAGATAATGTTGCTGTTATCGAAGAAGATGCTTCTTTAGGTAGTATTGCATCTGCAATGACTGAAAAGCCTTTAGGTGCAGCATTGATTATAGATAATAAAAAATTAAAAGGTATTGTTACAGAGGGAGACTTAAGAAAGGCGATTGCATCTAATAAGTCTTTATCAGATTCGATGGGAGAATTAATTAATAAGAAACCTATATCTGTGTCTCACGCATTATCAATTCAGGATGCAATGAAATTAATGGAAGATCGTGGTTCACAAATTTCTGTATTACCCGTTGTAAATGAATCTAATGAATGTTTAGGCTTAATTAGATTACATGACTTGTATCAAACTAAATTAGTCTGATCATACAATAGACACTTCATTTATTACGATTTCCCTCTATTAACTATTTAACAAGTAACATTTTCATGGTCTTATTAAAATCTTTTGTACGAAGTTGGTAGAAGTATACACCACTACTTAATGTATCGCCATCATCATTCTTACCATCCCATTCTACGGTATGAGTTCCTACACTATTTTCGCCTCGATCAATTGTTTTTACTAATTGTCCTAGCGTATTATAGATATAGATCTTAACAGAAGTTACTTCTGCTACATCATACTGGAATGTTGTCTGACTATTAAATGGATTTGGATAGTTTTGGTAGAGTTTAAATTCATCTGGATTACCAAGTTCCATTACACCATTACCAGCTGCTCCATCTTTAGAGAATAATTGATAACTCACTTCAATTTCAGATCTAGGTGTATCTCCATCAATATAGATAAATAATTCTTTTTCATCTTGAGATAGTCTACCAAATTCAAACTCATAGGTTTCTTCAAGACTATCATTATTTTCTAATATAATCATACTCTGATTATTTTTTGCAACAGAGAATTGATATACATTACCTTCATTTATAATTTCAAATCGTCCAGCAGTAATATTGTCTGGAAGAGTAATCTTAATTTGATTACCAAATAATTCTGCAGGGAAGTTAATTGGATTTAACTTTTGCTGTTGTTCAGATTCTGAAGTTTTACCTTGAGCTTTAGTCCACTGCCAGTTTCTAGT
>CAJJCZ010000001.1 GCA_905182795.1 uncultured bacterium | reverse complement strand
TCATTATGGCCACGTATTAATGTTTGAAGAATGTAAGCAGTATTGCGATTACTTGATTGTGGGTGTCCAATCAGATCCTTCTATAGACCGTCCAGAAAAAAATTCACCGATTCAATCACATGAAGAACGGTTAGGTCTCATTAGTTCTATTAAATTTGTTGATGAGGTAAAATCTTACAGCACTGAAAGTAGTCTCGTTGACATGCTTAAAGAGATTAACCCTGATGTTAGAATATTAGGCGCTGATCATAGAGGTAAAGAGTTCACAGGGCATAACTTAGATATTAAATGCATTTTTAATTCTAGAGATCATGGTTACTCTACCAGCGAATTAAGAAGAAGAGTGTACGAAGCTGAAAAGAAAAAATAGAATTATCTTGTTAGGTTATAAAAAATAATACTTGAACCAATCTTAAAAAATTCTTCATTCCTATCGTTCCATTGATTTATCAGACTCTCTTTTTTAATTCCTAAAAGAGCTAATTTATTGTTAATAAATATTCCTCCTAGATCAATATTAGCTTCATCTAGATTAATCTGAAAAAGATTCTCTTTAAAAAATATATCTAGATAGAGAGACTTTTCTTCAAATTCAGGTAATATCTTATCTAAAAAGATTGAATAAGTGTAATCAGATGTAATATTATCTAAGATTAATAAGCCGCCTTGTTTTAAGTGATTTTCTAGTAATACTACGTCTTGATTAGTTAGTTTTAAATAATCATTGTTACATATCAGTATAATGGGATAAGAAGATATATTTTCTATAGATAGTTCAATATTATTTTCGGTAGTTAAAGCAATCTTTGATCTTTCATTAAGGTAATTAAGCATATTCATAGTTGCTTCCTTGTCACATTCGCCTAACAATAAAACTTTTTGATTTTGAGCAAATATAATAGAATGAAAAGAAATAGTTATTATTCCCAATATTGTTATAAATTTTTTCATCGTTATTTACAATTTAGGTTTTAATTTTCTTTAAATGAACAAACAGAAATCAATTATTAAAATTTTATTTTTTATATCAATCACTTTCTTGTATCCTCAAGAGAAGGATTTCGAAAAATCTATCTTAAATGCTGAACAAAAAATTGAGCAAATTAAGGAAGCTATTAAAAGAAATAATAATGAAATAAATGGGCTTAAAACCAAAACACAACAAACGAATAAGATTTTAAATATCACAAAAAAGAACATTCAAAACTCTCAAAATCTTATTAAGGCTTATAATAAAAAAATAGATTTATATGATAAGCAGTCAACCAATTTAAAGAATGCTATTATTGCTAATAACAATGAAATGGAATTAATTAAAAAGCAGTATGCGGAACGATCAATTAATCTATATAAGAAAAAAAATCAGGAACTAAGAAGTTTAATTTTTAATTCTAATAGTCTTAATCAAATGGTATACAGAGTAAAGTATTATAATATTATTTCAGAGCTAAATGAAGCGAGTATAAATAAGCTTAACAAATCACAGTTCTATAATAAAAAGAAGAATAAAGAAATTAAAGTGCTATTAGAGGATGTAGATAGGAGTAAAAAGTTAAAAAATAATGAGCTCAAATCACTGGATCAGAAAAAAAAGTATCAAGAAAAACTAATATCTGATTTAAAGAAAGAGCAAGTATCAATTAGGAAAGAAATACAAAAACAAACAACTAAAATTAATGCGCTAGAATCATTGCGTAAGAATATTATTGAAGCAAAGAAAAAGTATGATTCAGAGCAATTAGCAAAACTAAAGACTATTAAAACAAATATTAAAGAGTATAAAGGAAAACTGATTTGGCCTGTTAAGGGTAAAGTTGTTAAGAGTTTTGGACCGCAATGGAACCCTAAACTAAATACAACTTTAGATAACCCAGGTATCGATATTACAGCTAGTTCAAAAACTCCAGTAAAAAGTGTCTTCGATGGATTAGTCACTACTATCACATTTATACCAGGATATGGCACTACTGTAATCATTGATCATAATGGTGGATATTTTACAGTTTTTACACATCTAGAAAATTTATTAATTAGTGAAAATATGATAGTGAAAGAAGGTCAAGAAATTGGTTTTGTTTCAAGTAATAATATTATACACTTTGAAATCTGGGGTAATAATCAAAAATTAAACCCAGTACAATGGATAAAAAATGGATATAAGTAAGTTACAGCCTAAGTCTTGGGATTATATCCAATCAATTATTTCTAAAGATAGGGTTGGAAACGCATATCTTATTCACGGTCCGAGTGGTTCGGGCAAAGAAGCATTTGCATTAGAATTTTGTAGCTTGATTACTGGATTTGAGTTAAGGCAATTTATAAACAATCCAAATATTTTCCTTATTCTTCCTGCAGACAGTGATTTTTATAAGAATTTATTTAAAAGTTCTAAAATGGATGACAAAGAATACCAGGAGTGGAACAATTATTGGAAAGCAAAATTAGTATTTCCGTTAAAGAAAAATAAACTATCTCATAGTAAGCGTATTCCTATTAATGTCTTGAAAAATCTTAAAAAAAATATTTTTTTTAAATCCGAACATAAGAAAGTAGTAATTATTTTTGATGCGCATTCTCTATCCGAAGGGTCTTCTGAATCTGCAAATGCTTTACTAAAGATATTAGAAGAGCCACCAAATAACACCTCTTTTTTATTAGTAACAGATTCTGTTAATAATATTTCATCAACTATTGCCTCAAGATGTCAGATGATTAATATACCAAGAATTTCATCAGAGAATCTTGTCGATCTACTAGCTAGAAAGAAAAATTTTGATTCAAATATTATATCATTTTTATCTAATAATAATTTAGAAAAAGTAGATTTGTTGGATGAGCACTCTAAAGAGTCTATCATAGGTATTATCAGTAGATATATTGATTGTGTCGAGTATGATACTGCAGAATCAGTGGCATTATTTTCTGAACAAACACTATTAAACTTTAATAGTAAGAAAGAATTTTTTTATTTCGAATTAGATATAATTAAAAAATGGCTTGAATGCACCCTACTTATTAAAGAATCAATTACTATTCCATTTGAATGGGAAGATTTTACTAATTTAGGAGAAGATTTTTTATCTAAAAATAAAAATTCTGATATATTATCTTTATTAAAAGAAATTGAAATATGCTTGAGTAATTTGAAGTCAAATAATGCTCCAAAATTATCCATAATGAATATGATTATAAATAGTCATAACTCATTAAATTAGATTATGAAAAAATATTATATCACAACACCAATCTATTATGTTAATGACAGGCCTCATATAGGCCATGCATATACAACTATCCTAGCTGACACTCTATCAAGATTCCGCAACCTAATTGGAGATACTTCTTTTTTCTTAACAGGATTAGATGAGCATGGTCTTAAAGTCCAACAAGCTGCTGAAAAAAATGGAGTTACTCCAGCTGTGCATTGCGACACAATGGCTCCAGCATTTATTGAATTATGGGAAAAATTGAATATTAATTATTCAGATTTTATACGAACTACGGACAAGCGACATACAAAGATTGTACAAAATATATTAAACCAAGTGTATGACAACGGAGATATATACCAAGATGAGTATGAGGGATGGTATTCGATATCTGAAGAAAGATTTATTACAGAGAAAGAAGTAGAAAGCGGTCTTTTTGGTGAAGTCAAAAAAATTAAAGAAAAGAATTACTTTTTTAAAATGAGTAAATATCAATCAGAGTTAATTGAAAAGATAGAAAGTAATGAATTGTCTATACAGCCTAAGAGTAGAAAGAATGAAGTATTAGGATTCTTAAAAAATGATTTATCTGATCTATGCATCTCTAGGCCTAAGGCTCGATTAGAGTGGGGTATTGAAATTCCATTCGATAAAGACTATGTAACATATGTATGGTTTGATGCATTGATTAATTATATATCTGCCCCAAAGTATTCAGAAGACAACAAAATATTTGACTTGCACTGGCCTGCCGATGTTCATTTAATAGGTAAAGATATATTAACTACTCATTCAGTATACTGGCCTACCATGTTGATGTCATTAAATCTACCTTTACCAAAAACTATCTTTGCACATGGTTGGTGGCTAACTGATGATAAAAAAATGAGTAAATCTCTTGGTAATGTTATTAGCCCTTTGATGTTAATTGATGAATTCGGAGTTGATCCAGTTAGATATTACTTGATGAGTGAAATGGTTTTAGGACTAGACGCTACTTTTTCAATGGATTCTTTTACTAAAAAATATAATAGTGATTTAGCTAATGACTTAGGAAACCTAGTAAGTCGAGTATGCACATTGATTAGCAATAATTTTGATGATAAAATGCCTAGTTATAACGCTAAAGATAGTGAGTTATCAGAAAGATTTAATTCTATCAATATAAAAGAACACCTAGATCATTTTAAAATAGATGGGTTGCTTCACGAAGTTATGAGTTTTATAAGATCTGTAAATGGTTATATGGAAAAAAACCAACCATGGAAGCTTGTTAAGGAAGATAAAGAATCAGCTGGAAATATTTTATATCATGCTTCAGAAGCTTTGAGAGTGTCAGCTATTATGCTTTCGCCTGTTATGCCAGAGAAGTCCAAAGAAATACTTGCAGCTCTAGGAGCTAAAGATTTGAAGTTAGAATGGGGCATTTTAAAGTCTGGCGATAAGATTTTGAAGACAGGTCCAATCTTTCCGAGAATTATCCAATGACACTTATTGATACACATGCTCACTTATATTATGACGATATATATAATAATCTAGATAGAGTATTAGATGAAGCAAATAAGAATGATGTTAAAAAAATTGTATGCATTGGAACTGATTTAAGTACATCTAAACAATCCGTAGATATAGCAAATAAATATGATAATGTTTATGCTGCAGTTGGCATTCATCCTCATGATTCAAAAGATACCCCTAAAGATTATATAAAAGATCTTGAAAATCTTGCGCTTAGTAGTAAAAAAGTAGTAGCTATAGGTGAAATAGGTATTGATCACTATAGAAATATATCTCCAAAAGATATTCAAGAGAAAGTGATGATAGAGCAAATGGAATTAGCTGAATCATTATCACTTCCAATTATCTTTCATAATCGAGATGCAGATAAAGATATCTTAGAAGTTCTTAAAAGATATCCATTTGATAAAGCTTTAGCTCATTGCTATTCAAGTGATATAAGTTTTGCTGAAAAATTGCTTAGTTTAAATGTATTATTATCTTTTTCGGGTAATGTCACATTTAATAATTCTATTAATCAGTCTGCAATTCAAAATATTACGCTCAAAGATTTTGTATTAGAAACAGATTGTCCTTTTCTAGCTCCTCAACCGTTTAGAGGTAAGCCAAATGAGCCAAAATATGTTAAAGATATAGCATTATTCGTATCAAATTTGCTAGATATAGAATTTGAAGAAATAGCAAAAGAAACGACAAATAACGCTGAGCTATTTTTTAAAATATAATGGTATTCGCTAAAAAAAAATGGGGCCAAAATTTTCTTGTAGATAATAATCTATTAGATAAAATCATTAAGACAATTAATATTACTGACAATGAAAATGTATTAGAGATTGGTCCGGGACAAGGAGCTTTAAGCGAAAAGTTAGTTGATGTTGCGAAAAGTTTATCTATGGTAGAGATAGATCCTGATTTAATTAAAATTTTAGAGGTACATGAAAAGTTGTCAGGCTTAAAGATTATTAATCAAGATATCTTAAAAGTAGATTTAAATAGCTTAAAGATTAATTCTCCAGTAGTTGTAGGCAATATACCTTACAATATTACTTCCCCAATTATTTTTTGGTTAATTGATCATATCGATAGTTGGGATAGAGCATATTTGATGGTGCAGAAAGAAGTTGCTCAACGTTTAACAGGAAAGATAGGTACAAAAGATTATAGTCGAGTGACTGTTATGACGGGGTTATTTTTTGATATTAAAATTTGTTTTTCTATTTCACCTAATGTCTTTATTCCTAGGCCAAAAGTACAATCTGCGTTTATTTCTATCGAAAAAAGATCAGGCTTTAATAAGAATGATGTAGATATTAAGAAATTCAGTCAAGTAGTAAGGATGGCATTTAATCAGAGAAGAAAAATGTTAAGAAATTCATTATCAACACTAGATATTGATTTAGATACTTGTAAGATAGATTTTAAGAGAAGACCGGAGCAGTTAACAGTGGATGAGTTTATCGACATATCCAATAATATTATATGATAATTGGCATTTCTCATTTTTATCGTTAAGTTTCCGCACTATGATAGAAGTAAATATAAAAGACAATGAATCGCTTGAAAGAGCGTTAAGACGTTTCAAAAAAAAATGGGAGCGTTCTGGCGTACTTAAAGATGTAAAAAGAAAAGCTTTTTACGAAAAACCAAGTGTCACCAAAAGAATTGCAAAAAAACAAACTATTCGTAGAGCTATTAGACTAGCAAAATTCAATAATTAGTCGAATAACTCCTCTTTCTATTTTCCAAAAAATGTTCTAATCTCCGATATGCTTATAAGAAGTGCATCAGGACTCAGAGGTATTGTCAAAGATGATTTCAGTCCCCAAATGATTAATCAATATATTATGTCATTTATTTCTAATCAAAATATTACTTCATGTGTCATTGGAAGAGATGGTAGGTCTTCTGGTAAAGAAATATCACAATGGGTTATTAATGCCCTTACTAAATATGGAGTCAATGTAGATAGCTGTGACCTGTCAACAACTCCTACTATTCAATTAATGACAGAAAAAGATAAATATGATGGTGGAATTGTAATTACAGCTAGCCACAATCCAACTGAATATAATGGATTAAAATTTCTTCAAAAAGATGGCACATTCTTATCGCCAGGCCAGTGTAATACCTTATTTACATCCGTAGATAATAAGTTGGTGCTAAATGAATCAGAAGTAATAGGAGAAGTATCAGATTATACTTCTGCAGATGAAGAACACATTGCTAAAGTATTTGCTGCACAATGTATTAATATTAATTTTATTCAATCTAAAAAATTTAAAGTAGTAATAGATGCAGTTAATGGGGGTGGTTCCAATATTTTACCACAACTATGTAAAGAGTTAGGGTGTGATGTGACAATAATTAATTGTAATGGTGATGGTAATTTTACAAGAGTTGCTGAACCACTTGCAGAAAATTTGAAAGATTTAGAAGAAAAAGTTTTAGAAGTCGGTGCTGATATTGGTTTTGCTACCGATCCAGATGGAGATAGACTATCTATAGTCTCAAATACAGGTGAAGCTGTTGGTGAAGAGTATACTTTAGTTCTAGCCTTTAAAAATTTTATTAATTATCAAGACAGTACCATAGTAACAAATTTATCTACATCAAGAATGATTGATGATGTTTCATCAGGTTCAATTAGAACAAAAATTGGTGAAGCTCATGTTGTTGAAAAGATGAAAGAATTAAATATTAGTATTGGAGGAGAAGGAAACGGTGGAGTGATTTTAAAAGAAGTTCATCTTGGAAGAGATTCTTTAGTTGCTATAGCAATGGTATTAAATCTTCTATCCAACGATGATAAACTTATGAATGAAATTATTTCTGAGATTCCTCAATATGTATTTATTAAAGATAAAATTAATATAGATGATTCAATAGATTTTGATAGCCTTGCTACTCTATTCGATTGTGACCAAATTAACCAAGATGATGGAATTAAATTTAGTTGGCCTAATAAATGGATTCATATTAGAAAATCAAATACTGAGCCAATAATTAGAATTTTTGCTGAAGCAAAAACTAGGAATGAAGTAAATAAGTTAATCCAAACTTTAAAAGATTATTTAAAATGAAACTACTAGATTCAAAATACTCTCCAAGCATTTTAGAAAAAAAATGGTACGACTATTGGATGGGAAAGAACTATTTTTCTTCATCACCATCGGAAGATAAGGAAAATTATACTATTGTAATTCCACCACCCAATGTTACTGGTAAGCTGACAATGGGACATGTTTTAAATAACACTATACAGGATATACTCACTAGAAAAGCAAGAATGGAAGGAAAGAATGTATCTTGGATTCCTGGAACAGACCATGCTTCCATAGCTACTGAATCAAAAGTATCTAAAATGCTAGAAGATAAAGGAATTAATAAAAAAGATATTTCCAGAGAAGAATTTTTAACCCATGCATGGGATTGGAAAGAGAAATATGGCGGGATTATTCTTGAACAACAGCAAAAATTAGGCAATTCATGTGACTGGGATAAGCTTACTTTCACAATGGATAAAGACTATTCTAATGCTGTTCTAGAATCATTTGTAAGATTATACAATAAAGGGCTAATTCATAAAGGAAATAGACTAGTTAATTGGTGTCCAAAATCTCAAACTGCCTTAAGTGATGAAGAGGTCATTTTTAAAGAAGTTCAAGGTAAGCTTTGGTATATAAAATATCAAGTTCAAGACTCTGATACATTTATTGAAATTGCAACTACCAGGCCAGAGACAATGCTTGGTGATGCTGCTATAGCAGTAAATCCATCAGATGAAAGATTTAAAAATTTGATTGGTAAAAATGCAGTTTTACCTCTTGTTAATAAAACTATTCCAATTATTGCCGATAAAATGGTAGACCCTGAATTTGGTACAGGTTGTGTTAAAATTACACCTGCACATGATCCAAACGACTATAATGTTGGAAAAAATCATGCACTGGAAATGTTAAATATTATGAATCCAGATGGATCAATCAATTCTAATGCTCCTGATAAATATATTGGGATGACTAGAGAAAAAGCTAGAAAGCAGATTATTAACGATTTAGAAGTAGAAGGTTCTTTACTAAAAGAAGAAGACTATACTCATAAGATAGGATATTCTGAAAGAGGAGATGTCCCAATAGAGTATTATTTATCTAATCAATGGTTTCTAAAGATGAAAGAACTTTCTAAGCCTGCTATGGAAGTGGTTAAGTCAGGTGAAATAAAATTTTATCCTAATCATTGGGTGAAAACATATAATCATTGGATGGATAATATCCAAGATTGGTGTATTAGTCGCCAATTATATTGGGGTCATCGTATTCCAGTATGGTATAAAAAAGGTTCTGATTATAGTAACCCAGAAAATTGGTATGTATCTACAACTCCACCTGAAGATATTGAAAATTGGGAGCAAGAAGAAGATGTGTTAGATACATGGTTTAGTTCATGGTTATGGCCATTCGGAGTTCATGGTTGGCCTAATAATAAAAAATTGATAAAACAATATTATCCAACTGATATATTGGTGACCGGTCCAGATATTATATTTTTCTGGGTGGCAAGAATGATTATTTCTGGTATAGAATTCTTAGATGAAATACCATTTAAAGATGTTTATTTTACTAGCATCTTAAGAGATGATACTGGAAGAAAATTAAGTAAATCTCTTGGAAATTCGCCAGATCCAATTGAATTGTTTGAAAAATATGGTACAGATGCGACTAGATTTTCAATTATGTTAATGTCTCCGCAAGGATCGGATGTCTATTTCTCTGAGAATGGTTTAGAAATAGGTAGAAATTTCATGAATAAAATTTGGAATGCCAGCAGATTTATTATGATCAATCATGAAGAAAATTTTACTGACTCCTTAGATAAAGAGTCATTGGATATATATGATAGATGGATCCTTTCAAAGCTCGATACTACTCTTGAAAAAGTAAATATTCACTATGATAATTATCAATTTAATGAAGCAATCAAAGTAATCTATGATTTTACATGGAATGAATTTTGTAATTGGTATATTGAAATTGCTAAAATCAAATTTAATAGCTCAGATAAATTAGAAAAAAATAATGCATTCCTTGTTTCTAAGGAAGTATTGAAGAAAGTCTTATTAATATTACATCCTATTGCTCCTTTTATAACGGAAGAAATTTGGAGTTATTTAAAAAATGATTCAGATACAGATATTATTGTATCTGCTTGGCCAACTATTGGCTCCAATAGACTAAAATATAATGAAAATAAAGTAGCCTCTTTAAAAGAAGTAGTGATTGCAATTCGTACAATTAGATCAGAATTAAACGTAGCACCAACTAAGAAAATTAGTGCATCAATTTCTGTTAAAAATGCTGCTGATGAATTATTATTCAATAGTTTGAAAAGTATGATTATGTCTTTAACTAATCTAGAAAGCTTAGATATTGAAATAAATCTAGACAAGCCAGAGCAATCTGCAGTTGGTATATGTAAAAATTGTGTTACATATGTACCATTGGGAGATTTAGTTGATCCTAAAGAAGAAATACTAAAATTGAATAAAAGATTAAAGGATATTGACAGTTTTATTGTAGGAATTCAAACAAAATTAAGCAATAAAGCATTTACAGATAAAGCACCGGAAAAAATTGTTAATCATGAAAAAAGTAAATTAGATGATTTTATCATTGAAAGAGAAAAAATAATTGCCAATATTGGTATGTTAAAATGAAAAAATTATTAATAGTAATATTTACTCTAAATATTCTACTTGCTCAGCAAGTAGAGCCAATTCAAAATAATAGAACTTTAACAATCTATAAAGATAGCTTTGCTGTCATAAAAGAACCAATTTTATGGAATTTAAAAGATGGAAAAAATAATACATCTTTTAACAATCTTTCACCAAATATTGTGTTTGATTCACCTTTTTTAAATATTGAAGGCGTAGAAGTTGGATCTCAAACATTAAATAAGAATTTTTATTCTACAGATTCTTATCTTAAAAAAAATATTGGATCATTAGTCGAGGTTAAACCCACAAATGATTCTGCAGTACAAGGAGCTTTATTAGATATTAATTCGTCATCTGTGTCTATTAATACAAATAAAGGACTTATGATTTTTCAAAGATCTAGAATTGAATACGTTTTACTAAAATCAAAACAAATTCAAAATAAATTTACTCCACAAATTTCGTGGGAAATTTTTTCTGAAGGCTTAAATAGTATTACAGCAGAGTTGACTTACTTGACCTCAGGTTTTAGCTGGAAGCCAATCTATAAACTACAGTTAGATAGTATAGGCTCTAATGCAGCTCTTAGTATAAACGCTGAAGTAGTTAATGGCTCTAATATGAATTTACTGGGAGTAGATATAAAGGTTGTAGAGGGATTAGTTCCTATTGGTAGAAGCAAACCTAATAATATGGCAATGGTTGCTTCTAGGATGTCGGGAATGACTGAAAAAACAAATCAGTTAGGAGATTTTTATATTTTTAGTTTAGGAAGTAATATGAATTTAAAAGCTCTGGAGACTATTCAATTTCCTTTAATGCCTAAAACAGAAATAGAATATGAAAAGAAATATATTTTTCAAAATTCAGAACGTGATCAAAAAGATGAGCCACTAAGTATTGAGATTTCATTTGAGAATTCTAAAGAAAATAATTTAGAGTTACCCCTACCTTCTGGTGTAGTCTATCTTTATGAAAAAGATATAAATGGAGAATTATCCTTCATTGGTAAAAATAATTTGAGTCAACTATACAAGGGTGGTAACGCTGTATTGGATGCAGGAAAAGCATTTGATATTATAGGTAAACGTAGAATCTTAAATTTTGATCGTCAAAATAAAAGTGAAGAGTCAACTATATCAATTCAAATTATGAATACCTCTAACACATCTATAAAAGTTAAAGCCATTGAAAAAATTGTTGGAGATTGGGTAATTAAAGAATCTTCAAGTATGTATATCAAAGACGACGCATCTACTATTTACTTTCCATTAGAGATCCAACCTAATAGCTCTGAGCTGATTACATATACATACAGAAAAGAATGGAAGTAATGTCCATTTATGGAACTCAATAATTCTTCTAATTTATTAGAAACTCCTATTCAATACATTAAGGGCGTTGGTCCAAGAAGAGCTCAAGTCTTAGAATCTCTTAATATTCATACCATTAAAGATCTATTATATTATTTCCCAAGAAAATATCTAGATAGAACATCAATACAGCTAATAGGCTCTATAAAAACAGATATGGATGTTAATATTGTAGGTAGAGTGAAGTCTGTTAATTTAAGAAAAATGAAACGCGGCAATTTTCTGACAGCAACACTTGCAGATCATACTGGCTCGGTTAGATTGATGTGGTTTAATGGATCTGATTATATCTATCAATCTCTAAAAGAAGGAGATTTATTAGCTGTTCATGGTAAGGTAGCTGACTATAAAGGAAGCGTTCAAATTGTGCATCCTGAATATGATAAATTGAATGCGAATGAAATATCGCTCAGTACTGGATTTGTAATTCCCGTATATCCTTTGACCGAAGATTTAAAGAGGTCAGGTCTTGATAATAGAAACTTGAGGAAGATCATTTATCTTGCTTTAGAGTCTCTTGATAGCATTGAAGATCATTTTGACGAAAAACAGCAAAAGGAATTTGAAATTTGTTCTCTAGAGTCTGCATTGAGAAATATTCACTTTACTAATAACGTTGATAAATTAAACGAATCAATACATCGACTTAAATTTGATGAACACTTTTTCTTACAAATTCTTTTAGCGTTAAGAAAAAAGAAAATAAAGGAAAATCGTTTTACTCCAATAGGATTTAAGACTAAATATTATAATCAAATATTTAAAAATTTGAGTTTTGAATTGACTGGTAGTCAAAAACAGGTTCTTAGAGAAATCATTGATGATTTTTTATCAGAAAATCCAATGAATCGTATGATACAAGGGGATGTTGGTTGTGGAAAAACGATTGTTTCTATTTTAGCTACCTCTGTTGTAGTAGAAAATAATTATCAAGTTGCAATAATGGCACCTACTGATTTATTAGCAAAGCAATTATACAGAAACTTTAAATCAGAATATGAAAACCTTGGAGTAGAGTGCTCATTGTTAGTTGGTAGCTTGAAAGCCAAGGAAAAGAAAGAAGTACTTGAATCTATTAAGAGCGGTAAATCAAAGATTGTTATTGGTACCCATGCATTATTCCAGAAAGATGTAGTTTTTAAAAATTTAGGATTATCTATTATAGATGAACAACATAGGTTTGGAGTAAATCAAAGACAGTTGTTATTGAAAAAATCTACAGTCCCTAACTTGATGGCAATGACAGCAACACCTATTCCAAGAACACTAGCTATAACCTATAATGGAGATATGGACTTGTCTACCATTGATGAATTGCCAAAGAATAGACCTGATGTATTTACTTCTCATATTGAGAAAAAAAACTTAGACACGGCCTATAATTTTATTCGTGAAAAAATATCAATAGGCGGTCAAGCAATAGTCGTATATCCTTTAATTGAAGAGACTGAAAAACAAGATCTTGATGCTGCATCTGAATCTTATGAGTTATTAAGACAAAATATTTTCCCCGACTTAAGCGTTGGATTGATGCATGGAAAATTAGATACAGATCAAAAAAATAAAGTAATGGAACAATTTATGAATCATGAGATTAAAATCTTAGTTTCAACTACAGTAGTGGAAGTTGGTATTGACAATCCAAATGCTTCTGTTATATTAATTAATAATTCTGAACGATTTGGTCTCAGCCAGCTACACCAATTAAGAGGGAGGGTTGGTAGAGGAAAACTTACTAGTTATTGTATACTATGTAGCGATAGCGAATCTCCGAATACAAAACAACGTTTAAGCGTATTAACTAAAAGTAGAAATGGATTTGAGATTGCCGATGAAGATTTAAAGTTGAGAGGCCCTGGAGAGTTTTTTGGTGAAAGACAAAGTGGATTTATTAAATTTAGGATTGCTGATTTAACTACTGATGGACCAATAATTAGAAATGCTAGAATGAAAGCTTTTGATATTATTCATAATGATGCAAATTTAGAGGCTCCAATCAATAGTTTGATTAAGCAGAGATTTGAAAATGAATATTTAAAATTATTTTTGAAAACAACCGTTAATTAGAGGAAAAAAAATGACAACGAAACCTTATACAGAAAAACAACTTTTTGATTCACTGATTTCTCAATCAGTATATGGCGTTTGGATTGCTTTAGGAAAAATACAAAATCCAATGACCAATGAGATGTCAGTAGATTTAATACAAGCATCTATTCAAATTGATATGTTAGATATGATGAATAGCAGAATGCATGCTAGCCTTACTGACAAAGAAAAAGAATACTTTGATAAAGTGTTATCTGAATTAAAAATGAATTATATAGAAGTTGAAAAAGCTGAAGATGCAAAACCTGCAGAAGTAGAAGCTGAAACTACTTCAGAAGACAGTGATGATTCAACACAAGAGACTATAGAAGAATCTGAAAAATAAATTGAGCTTTTTTACAACTTATAGTAAAAAATTAGAGAATCTAATTGCTGGAATTTTATTCCTGGTTACCTTTGCTATTTATTTTTCAACAATGGCACCAACAGTATCTTTTTGGGATACGGGAGAATTTATTGCTACGTCGCATATACTTGGCATCCCTCATCCACCAGGGAGTCCATTATTTCTATTAATTGGTAAGTTCTTCACATTGATTCCAATTAGTGCAGATATTGCTTTTCGTATGAATATATTTTCTCCATTGATTAGCGCTGCTACGATTAGTTTATTATTCCTTATTTGTAACCAATTTATTGATAGACTTGATAGCAAAGATGATATAAAGCATTTTAAAATGTGGTCTTCATTAACTGCATCACTCACTTTTGCTTTTACGCATAGCCATTGGTTTAATGCAGTAGAAACTGAAGTATATGCATTGAGCGGTTTCATGACAGCATTAGTAGTATATTTAATTTTAATGTGGTCCAAGTATAAAGAAAAAGACCATAGTACGATGTACTTGATGGGAATTGTTTATGTCATTGGTTTAGCTACTGGAGTACATTTATTAAATCTGCTCACAATCCCTTTTATAGGGTTAATTATTTATTTTTCCACCTCTAATTTTTCAACTAAAAATTTGATAATTACATTAAGCTTATCGTTGCTAGCCTTTATTGTAATACAAAATGGTATTATTAAAGGATTTCCGACTATTGTATCGAAAATAGGATTTGAAGGCTTATTGCTGCTGATAGGGATACTATCCTATTTTTTATATAGCAGTATTAAAAATAAAAAGACAATCTTTTCACTTGTATACATGTCTTTATTTTTAATTATTATTGGATATTCAACCTATTTGGCAATCTTTATTCGTTCAGGACAAAATCCTAACATTGATGAAAATAATCCTGAGACAATAGTAGAAGCTACTTCTTATTTGAATCGTGATCAGTATGGTTCAATGTCATTGCTCCCAAGAAAATTTAATAATCTTCCATCAAAAATTTCTATAGTAGGCAGTCCTGAATATCCAGATTTTCAATTTTCTAGCAGCCAAAACTATAAGTATATGACATATAATGTTTCTGAACAGGCAAGCTTTCTATTGACCTATCAAATTAATAAAATGTATATCAGGTATTTCTTATGGCAATTTGGTGGTAAGGGACCTAGTAATGATTCCTTTGTTTCTGATTTTGGAGCATCTTCAAAAGAAGATGGCGTAGATTGGAGACAGTTTGGATTACCGTTAGCGTTAATTATGGGATTATTTGGCGCTTATTTTCATTTTAGAAAAAATAAGTATGATGCATTCTCATTGCTTGTATTATTTATCATGACAGGGATTGCAATTATTTTTTATTTAAATCAAGACAGTCCTCAAGCTAGAGAAAGAGATTATTCTTATGTAGCTAGCTTCATGGCATTTTCCATATGGATAGCTATAGGAATTTTTAGTACGATTAATTATATAAGTGATACTTTATTAGAAAAATCTATCAAACTAAGAGCATCTTACTTTATGATTTCTATGTTTTTGGTTTTTATTCCATTAAGGATGTTAATTGCAAACTATGAAGAGCATGATAGAACTGGTAATTATATCGCGTGGGATATGGCATATAATATGCTACAGACTTGTGAGCCTGATGCAATTTTGTTTACTAATGGTGACAATGATACTTTTCCTGTTTGGTATTTGCAGGAAGTAGAAAAAATTAGAACGGATGTAAGGGTGATAAATTTAAGTTTACTGAATACGCCATGGTATGTTACTCAAATCAGAGATCAGGATAGTCCTTTTATCTTTATGAATGATAATGAGATTCAAAATTTAGATTTTAAGAAATGGTCATCTAATACTATTTCTATTAATGCCCCTATAGACGATTTAAATCTTGAAGGTCTTATTGAATGGGAATTAAAACCCACCTACCTTGATGTGGCATTACGTATCCAAGATCTTATGGTCCTTAGAATTATCAAAGATAATAATTGGAATAGACCAGTATATTTTGCTGCTACAGTATCTCCTACTAGCATGTTAAATCTAGATGATTATTTCACAATGGAAGGACTAGCATATCGATTAGTAAACAATAAGTCATATCCAATCAATCAAGACAAGATGACTAAGAACTTATTATCAATAGTTGGAAATGAAGATTGGTTCGAAGATTATGATTCGCATAAAAACACTATTACAGAAGTATCTATATCTAAAGAGTATCAGCCTGGTTATATCTATAGAAATCTTGCTAATAAAAATGTCCATGTAGATAGACAAATTGGAAGATTGATTCAAAATTATCGTGTAGGTTTTACGCGCTTAGCTATTTCACATTACCTTGATAGCAATCTACAAAAAGCAGAAATGGTATTGTTAGAAATGGAAGATAAAATGCCTAGTGCAGTAATACCTATACCATCAAAAGAGCTTCAATATCAGATTACTCAGATTTATAATGGGATTGGGAACAAGGAGAAAGTTAGATACCATCTAAAGGAGTTAGCTGAGAGAGATGATATTGAGATGGAAGATTATTTATTATATGGTAAGTCTTTTATTCAAAATTTAGATGACTATTCAGAAGCGAAAGAAATTTTTAAAACTATATATGATAATTTTTTAATCATTGAAAGAGCAATCAAAAAACAAGGATTTATCGCTACTAAGATTACAGTACAAGAGTGGCAGTCATGGCAAAAAACTTTGCCTGATTTAGTATTCTTATTATATTTATGTCATCGAGAGTTAGAAGAGTATGACGAAGCAACTAACTTAATTCAAAATTGGATAGTACGCAGTCCGGAAGATACCGATGCTAGTCGGTTACTTGATGAAATTGAAAAATTAAAAAGATCATGAAAATAGTTTCAATTATTATTCCTCATTATAACGGGAAAAAACTCTTATACAATTGTATTAACTCCATCTATCAAAATATTGATATCGATAATTTTGAAATTATTGTAGTAGATAATGCATCCACTGATAATTCTATTAAAAATATACAAAATTTATTTTCTGATGTAATAGTTGTTAGTAATAAAAAAAATATTGGTTATAGCGGAGGCTGCAATATCGGAGCACAACATGCAAAAGGAAAATATTTAATATTTTTAAATAATGATACTGAGCATTCGGATAGATGGATAGAAAAATTAGTAGATTTTTTAGAAGAGCATCCTAGCGCCTTTGCTGCTCAACCTAAGGTATTAAATATTAATAATAAAGAATACTTCGACTATGCTGGTGGCGCAGGAGGATTTATCGATTGTTTTGGTTTTCCTTATGTTAAAGGACGACTGTTCAATACTCTAGAAAAAGATGCTGGTCAATATGATAAGCCTTCAGAAATATTTTGGTCATCAGGAGCTGCAATGATTGTTAGAGCTGATATCTTCAATCAATTAAGTGGATTTGATGAAGTCTATTTTGCTTATATGGAAGAAATAGATTTATGTTGGAGAGCACAAGCATTAGGATATAAAATTTGGTCTGTCCCCAGTGCTTTTATTTACCATTATGGAAAGCAAACAATCAAAGAAAATACAATCAAGTCACACTACTTGAATCATAGAAATTCTTGGATTTTATTTTTTAAAAATTCTTTTACTTTTAACTATGGAATTTTAATTCTGAAGAGATTGATATTAGATTGGATGGCTTTGATTTATTCAGTGTTCACTTTAGATATCAGAAGATTTATTGCAATACTGTATGCAGAGCTATGGATATTATTTTCCGTAAGTAAGATAATAAAAATTAGAAAGAGTAATGATATTGCTGAGTTAGATAATATTTATAATAAGAGTATAGCAATAGATTATTTCATTAAAGGAAAAAAATACTTTTCTCAGATTGACGACAATAATTCTTTATAGATATTATCTCTCTGTGAATCTAGATAGATCATTTCTTGAAGTAGCTTTTTTTGACCTAGTTTTTGCATCATTTCGCCAATTTTCTTACCATGAAATTTTAAAAATGTATTAGTATAGTTTTCTTGATTATAATTATCGACTACTTCATCCAAATTTTTAACTATACTACTTAAAGCATCTCCGCAGGCATCAATTTCTCCATTTTCAAAAAGTTCATATGCTAGATATGTTGAAAATCTTAACTTTCTTAGTCCAATATTTTCTGTTAAGAGATTAATAAGCACAATCCGTTGATCCCAACCTCTTGAAAAATTAGAAGCACTGGCACGGACAGCGATTGATCTTGCTTTCTCATAATGACTATTACCACCTAAATTAGACCAAGTATCTAGCTCTGCTCCCAATATAATATTACCATAAAATCCCAATAGGCTTGATAGAGGATCAAAATAAACACTATCATAATAGAGTGAATTATTTTGACTTAAAACAAAGTTTGATCCCTTATCAAAAAAATGAAGATCTCTATTATTACTAAATAAGGATTGAATTCCATACGCTTGAGAACTTCCTATGTTGGCATTCCCCTCAAAAAGAATTTGAACATTGATGTTAATGTCTAAATCGCGATAATCTTCATTCCAAACCGTATATTCGTAAAACTTTTTAATATTGTTTTGCAATTGAAACAAAGACACTTTTTCATCTGCTTTTAATAGGCGATCATCAAACGAAACAGACGCTTCTTTGAATTGAGCGCTTAGCAGCGAAAAGAAGAAAAATAATGCAATATATTTATTTAGTTTTTCTAGCATAATAGATAGATATATTTTTTAATTTACAGAATGACTGTAATTAAAGACATACTTAAGCAAAATAAACGATTGTATCGCATATCTAAAGTAATTAGCGATCTATCTGAAGAAATAAAAGTACCAGCTTTTTTAGTTGGTGGCTGTGTTAGAGATTTGCTATTAGAGCCAGAAAAGCATTCAGTAGATATTGATATTATGATTGAAGGCGATGGAATTGAATTTGCTCATCAACTAGCTAGAAAATTAAATGTATCTACAGTAGTTCCATTTCCAAAGTTTGCTACAGCTCGTATACCATATAAAGAATGTGAAATTGAAGTCGCTTCCGCTCGATTAGAATCATATGATCCAAAGTCACGCAAGCCAAAAGATATTATTATGACTGATATTAATGAAGATTTACAGCGTAGAGATTTTACTGTCAATGCTATGGCAATTTCTCTACAGAAAAACAATATGGGGACACTTATTGATCCTTTTGATGGCTTTAAAGATTTAAATGCAAAAATACTAAGAACCCCTATGACTAATTCTGATGTAACATTTTCAGACGATCCATTGCGCATGATGAGAGCAGCATACTTTTCTGCAAAGCTAGGAATGGAAATAGACAAAAAATGCCTACAGTCGATAAAAGATAATGCTGAAAGAATATCAATAGTTTCTCAAGAAAGAATAACTAATGAACTGTTAAAAATTTTAGGCACAAATAAACCTTCTGTTGGATTTATTTTACTTCAAGAAGTTGGATTACTTGAATATGTCTTCCCAGAGATTTCAATCATGTATGGCTTAGATCAAAGTAGTGAATATCATCATAAAGATATATTTTTTCACACATTGGAAGTAGTCGATAATGCCGCAAAATTGTCTAATAAATTAGATTTAAGATTGGCAGCTTTAGTGCATGATATTGCAAAACCTAAAACCAGAAGAATAGATAAAAAGAAAGGGTATACTTTTTATGGACACGATGATTATGGTGCTCGTATGCTAAAAAAAATATCAGAACGTATGAAATTTTCTAATAAAACAAGAGACTATATCACAAAGTTGACTGCTTTGCACTTACGACCTATTAGTCTAGCAAAAAAAGAAGTAACTGATTCTGCTATTCGAAGATTAATTGTAGATGCACAAGAAGATGCACAAGATTTAATGCTCCTATGTCGAGCTGATATTACTACCAAGAATCCAAATAATGTTAAAAAGTATCTATCTAATTTTGACCACGTAGAAAAGCGTATACAAGAAGTTATTGAGTCAGATGAATTAAGAGCATTTCAATCTCCTGTAAGGGGGCATGAAATTATGGAAATGTTCAATTTACCTGCAGGTAAGAAGGTTGGAGAAATAAAAAAGATAATTGAGGAAGCAATCCTGAATGGAGATATTAAACACACACATTCAGAGGCCTTATCTATGCTTAAGAATTTGAAAAAAAACAAATTTTTTAAGTAAGTATTATTTTACTTTTTTGTTTTTTGAGAGTCATATATAAAACAACTGAATTCTATTTTTTATTATGAAACTTTTTAGCTACTTTCAAACCTAAGATACAGGTAGGAGATTATGAACAAGTATATACTAACTATTTTATTATTTATTTCAACATCCATAGGACAATCCTTAACTGTTGATGAATGTGTGCGTATTGCACTTGAAAATAAACCATCACTTAAAAGAGCAGAGCAAGATGTAGCAATTGCGAAGTTAAATCGTGCTTCAACTGGAGCTTTAATGTTACCATCAGTAAATGCAAGCAATTCATTTAGCGAAACAACGTATGGAAATAGCTCCTCAGAGGCTTCTGAAAGATATAGCGGAGGAGTAAACCTATCCCAAAGTTTATTTAATTTCGGAAACAAGATTAACACTCTTAAGCAAAGCGATAATAATTATAATACTTCAAAAGAGAGAAAACGACAGGCAAAAGCACGTATTATATTAGATGTGTATACTTACTATTATCAATATTTAAAGAATTCTGAATTATTTGATATAGCTGGTAAAGACCTAGCATTATCAAAAAAACAACTCGAATTAGTTGAAAAGCAATATAACTTAGGAGCGGTTAGCAAAACAGACTATTTGAAAGCATCAGTCCGTTATGGGACTTCAAGATCTAGTTTTTTATCAAGAGAGTTAAGCAAAAAGAATTCTGAAAAATCTCTACGACATAGCATGGGTCTTCTGAATAGCGATGTAGTAGTAAATATCAGGGAAAAAATAGATCCTATATTGTCGGTTCCCACTTTTGACGAAGCATATAATTTAATGCTAGCAAATAGTCCTGATTTAAATATATTAGATAACCAGATTTCAGGAGCACAGATTAACGTAAAAAAAGCATGGAGTTCTAGTTTGCCTAGCGTAAATATGAGTGTGGGTATGAATGCTTCTTCTAGCGATCAAATTACTAGAACCTATTTTGACGATAATTACATCAAAAGTGCTAACATCTCAGTAAGTATCCCTATTTTTTCTGGTTTCAGAAAAAAGAATTCGATTCAAATATCAAAATTACAATTAGACCAAGCAGAGACGCTCTTTAATAGTAATAAAAATGGTGCCAAAGTCAGGTTGTATGCGTTGATTAATACATTAAATAATTATCAAGAAATTATTCCTATCCAGGAAGAAGTATTACTTTCTGCAGAAGAAGACTTGAGATTAGCACAACAAAAATATGAATTAGGTTCAGCAAGCATTTTAGAGCTTTTAAATGCACAATTAGGATTAATTCAAGCTAGTTCAAGTTTAGTAAGAACTAAATATGACGCAGCAATCCAAGTAGCAAATTTGGATGACTTGCTTGGAACATTAGATAAAAAATATGAATAAGGAGAAAATGTGAATAATAAGATGAAAGCTGGGTTGGGTGTTTTAGTATTATGCTTAGGTGCATATTTTATGTCTTCATCAGGGGACGATGGGTCAATTGAAGTTTCTACGATGAAACTTGAAAGAAAAGACTTAGAAAGTAAGGTAGTTGCTGATGGAGTATTGACGCCAGAAACAGAAGTAAAATTAAGTGCAAATAATACAACCTATATCACAGATATTGCTGTGAAAGAAGGTGATTTTGTACAAAAAGGTGACTTTTTAATGTCATTAGATGATCGTCAACAAAAAGCTGCAACAGCAGCATCTAAGGCGGGTGTAGAGGCGGCAAAAGTAAGTCTAAGTAATGCGAGTATTAAAAAATCACGTCAAGAAAAATTATATAAGGATGACTTAATCTCTGATCAAGATATGGAGAATACAAATTCCTCCTATGCTTCCGCTTTAAGTTCATTCAATGCATCTGAAGCACGATATATTCAAGATGAAGATGCTCTTTCAAAATTAAGATTAATTGCACCTCAAGATGGAACGATCACTTTCATTGATGGAGAAGTGGGTGACTTAGCGCAAGGCGGTATGTTCAATCCAAGTGTATTATTAAAATTATCAGATTTATCAAAGATGGAAGTTTATGTAAATGTGAATGAAAATGATATTGCAGATATTTCTATTAATGATATTGCAATGGTTGAAGTAGATGCATATCAAAATCAAATATTTAAGGGAGTAGTTAAGGAAGTAGCATTTGCTTCTAGTACATCTAGTGGCGGCTCTCAACAGCAAGTCACTAACTTTCAAGTGAAGATACAAATGTTAGAAGTTGTGGATGGTATGCGCCCTGGAATGAGTGCTACGGTTGAAATTATTACAGAACAACGCAATCAAACACTTTCAATTCCGATTCAATCTCTGACTACGCCTAGAAAATCAGAAAAAAAATCCGAATCTAAAGCATCATTTACAGTAGAGTCAGGCTTGAACGAAAGTAGACCAATTACAAATAATAAAAGAAGTGATAAAAAGAGAACTGTTGTATTTGTTGTGAATGAAAATACTGTAGAGCAGCGTTTTGTAGAAGTAGGAATTGTTGGAGATAGAGACTATGAAGTATTATCCGGTCTTGAAGAAGGAGAAGAAATTGTTACGGGAGGATTTGTAGCAATTAGTAGAGATCTATATGATGGAGCAGCCGTCACTGTTAAAAAACAATCTGAAAATAGTTATAAGCGTGGTAGCGGTAGACCAGGTTCAGGCAATTAGAGCTTAGAAGTATAATGCCTAAATCAAAAAAAGAAATTATAGCGATAGATTCAATATCTAAGATCTATCATCTAGGTGATAATGTTGTAAAAGCTTTAGATGATGTTTCTATCAGTATTTATGAAAATGATTTCATTTCTATTATGGGACCGTCTGGTTCTGGAAAATCAACATTAATGAATATTATTGGCTGTTTAGATGTTCCTACAAAAGGAGTCTACAAATTTAGTAATGAGCTAATATCAGAAATGAATGACAGCCAACTTGCTAATATCAGAAATGAAAAAATTGGTTTTGTTTTTCAGACATTTAACTTACTACCAAAGCTTACTTCTCTTCAAAATGTAGAAGTCCCATTGATTTATTCTCCATTAGGTAGAACAGAGAGACTTCAACGCGCAGAAGAAGCACTTAGGATTGTTGGACTATCTGATCGAATGGCTCACAAACCAAGCGAACTATCTGGCGGACAAAGACAACGTGTTGCAATTGCACGTGCATTAGCTAATAAGCCATCTATTATTTTAGCTGATGAACCTACGGGAAACTTAGACTCAAAAAGTGGAGTTGAAATTTTGAATTTTTTTGATGAATTACATAAAGCTGGCAATACATTAATTATTGTTACTCATGAAGAGTCAGTAGCAAAAAGAGCAAAAAGAAGAGTAGAGCTTTTTGATGGCAAAATTGTTGTAGATGAATAGTATATTTAAAAATATATTAATTGGCCTTGCAGCAGTTAGAACAAATCTAACAAGGGTCATCTTAACTTCCCTAGGCTTAACTATTGGTATTTTTACTGTCAGTATTGTTACTGCGGGTGTATCAAGTATCGATAAAGAATTTGATAAATCTATGGAATATTATGGGAATGATAAGATTTATGTTGGTACATGGCCTTGGTCATTTGACTTCGACTGGTGGCAATATCGTAATCGTCCAAAAATTGACGAAGACTCCCTTGAATATATTACAAAATATAGTACCTATGTTACAGATGTAAGTATAAAGAAGAATACGTGGACTAGAGGATCTTTCGGAAATAAAGCTTCATGGTTGCAGCTCAATGGTGTATATCCGGGCTATGATGAAATGTTGAGTGGGACTAAAATTGTAAATGGAAGATTTTTTTCACAGAATGAATGGGATTTACAGAGAAGAGTAGTTATTGTTGGCGGTACGGTAAGAGATGGTTTTTTTGATGGAGAAAATCCTATTGGTAAAAAAATAAGATTGAATAATGTTACATTTGAGGTCATAGGAGAGTTAAAAAAACAAGGAATGGGTATGGTTCCTGGCGGAACTCTAGATAACTTAGTTATTATGCCTTCTTCCACTTTTAGTCGCATTTTAACCAGATGGGGTTTTGATGAGTTGGTTCTAAAAACTAAACCAGAAGATATGTTAAAAGCTAAAGAAGAAGTGGGAATGATTATGAGATTGGCGAGAAAATTAAAGCCAGATGAAGATGATAATTTTTCCGTTAACTCTGCCGATGCGTATCAAGAACAATTTGATGCAATTAAGATTGCTATTGCTGGAATGGGATTTCTAGTGACGGGAATATCTCTTGTAGTATCTGCTATTGGCATTATGAATGTAATGTTTGTATCTGTTAGAGAGCGTACTCGAGAAATTGGGCTAAGAAAAGCAATGGGAGCAACCAGTAATAATATCTTAATACAATTTTTAAGTGAAGCAGTTGCTATATCAATTATTGGAGGTAGCACTGGAATTATTTTAGTAAAGTTGATTACTATGGCATTGTCAGCATTTTCTCCTCTTCCAATCGATTTTGATCTATTATTAATTTTTTACACTTTTATGATTTGTGTTTTTATAGGAGTATCAGCTGGTATGGTTCCAGCAAGAACAGCAGCTAATTTGAATCCAATTGATGCATTACGCCATGAATAGAATTATCAATTATCTAAGAGATGCTATTGGTGGAGTCTTATCTTATTTTGGCCAAACTAAGTTGCGTACATCATTAACTCTTCTAGGTATTACAGTTGGAGTATCATCTATTATTGCTATTATGACTGTTCTAGCAACTTTTGAAAAATCTTATGATGGTTTAGTTAGCGATATGAAAACTAATGTTTTTTATATTACAAAAGATAATCCAGTTCAAATTAGTTTTGGAGGTAGTGGTAGAGGCGATCGTAATAAACCAAATATTACATGGTCAGAATATGAGCAATTAAAACGCTCTTTATCTCTTACAAAAAATATATCAGCAACAGTAGCAGAAGAGCCTAGTGAGCGTACAATTAGTGTTGGTAAAAATGAATTAAACAATAAGCTAACTAGTTTTTGGGGTGGTGATGCCGCCATACTTTCATTGAATAAGTATGAGATTATTAGTGGAAGAAACCTAAATCAACAAGATATAGATAACAGTACACGCGTTGCTCTGATTGGGTACGATATTAAAGAAGAATTATTTCCTTATTCAGATCCAATAGGAGAGACTATTAAAATTGATAATCTTCCATTTCAAGTTATTGGTTTGTTAGCACCAAAAGGCGAGATGTTAGGTCAAAGTATGGATGCGATGATTGGCATTCCAATCTCTACTTTTTTACAATATTTTAGTGGTCGAAATTGGAGAAGAGCAGACATAATGTTAATATTAGAATCTGAATCAATGGATACCGTAGATGCAGCCACAGATGAAGCAGTTGGTGTATTTCGTGCAATTCGAAAAATTCCCCCAGGTGCAGAGAATAATTTTTATATCGCAACCAATGATCAATTGATGGATACTTTTGGAGACTTTGCAGGATCTCTAACTCTTTTTATCGGCTTAGTTGCTGGAATTTCTTTATTAGTTGCTGGCATTGGAATTGCAAATATTATGTTGGTTTCTCTTACAGAACGAATTAAAGAAATTGGTGTACGTAAAGCTCTTGGAGCGAGGAAGATTGATATATTTTTACAATTCTTAATTGAAGCAATTTTAATATCACTTCTTGGAGGAATAGTTGGAATCATTTTAGGTTTAGCCTTTGGTAATGTTGTTGCATTCTTTTTAGGGCAAGACCCTGTTATTCCATTAGATTGGGTTTTTTATAGCATTCAGATTTGTGCATCAATGGGAATTATATTTGGATTATATCCTGCCATTAAAGCATCCAATTTAAATCCTATCGATTCAATGCGTTACGATTAATCAGTCTTTTGCTTTTCCTTGATGGAGAGATACTTATCTTATAAATTCTTTTAAATAATCTTACTATGTCAAAAAAACAAAAAGTATCACAAGAAGAAGTTGAAAAAATAGCGGGACTTTCACGACTCTTACTTTCAAAGGAAGAATTGGTAAAGCATACAGCAGACATGAACAATATATTAGATTATATGGATCTTTTAAATGAGGTAGATACAAAAAATGTAGATGAGTTGGTTAATGTGCATGATATGAAGAGCCCATTAAGAGATGATCAATTTGAAAAACCTTTATCTAAAGAGTCGGTTATTGAAAATAGCCCAGACTCATCTGAAGATTATATTAAAGTTCCTATAGTGCTAAAGAAGGAAAGTCAGTGAATTTAGGCGTTATTCCTGGTCGATTAAATTCGACTAGATTCCCAAAAAAGATTGTCTACTCACTAAATGGAAAATCAGTTATTCAGCATGTTTATGATAATGCTAAAAAATCTAAACTACTCAATCAATTAGTTATTGCCATAGACTCCATGGAAACACTATCTCACTTAGATAAAGAGTGTGAGACGATATTAACATCAAAAGGTCATGAGTCTGGCACAGATAGGGTTGCAGAGGTTGCAGGAAAAATCAAGTGTAATATTGTTGTAAATATTCAAGGCGATGAACCAAATATTGATGCTAATATCATCGATAAACTGATTCAATTATTTGATGACCCTGATGTTGAAATGGCCTCAGTAGCTTCTACCGATTTAAGCGATGAAGACTTAGAGAATCCTAATATAGTCAAAGTGTCTCTAGATGTTAAAAATAATGCTAGAACATTTAACCGATCTATTGATGATAAGGGAAGAAAATATTTTCGCCATATTGGAATATATGCATATAGAAAAAAAACATTAGAAAAATTTACTAATCTTGAGCAGTCAGAAAATGAAAAAAAAATGAAGCTAGAACAATTGCGAGCATTGGATAATAATATTGCAATTAAACTATTAATTACTGACTTTCAACATAGAAGTATTGATGTAAAAGAAGACTTAAAATATTATGAAATCTAAAACAAAATTTATATTTGTACTTGGCGGAGTTATGTCTGGTCTTGGGAAAGGCATCTCTGCTTCTTCAATTGGGTATCTTTTAAAAAGCGCAGGACTAAAAGTAAATATTTTGAAATTAGATCCTTATTTAAACATTGATCCAGGTACTATGAATCCATATCAGCACGGAGAAGTGTTTGTTTTGGACGATGGATCTGAAACTGATTTAGATTTAGGTCACTATGAAAGATTCATTGATGAAAACATGTCAAAGCATAACAATGCCACTTCTGGACAAATTTATAGCACAGTATTAGACAAGGAACGTTCTGGTCAGTATTTAGGAGAAACAGTTCAAGTCATTCCACATGTAACAGATGAAATTAAACAACGTATTAATAATTTGGCTGATAGTAAAAAATATGATGTTATTATTTGTGAAGTAGGAGGAACTGTAGGAGATATTGAAAGCTTACCTTTTTTGGAGGCTATTAGACAATTATCTCTAGATGTAGGATATTTTAATTCTATGATTGTTCATCTAACATTACTCCCATATATTTTTGCAAGTGGAGAAATTAAGACAAAACCAACACAGCACTCAGTGATGAAATTAAGAGAGATTGGTTTGTCTCCAGATTTTATATTTTGTAGAACATCGCATGAAATCACTCAAGATATAAAAGATAAACTAGCTTTATTCTGTAGTGTTAAGTCTGAGCATGTTATAGAAAACAAAGATGTATCAAGTATCTATGAAGTACCACTATTACTAGAAGAACAGAATATTACAAAAATGATTTGCGATAGATTACAATTAAAGAATAAGCCATCTATTAAAAAGCTACAAAATTTTGTTGATACATATAAAAATCCAGATCATAATGTTAAAATTGCAATGTGTGGTAAATATACAGAGTTGCATGACGCATATAAGAGCATAATTGAATCATTTATACATGCGGGAGTAGAAAATAATACCAAAGTAGAAGTGGTATGGGTTAATACGGAAAAAATTAAAAATGATAATGATGCTACAAAGATTTTTGCTGACATTGATGGCATTCTGATACCAGGAGGGTTTGGATCTAGAGGCGCAGAAGGTAAAATATTGACTTCAAAATTTGCTAGAGAAAATAACATACCATTTTTAGGAATTTGTCTAGGATTACAATGTGTGATTATAGACTTTGCAAGACACGTATGCGGCATTAAAAATGCTAATAGTACAGAGTTTGATAGTAAGTGTATAAATCCAGTAATTGATTTAATGGAGTCTCAAAAAGCCATTAAGGTTAAAGGAGGAACAATGCGATTAGGTTCTTATGATTGTGATATTACTCCAAAATCAAAAGCTTCAAAAATTTATAAGAAACAAACTATTTCAGAGCGTCATCGTCATAGATGGGAAGTAAATAATAGGTTTGTTAAGAAAATGACATCAAATGGATTAGTATTTTCTGGAATGAATAAAGATTTAGGCGTAGTTGAAATTATAGAATTACCTAACCATCCTTGGTTTGTAGGATGCCAATTTCATCCTGAGTTAAAAAGTAGAGTAGATAAAGCTCATCCATTATTTAGAGAATTTGTTAAAGCATCATTAAAGGAGCAGAAGAATGGCTAAAAATAAAGTTGTCTGTAGGGACACTATCTTTGGTGATCAAGCACTTCCATTTATTGGCGGCCCTTGCGTTATTGAAAGCAGAGATCATATTTTAAAAATGGCAGAAGAAATTCTTAAGATTACAGAAAAATTAGAGATTCCATTTATCTTTAAAAGTTCATTTGATAAAGCCAATAGAACTTCCATTAATTCTTTTAGAGGGAATGGTATAGATGAAGGATTAAAAATATTAGAAGAAGTTAAAAATACATTTAATATACCTGTATTAACTGATATTCATCATCCGGAGCAGGCAGAAGCAGTTGCTAGCGTAGTAGATGTTCTTCAAATTCCAGCATTCCTATGTAGACAAACAGATTTATTAGTAGCAGCAGCAAAAACTGGTAAAATTGTTAATATTAAAAAGGGACAATTTCTATCTCCTTATAAAGTAAAAAATATTATTGATAAGGTTGCAGCTACTGGAAATAAAAACATTCTAGTAACAGAAAGAGGAAACTCTTTTGGATATGATAGTTTAACATCAGATATGCGCTCTATTCAGATTATGAAAGAATTTGGCTTTCCAGTAATTTATGATGCTACGCATAGCGCTCAAATACCTGGAAATTTTGAAGAGACTACCTCAGGAAATAGGCAATTTATTCCTGGTCAAATTTATTCTGCAGTAGCAACAGGTTGTGATGGAATATTTATGGAAGTACATGACAATGTTGATCAGGCATTAAGTGACGCTAGCACTCAGTGGCCTTTAGAAAAATTAGAGACTGTACTTGTGTCAATGCTAGCATTTAGAAAAACATATTTAAATCATGGACAAAAAAATGGATAAAGAATTAAAAAATATTAAGCTATTTATTTGCGATGTAGACGGAATCCTTACAGATGGACAATTTATTAAAGATACTGCAGGTGAAGAATCAAAAAGTTTCAATGTATTAGATGGAGTTGGTTTCGTAATGTTACGACTTTTAGATCTTGATATTAAGACAGCCTGGATTACTGGAAGAGAATCAGCTACTACAACCTCAAGAGCAGAAGAATTACAAGTTGATGATGTATATAATGGAGTAATTAGAAAGATAGATTCTTATAATGAATTAAAGAAAAAATATAATCTTGAAGACAGTGAAATTTGTTTCATGGGAGATGATATTATTGATATTCCTATTTTAGAAAAAGTAGGTTTTGCTGTTTCTGTTCCAAATGCACCTGAATATGTTGCAAGCTATGCACATTATATCACGAAAAAAACTGGTGGGAAAGGAGCGGTCAGAGAAGTGATCGATTTGCTTATTGCATCAAGGGGAGATTTTGACCAACTGTTAGGTCAGCTACTTTCTGAGTTACGATGAACTATTATTATTTAGTACTATTTTTTATTTTAATCAGCTGTTCTAAATCCTATCAAACTGAAGTACCTGTAGACAATACTCACAATCAAGTATCTAGTGATGTAGAGATTACCTTAACTGAAAAGGGAAATATCAAAGCTCTTATTAAATCAAAATTCTTAGAGCAAAATAATGAAAACTTAGAATTAAAGTTAACAGATGATGTTAATGTAGATTTGTATGATAATAATTATAAACATAAATCACTCATTACTTCTCAGTATGCATTTGTAAGCGAGAAAGAAAATAAAATCAATGCATTCGGAAATGTAGTAGTTTCTGCAGATAACGGACAACAGCTTTTGACAGATTCATTGCTTTGGGATAACAAAGAAGATAAAATTTTTACTGATGCAAACTTGACTTTTATTTCTGGAAATTTTGATACATTGTATGGCACTGGGTTTGAATCTAATATTGATTTAACAGATTGGAAAATTACAAAACCAAGAGGCTCTATTAGCGATGAGTAAAACACTAAACGCAAAAAGTTTAAAAAAAAATTATTCTCAAAAAAATGTTGTAAACAATATTGATATCCATTTAGAGAAAGGAGAAATTGTTGGTCTTCTAGGTCCTAATGGTGCTGGAAAAACTACTACTTTTTATATGATTACAGGAATGATTCGACCTTCATCTGGAACTATATCGCTGGGAGATATAGATATTACAAGTCTTCCAATGTATAAACGTGCAAGAATGGGTATTGGATATCTTGCGCAAGAACCATCTATTTTTGGAAAACTAACCGTAGAAGATAATTTAAAAATTGTACTAGAAACAATTTTACCAAAAGATATTGATCAAAATCATTTAATTGATGAATTATTGGATCAATTTAATATTAATCACCTAAGAAAGAGTTTAGGTTCGAGTCTTTCAGGTGGAGAGAGAAGACGTGTTGAGATATGCCGTACATTAGCTCTAAAACCTGATTTTGTTCTTTTGGATGAGCCATTTGCTGGAGTAGATCCAATTGCAGTAGAAGATATTCAGCAAATGATTATTTCATTAAAAAAGAAAAATATAGGAGTACTGATTACTGATCACAATGTAAGAGAAACATTATCAATTACAGATAGATCTTATTTGTTACATAGTGGAGAAATTTTAAAATCTGGAGATGCAGAAACGCTTGCAAATGACGAAGAAGTCAGAAGAATATATCTAGGAAAAAAGTTTAGATTAGATTAATGAATAAGCTTTCTACTAAGATTAGACAAAAACAGTCTATAACACCAAAACAAATACTTCAATCTAGGCTTTTAGAGCTTGGACTGGATGAAATTGAAAAAGAATTAGAGAATGAAATCCAAAAAAATCCTGCTTTGGTTGAAAAAAATACTGAAGATTTTAGATCTAAAGACAATCAAAATTATGGTCTCGATAATCAAGAAAATTATGATTTATTTTTATCTAATTTACCAGAAGATAAGAATGCCATTGACAATCTTATAAGTCAAATTGACCAATCTGAAATTGATGAAAAATCAAAAGAAATAGCCCAACAAATTATATTCAATTTAGACAATAGCGGTTTTCTAGATTCTGAATTAGAGCTAATTGCAGATACTATCGATGTAAGTATGGGAGATGTTGAAAATATCTTAGCATTTGTTAAAACCTTAAATCCTAAAGGGGTAGGATGTAGAAATGTACAAGAATATCTTATGTTACAAATCAATGATAAGGAAGAAATTGCATTAAATATTATTACTAATCACTTTGATCAATTTCTTAATCAAGAATTTTTGGATATAAAATCTATACTATCTTGCTCAAACATTGACTTTGAGCATGCGTTAACTGTTATTTCTTCAAAAAAATTTGCACCAATAGTAGACCTCAATGAAAAAAATCAACAAGTCAATCCAGATGTTGTTTTAAGAATCAAAAATAAAGAATGGTTTATCCTAATTAATGATAGACATCTAAGTAAGTTCAAAATATCTAATGAATATTTAAATGCAGCAATGGATAAAAAAACTTCTAAAGAAGAGAAAAAATTTATTAACGATCACGTTAGTAGTGCACAAGATTTATTAGATACTATTTTATTTCGATCAAATACCTTGAGAAAAGTAGTGAGTGAAGTTCTTAATGTACAACATGGTTACTTATCTGAAAGACAAAAAAATCCTAACCCTCTAAAGTTAGAAGATATTGCTAGAAAAATTGATATGGATATATCTAGTATTAGCAGAACTGTAAAAAATAAATATATTGATACACCTATAGGAACTTTAAGTTTGAAAAGTCTTTTTACTAGTAAAATAGTAAAAAAGTCTGGGCAGATAGTAGGAACAGAAGATTTAAAAACTGCTATAAAAGATATTGTAGAATCAGAAGATAAAAATAAACCTCTATCTGATTTACAGATTGTAAAATTATTAGATGCAAATGACTTTGTCATTGCAAGGCGAACTGTAGCAAAATATAGAGAGTCAATGAACATATTAAATACTAAAAAAAGGAAATTAAAATGAGTCTTAAGCATTGTATCAAAGTTGATGATTTTTCAGGTAATGAATTAATAGATTTATTTGAGCTAACTGCCGAACTAAAACATAAGTATAGAACAAAAGAAGACTTCAGGCCGTTTAGAAATCATTCTATGGCAATGATCTTTGCAAAACCTTCCGCTAGGACGCGTGTGTCATTTGAAACAGGATTTTCATGGATGGGTGGTCATGCAATTTATCTAGCTCCCCAAGATATTGGATTAGGAAAGAGAGAAAGTGCTTCAGACTTAGCTCAATTATTTAGTAGATATAATGATTTAATTATGGCTAGAGTATTTAGCCATAACGATATGTTAGATTTTCAAAAATACTCCAATGTTCCTGTTATCAATGGATTAACGGATTATAATCATCCTTGCCAAATTTTAACAGATATGTTTACAATATGGGAAGCAAAGAAAAAAAATATTAATGATTTGAAAGTAGCATATGTTGGAGATGGTAATAATATTGTTAATTCATGGATCAGGTTAGCAAGTATTCTATCATTTGAATTTACTTGTGTTTGTCCAGAAGGATATGAACCCGACCCTGAAACAATCAAGTTTGCAGAATCAAAAAATCTATCTACGATTAATATAACTAACGACCCTATTAAAGGTGTGATGGATGCAGATGTGATTTATACTGATGTATGGGCTTCTATGGGTCAAAAAGAAGAAATCGATGAAAGGGTTAGAATATTTTCTCCCTTTCAAGTTAATAATTCTCTTTCAGAGTATGCTAAAGATGATTATCTATTTATGCATTGTTTACCTGCAGAAAGAGGAAGAGAAGTTACAGACAATGTAATTGACTCAAAAAATTCTATTGTCTTTGAGCAAGCAGAAAATCGCTTACATACGCAAAATGCTATTATGGTTACATTGTGTGGTAAACTTTAAAAATTTTTGATTTTTAATCTATCGCCATCAAATATAGCATAATTATAATTGTCTTCATTGCATTCACCTAGTAGAATTAGTTCCCCATTATTGAATGTTTTATGATAAGAATGATGATAATGACCCATAATAACATATGTAAAATTTTGATTCATTTTTTCTGACGCAAAATTTTCTAATTCAGTATGGATATTATTTATTTTTTCTTCATTTATATGATGCGAATCTTTTCTCTCATACGATATTTTATTTGCAATTTTTAATGCAATACTTTTTGGAAGAAGAGAATAAGTTTTAATAAATATATTGCTACGAAGGACTTTTTTTAATAGGCGATATGATTTATCCCAAGATAAAATTCCATCTCCATGTGTAACATATATATTTTTATTATTATGAGTGATTATTGTATCATCCAAAAAAGTTTTTGTGACATATTTTTTAAAATATTTTCCAATCCAATAATCATGATTACCAGCTATAAAATAGATTTCAAAGCCTTTATTTTTAATTTCTTCAATTCTAGTAAATATTTTTTCATAATCACTAGTGACCTGATTTTTGTATTCAAAATAGTAATCAAAAAAATCTCCCATAATAAATAAAGATCCTTTTTTTTCATTTTTAGAGATAGAATCTAAAAATTTTGAAAATTTTTCTAACTTTTTATTTTCTTCATTTGAACTTGAAGCCTTAAAGTGGGTATCTCCAAAGAAATATACTGGTAACTGCATCGCAAAAATTACTCTTTAAACTAAGCTTGTTCAATATTAATATTATTACTATGAAACTCATTATAATATATCTTTTATGCAGTCAGTTAATATTTGGACAAAATTTTGGACAAAATAAGGTCCAGTATGATACTTTCGATTGGGAATATATTGTTAGTCCTAATTTCAATGTTTACTATTATGGAGACAATCACGACTTAGCTATTTTTACGTCTAAAGTTGCAGAAGAGTCTCTAGATCAGATAGGTAAGCATTTAAGATGGAGAAGTAATAAGCCAGTAAAGATTATTGTATACACATCACATAATGATTTTCAACAAACCAATATTGTGAACACTTATATGCCCGAAGGCGTTGGTGGAGTAACAGAGTTATATAAGAATCGTATTGTAATCCCATTTGAAGGCTCTTACGAGCAGTTTAAGCACGTAATTCATCATGAGCTAGTTCATGCTTCAATTAACGACATGGTCTACGGAGGAAACGCCCAAGGCTTAATAAGTGGAAGAATACTTTTGCAAGTACCACTCTGGGCTAATGAAGGATTATCAGAATTTCTATCTGTTGATTGGGATACTAATTCAGATATGGTTTTACGTGATTTGGCTATCGAAGAAAGATTACCAGAAATTCAACAATTAAACTATTCTATACTGGCCTATAAAGGTGGACAGTCTGTATGGCAATATATTACCAAAAAATATGGTAGGGAAAAGGTAGGCGAAATATTTCAACAAATGAAAAGAACTCAGAATGCAGAAAAAGGATTTAAAAATGCATTGGGTGTAGATTTTGAACAACTGACGGATGATTGGCATGATTATTTAAAAAAAGAATATTGGTCTGATATTAATCAGAGAGAAAAAATTACTGATTTTTCAGACAAAATTACCGATAGATCAAAAACAAAGAACTTTTATAATGTTAGTCCTTCATTTTCGCCTGATGGGAATACAGTGGCATATTTCACAGATCAAGCTGGTTATATGGATTTAATACTATACAACCTTGATTCAGGAAAGCAGAAGAAGCGATTAATCCGAGGTAATAATAGCCCAGATTTTGAAGAGTTAAAATGGTTACAGCCAGGATTGTCTTGGTCTCCAGATGGAAAGCACATTGCTTTTGCCTCGAAGAGCGGAAAGGAAGACTCTATTATTATTGTTGATATTAAAAGTGGAGACTATAAAAAAATACCTATTCCATTGGATGGAGTCTTTACTACTGCATGGCATCCTATTTCTAATAAAATTGTATTTATAGGACATAAAGATGATGCAAGTGATTTATATGTAATAAATATAGATACACAAGAATTGATAAATTTAACGAATGATACTTTTTCAGATTTTTCTCCATCATGGTCAGCAAGTGGAGATAAAATTATATTTAGTTCTGATAGAGGAACCAGTAAAGGTTCTCCTGATATGTTTGATATAGACTTCTCTCAAACAGATTTATTTATGTATGATTTCTCTAATGAAAAAGTTACACAAATCACAGACACTTCTTATAATGAAAATTATCCGGTCTTAACTAAAGATGATGTATTGTTTTATACTGCAGACTATAATGGCGTATATAATATCTTTAGACATGAAATGGGTAGTAAAATTTTCTCTCCTATTACCAATGCTATAACAGGAATCCAACAAATTGATGTTGATAGCTCAGGTGATAAATTAGTTTTTTCCGGTTACTCTGAAAGAGGATGGGATTTATTTGTGATGAATCAACCCCAAGATAAAGAAGAGAAAATAGTGCCAGAAACCAGATTCTATAGCGAAAGAAATAATATAGATACTTTTGAAGATCTACGTTTTGTAAAAACTGGAATATCTAATCAGGAGTCGGAAGATTATTCAAGTTATATTTTTGCCAGGAATTACAGAAAATTTAATGATTCTGATAAAGATATTGATAAACAAGATACAGCGATAGATTCGTTACGTTTTGCTGATGGATATATATCTAAGGCATATAAAACTGATTTCTCTATTGATTATATAGCCACAAGAGCATCTATTGACAATCTTTTTGGTACTCGCGCATTAGCAAATCTTGCTTGGAGTGATGTTATGGGAGATCATCAGATTATGATGGGCACAAATCTTGTATTAGATCTAGATAATAGTGATGTAGTAATTAGCTATGCTTATTTGAAAAATAGAATGAATTATTATGGTACATTATTTCAGCAGGCTAATACATTTTCATTGGGCTATAGTCTTACTTCTGATTATATAGGAAAATTAAGAGATTATGGGATAGGATTTTTTGCACAATATCCTTTTTCTAAATTTAGTCGTATTGACTTTGGAGGAACTCTCAGATCTGTAAACTATGAGGTGAAAGAATTTGATATTTATAATTTAACTTATAACTCTCTATATACAGAAAACCTTACAGCAATGATGCCAATGGTTAGTTGGGTCTTTGATAATACTACGAATACTTACACAGGACCAAATGATGGATTAAAACAATATCTTACTTTTCAGTTTAGTCCAGATATTGGAGACGACTCTGTTCCTTTTCAGACTATTAAGTTTGATATTAGAAAATATTTTAAAATTGACAGAAATTATAGTATAGCAGCACGATTGATGTTAGGAAAAAGTATAGGAGATAATCCTCAGAGATTCTTTTTAGGTGGAAACTCTCAAATGACTATCTTCTCAGATACTCAAACAGAAGGTAGAGATGACTCAGGTTTTTATGCTGAAAGAGTTTTAGAATATGAGAACTCTTCTCTATTGGAAGATATCTATTTTAGTGAATATGTTTTTCCGGTAAGAGGTTCAAGATATAGGGAACGTACTGGAGAAAATGTCGCAGTTGCAAATTTTGAATTTAGATTTCCTTTTGTTAATTATGTAGATGTCAGTTTTCCTGCAAGAATTAGATTTGGAAATATTTTTGGCCATATATTTGTTGATGTAGGAGCTGCATGGGATTCTAGTGAGGAGTTTAGTGATAGCGCTTTAGTAAGAGCAAAATATGGCTTATCTGACCCAGAAGCTTCTGCAATTATTTCTACATTTGGTATTGGAATGAAAATGTTTACTCCTTGGGCATTGTTAAGGCTTGATACTGCTTGGGATCGATATCCTAATGGAGATTATTCTAAACCCCAATATATTTTATCTATAGGCTATGATTGGTAATCTCTTGAAGTTTACAATTGAATCTGAAGATAAACATTCATTAGCAAGAGTAGGTAAAATAGAAACAGATCATTCTATCATAGAGACACCTGTTTTTATGCCAGTTGGTACTCATGGTGTAGTTAAATCAATATCTCCAAATGAGCTGTATGATATTAATACCCAAATTATGCTATCTAATACATATCATCTTTATCTAAGGCCTGGTACAGATATTATAGAGAAAAATGGAGGGCTTCACAAATTTTTAAACTGGTCAAATAGTATTTTAACTGATAGTGGAGGATACCAAGTTTTTTCATTAAGCAAGATGAATGAAATTACAGACAATGGAGTAAATTTTAAATCACACCTTGATGGAAGTATGCATTTTTTTACACCAGAGACTTCAATGGAAGTACAAAGAAAATTAGGCTCTGATATTATTATGGCTTTTGATTATTGCCCTTCTGCAGATTGTTCAAAAAAAGAATTAAAACGAGCTTCTAGATTGACAGAAGATTGGACAAGAAGAGCATATGAATATCTAAATGATCAACCTACTTTATATGGGCATAGTCAGACATTATTTCCAATTATTCAAGGAGGTATTAACAAAGAAGAGCGATTAAAATGCTTAGATCAAATGCTTCCATTTACTACTTGCGGTTTAGCTATTGGCGGATTATCTGTAGGAGAAAAGAAAGACCCTATGTTTGATATCGTAAATATATTAGGAACACATATGCCAAAAGAACAGCCTCGCTATTTAATGGGGGTAGGAAAGCCTACTGATATTGTGAAATCAATTTTGTCTGGAATAGATATGTTTGATTGTGTTTTGCCTACTCGTAATGCAAGAAATGGACAAATTTTTACTCATGAGGGACCAATCAATATCTTGAATAGTAAGTATAAAGATGACACCTCTCGCATTGATAAAAAAAGTAGTATTTCATTTGCTCAAGAATATTCTAAATCTTATTTAAGACATTTATTTAAAGTGAACGAAATGTTCGGTATTCGTATTGCAACATTGATAAATATTGCATATTACTTCGACTTAATTGATGAAATTAAATTTGAAATTAATAATAATAGTTTTGTAAAATGGTCTGAAGATTATTTAAAAAGATATGATAGATAAGAATAAACAACAGATGTTACTGGATCGTTAAATGAATAGATTATTTCTTATTCTACTAATTATGATATCATTAAATAATTGTGCATCGGTTATGAGTCCAGAGGGAGGTCCTTTAGATAAAAATCCTCCATCACTTTTAGGAACTCAGCCAGAAGTATTAATAAATATTAAATCTGAACAAAAAATCACTATTCGTTTAAGTGAGTATCTTAAAGAAAGCTCAATCAAAAATGCTATCAATATATTTCCAATGCATGCTGGTAAGGTCCAATATGAATTTAGAGGAGATAAGATTGATGTATGGTTACCGTCAGATTTATCTAAAGATACTACTTATATGATTGTATTAAATACCACACTTGCAGATGAGCATGGAGTAGCAATTACAAAAGATATTAGTATTCCGTTTACCTCAGATTTTATATTTGATTCTTCTGCGATACAGGGTACAGTTTATGGAGATTTTGATCAAGCAGCTGTTTTATTGTGGAGAGGAATAGTAGATCGTGAATCCATGCTAAATACAGCTCCAGATTATATTGCAAATACAACAGATGATTCTGAATATATATTCAATTATTTGCCATCAGATAATTTTTCTATTCTTGCAGTAGAGCAGTATGGATCAAATATTGATTATTCCAAAGGAGAGCATGCATTTTATCATCAAAATTTATTATCAACTAAAAAGGTTAATCTGAAAAATATTGATTTCTTTATACATAAAAATTCTGATTCAGAAGTATTAGATAAAGATACTTTGGATGTAGCTGAAGATAATAGCGATATAATAAAAACAGCTGATATATCAGGAGCAGTGAAAGGAAAATTTCTACATCCGATAAAGATATTATTACAAAATAGTTCTCATTCTTATGTTCAGGCCGTTAATTTAGATGGATCGTATGTTATTAATGATATTATAGGAGCTAAATATCAATTGTTGATATATGAAGATAGAAATAATAATGATAAATTAGATACAGGTTCTTTTCTAGATAAAACACAGTCAGAAGAATTTTATGCTTATCCTGACTCTCTATCTTGTCGAGCGAATTGGGAGCTAGAACTGCCTTTATGGAAATATCAAGAGGAGACTATCAAATGAAAGTTGTAGCAGTAAGTGGATATTTTGATCCTATTCATGTAGGACATTTAGAATATTTAAAAATGGCTAAAAATTTAGGAGATAAATTAATTGTTATTGTTAATAGCGACTATCAAGCAGGATTAAAAAAAGGTACATCATTTATGCCAGAAGATGATAGGTTAGAAATCGTTAAATCATTGCGTTGCGTTGATGAAGTTTTTTTAAGTATCGATAAAGATAAGAGTGTTTGTAAAAGCTTAGAATATCTAAAGCCAGATATTTTTGCCAATGGTGGAGATAGAAGTTTGAATGAAATTCCTGAGACTGCTGTTATGAAAAAATATAATATAGAGATGATAGATGGCTTAGGTATGAAAATTAGAAGTAGTAGTAAAATAACAGGTATTAAATGAACTATAAGACAAAAAATAAGAAAAATCAGCTGCTTCTTGATGATTTTATCGCATTAAGTCATAAATTTGACATTAAAATTATTCAAGATAAGGGCGATTTTAATGGAGATAGTTGTATGTTATTTACTGATAATGTTGTAGTAATTAATAAACATAAACCATTAGAACAACGTTTACATATCTTAGCAAAATGTTTTAGTAAGATAAATTTAGATAACGTATATATTAAACCAATATTAAGAGATTTAATTGATAATGTTGGATCGGATAATGAATATGTCGCATAAAAAACACTTATGGGCTCCTTGGAAAATGGAATACATCAAGAATAAAGATGATTCTCAAAATATATTTTCTGATAAACCCAATGAAGGCAATGATAGAGAAAATTTTATTCTACATCGCGGTAAAACATGCTATGTAATTATGAATTATTATCCATATAATAATGGGCATCTTATGGTGGTTCCATATGAAGAAAAAAATGCAATAGAAGATTTAGAAGATAATATTTTATCAGAGGTTATGCAGGTAACAAAAAAAACAATGGCTATACTAAGAACTCATTTACACTGTGAAGGATTTAATTTTGGAGCCAATATAGGTAAGGGTTCGGGCGCATCTATTGAAAGCCATTTACACTTTCATATTGTCCCACGATGGTCTTCAGATACGAGTTTTATGCCAGTAGTAGGATCAACTAAGGTTATGGCACAGGGTCTACATGATACTTATGATTTATTAAAGCCATCTTTTGAGGAATTAAGATAATGGATTTATTTTCACACTCATGGTTGCCTTTTATCTACCAGTATAGTATTGGACTATTCATTTTTGGTGGCGGTCTTTTTGCAATTTTTAAAGCTTATGGAGCTCAAAAGTTTTGGGCTGAATATAAAACATGGGTGCTAGTATTAATTTGGGGATTCATTTATGTATCTTCTATTCATCTACTGATGACAATTGCTGCATTAAATAATACCCCACAACTCTATCTAGTTATTCTGTCTGGATATCTTTTAACAGCATTAATTTTAAGTAGGTATGTTCGATGACTCCTGAAATTGCTACAAGTCCACTTTTTTGGGGTATCTTAATATTCTATGTAGCATTTGTATTAGGTGCAGGATTATTTTTTGCGCGTAATAATCAGTCTACAGAAGACTTTTTCTTTGGTGGAAGACGATTCTCATGGTGGTTAATTGGAATGTCTATGTTGGCTACGGGAGTTGGATCGCATAGTTTTGCAAAGTACGCATCAAAAGGATTTGAATATGGCTTTTCTTCAACCATGACCTATATGAATGATTGGTTTTTTATGCCCTTACTTCTCTTTGGCTGGATTCCCATTATTTATTATATGAAAGTAAACTCTATTCCAGAATATTTTGAACGACGTTTTAATTCTACGGTAAGAAATCTATCAACTGTTACAATGATATTATACTTAATAGGCTATATTGGAATTGGTTTATTAGCATTAGGGTCATTATTGCAACCTATTCTAGGATGGGAGATCGAAACGATCATTATTGTGATTGCATTGATTGCTGGTATCTATGTTTCTTTAGGCGGTCAGACAGCAATTATATTTACTGACTTTATACAAGGAGTAGTATTGTTATTTGCTGGACTCCTAATTTTTGGACTTGGGATTGCTTATCTAGGAGGATTTGATATATTCTGGAATGCACTCTCTACAACCAATAAATTGCCGTTAGCTGATTTTAATTCCCCCCCTGATTTTAATTTTGTTGGTGTATTCTGGCAAGATGGAATAGTCGGATCTGTTGGATTTGCTTTTATGAATCAAGCAGTTATTATGCGTTTTCTATCTTCGCGTTCTGTGGCGCATGCTCGTCGAGCAACTATGATGAACGTATTAGTGTTTTTACCGATTGGTACTGTTGCTGTATCTAATGCTGGTTGGGTAGCAAGAGCAATTACAAATACGTCAACTGGGGTGATTGCAGAAACGACAAATCCAAATACTATTTTTACCGTAGTAGCAGGAATTGTAGCATCTTCAGAAGTGGTGTTTGCATTTTTAGTAGCTGCAGTTGTAGCAGCCTTAATGTCTAGTCTTGATTCTCAGATTAATGCATCAGCTGCAGTTGTAGTAAATGATATATATACACCTCGAGCAAAAAATCCTTCAGAAAAAACTCGTTTGAAAGTAGCTATGCTAACATCTGCAATGGTAACAGTTGTAGGAATTGGAGCCGCATTTTTATTCGCACAATATGGTACCATTTATGAAGCGCATGGAGCGTTCCATAGTGTGGTAACTCCACCAATGGTGACAATTATATTTTTAGGAATATTCTGGAAACGTTTTTCTGCACAAGCAGCTGTTTTAAGTTTTGTAATAGGCTCTGTATTTATTGTTTTAGGATTAATTTATCCTTTTGAGCTTATTACTCCTTTTGCGCATGGCATTGAGTTTGTCGCAGAAAAACCATACTCTTATATTAGAGCATTATACAATCTTCTGGCATGTGCATCAATTGGAGTGATTGTTACTTTGCTTACAACTTTCACTGTTAACAGATCTAAAGTTTTTCCTTTTATTGTGATTAGATCTAAACCTTTAGATGAGCATTATAAGAATATTAAAGGACTAACTCTTTGGACAATTAAAGATGGAGCTGAATATTTTAAAGGTTCTAAAGTAAATCCAAATGCTGGAATTA